>NZ_LAMX01000016.1:0-186149 GCF_001275035.1 Rheinheimera sp. KL1
AGTATTAAATCTGTAAGTTATTGATATGATTATAGGGTTTGTGGGGATCCGTCAGCCAGAATGCTTTTCCCGCGTTGATTGTTGTCACTGATAACCTGTCCATTTTCAGATGGATACGGTTATGCCCAGACAGAGAACTTCAATGCGTAAACTTCGTGAAATCCTAAGACTGCGCCTCTATGCAGGCCTGTCCATCCGACAAATCCGCGATAGCCTGCGTATCAGCATCGGCGCTATCCAAAAAGTAGCCACTACGGCCGAGCAAAACGGCATCACCTGGCCCTTGATTTGTATACTGGACGACAGCGAACTGGCCCGGCGGTTTTACCCTCAGGCCGATGCTCAAGTCTCCACACGGCTGGAACTACCCGATTGGTGCGCTGTGCACAAAGAGCTGCGTAAAGCCGGTGTCACTAAACATCTGTTGTGGGAGGAATACACCCAGCAGTACCCCAACCGCAGTTACAGCTACCCGCAGTATTGCCATTTGTACCAACAGTGGCAGAAAAAACAGCGCCGCTCGATGCGTCAGCATCATGTGGCAGGGGAAACCCTGTTTGTCGATTACGCCGGACAGACCGTGCCTGTGGTCTGTGGCAGTACAGGTGAAATCCGCTTTGCCCAGGTGTTTGTAGCTGTCCTTGGGGCGTCCAATTACACCTATGCGGAAGCCACCTTAAGTCAAACTTTACCGGATTGGCTAGGCAGCCATGCCAGAGCCTTCAGCTTCTTCGGTGGTGTGCCCCGCCTGATTGTGCCGGATAACCTCAAAAGTGGCGTCAGCAAAGCCTGCCGCTATGACCCGGACCTCAATCCTGCCTACCAGCAACTGGCTCATCATTACGACTGTGCCATCATGCCCGCCAGACCCTATAAACCTCAGGATAAAGCCAAAGCGGAAGTGGGCGTGCAGGTGATTGAACGCTGGATTTTAGCCCGGCTGCGCCATCACACCTTCTTCTCGCTGGCGGAGCTTAATCACTGCATCAAAGCACTGCTGCAGGAGGTGAATGAACGGCCCTTCAAGCAATTTAGCGGCAACCGCCGGGAATGGTTTGAACAGCTGGATAAACCGGCACTTGGCAACTTGCCGCGTGAAGTCTATCAGTACACTGAGATTAAACAGGTCAAACTGAACATCGATTACCACGTGCAGTATGGCGAGCACCTGTACTCAGCACCGCATCATCTGGTGGGAGAAAAGTTAGAACTGCACGCCACTGACCGCCTTATCACGCTGTACTTCCAGAATAAGCGGGTGGCCAGTCATCCGCGAGTGAACCGGCGTGGCATGAGTACCCAGGCAGAGCATATGCCCACCCGGCATGAAAAACACCACCAGTGGTCCCGTGGCCGGTTGATGAACTGGGCCAAAGACATCGGCCAGGATACCCTCGACTGGGTGGTTCGGGTGCTGGACAGTAAAACGCATGAACAGCAAGGCTACCGGGTCTGTCTTGGATTGCTCAACCTGACCCGTCAGTATCCACCAGAGCGGCTGAATCAAGCCTGTGCGATTGCCAACACCCATCAACTCAATCGCCTGAAAAACATCAAAGCTATCCTGTGTAGCAATCTGGATACCGTGGTCACCGAAGACGAAAAATTACCTGCATTACCCCAGCACCACGAAAACATCCGTGGCCCCCAAAGCTTCCATTAACAGAGACCACTATGAACCAACAAAACATCACTTTATTACGACAACTGAAACTGACAGGCATGGCGCAGGCCTTGCTGCAGCAACTGGAACAACCCGGCACCTATCAGGGGCTGTCGTTCGAAGAGCGGCTACAACTGCTGATAGACCATGAACATCAAAGCCGGGATAACCGCAAGCAACTACGGCTGCTGACCAGCGCCACCCTCAAAGTGCAGGCCAATGCCCGCGACATCAACTACGAACACCCGCGCGGGCTGAGCCAATCGGTGATGAGCGGTTTGCTCAGCAGTGGCTGGGTGAACAAACAACAAAACATCCTGATCACCGGCCCCTGCGGCAGCGGCAAAACCTATCTGGCGTGTGCCTTAGCACACAGCGCCATCCTAAAAGGCCACAGTGCAAAGTACTACCGGTTATCACGTTTACTGCTGGAACTGAATCAACAAAAAGCGGATGGCACTTACAGTAAGGCACTGAAACACATTGCTAAGTATGACGTGCTTATCCTGGACGACTGGGGCCTGGAACCACTCAAGGCCACACAGCGCAACGATCTGATGGAAATCATGGGCGATCGGCACCAACACGCATCCACCATCATGGTGAGCCAGTTGCCAACAGAAGAATGGTATCAGGCGATAGGAGATAACACGCTGGCCGATGCCATCCTGGACCGACTGATGCACAACGCCCACCGATTGAAATTAAAGGGAGAATCAATGCGAAAAGACAAAAGTGAATTGACTGAAAATGAACACCTGAGCTAAAAAGGAGCTGAGCCCAACTCGGGAAAAAACTGGTGTTCACAATCACCAGAATCGGTGTTCAGATAAAACAGAATACGCAATTGACTGGGATCAGTAAAAAAACGAACTAAAAAGTCTAGAATGCTAAACTTGTCAACTGAGAATGTTTTATCTGCTGATGGACTGCTTATAAATGAAAGAGCACATTATTAATGCTGCAATAAACCTCATTGAGACAGGCGATCCTATGCATTTTTCAGTGGCTAAAGTCGCCAAAGCTTTGGGGATATCGCAGGGTAATGTCACTTATTACTATCCAAGACGTGAGGACTTGGTGGAGTCAGTCGTTGAACGACTGATCCTTAGATACACATCTACTTCAAACTTCGACTTTGAATCGGGAAAAAACAAAGGAGAGCTGATCTCGAAAAAATTCCTGAGATTTCTGCTAGAGGACGCTCGAAGCCCTAAACTCGTTAAAATCATGATTTTTATATGGAGTAATGCATTAGGAAACACGAATATAGCAAAACACCTCGCACAGCTCTATAAAATGCCTGTAGAGGTGCATCTTCGGCTCTCAGGCAACGAAGGAACTGAAAAGCAATCTCAAACTATTTATGCCTTGTTGACGATCACGAGCATAATTAACGGCCTCGTTCCAATAATGGGCATCGCGAATTCGCCTTTTAATTACGAGGAATATTCAGTCTACTTAGAGTCACTCCTTGGTAAACTGCTTTTCTGACACACTGATTTCACTTTTAAAGTACATAAAAAACAACAAATTACCTCCAAATGAAACGGCATTTGTAAATCTTCATTTTTGGCTTAAAAATACTCAAATTTAATTAGCAACACCTACCTAATCAATATTAGACTATGGTTATTTAAAGCGGTGTTATACAAGAGTATCCATGCGAAATAATCAGCCAATCACTCGAAACGAAAGAACTTTTCCTGTTACAACCAAATTGATTTCAGTAACCGATACCAAAGGCACTATTATCGAATGCAACGATGACTTCGTTGAGGTGAGTGGTTATGAAAAAAATGAGCTGATTGGTAAACCACATAATCTTGTCCGGCACCCAGAAATGCCAGCGGCGGCATTTGAAGTGATGTGGACTCACCTCAAAGCAGGAAAACCATGGATGGGTTTGGTCAAGAATCGTTGTAAAAATGGTGATTATTATTGGGTAGATGCTTATGTCACACCGGTCACTGAAAAAGGCAGGGTTGTAGGTTATGAATCGGTACGCTCTTGCCCTAAGCGCGAAGACGTTGTCAGAGCAGAGGCGCTTTATGCAAAAATTAATGCCGGAAAACCATTAGCCAAAGCTCCTTTGATATCGAAAACGAACTGGGTACTTATCACTGCACTGGTGCTGTGCTCGGTTCTATTGTTAGCGGGCTTTCAAACGTTATCTGAATTACTACTTGTGCCTTCTGTTTTAATTTATGCCGTGTTGGTATCGCTAAAAAATCAACGCACGCTCCAATCGCTAAATGAAATGCTGGCAAGTAGCTTTTCACATGAACTAGCAGCACAAACATATACAGACTCTCATGGCACACTTGGTTTATTAAAAGTTGCAATATTAAGCCAGACTGCACATCTAGGAACAATAATTACCCGAATCGAAAATGCGGCGCTTAATGTGGCAAAAGAGTCAGAACAAGGCTATCAACTCACGCTGAAAACTTGCAGTGAGATAGAAAGGCAACAAGCAGAAACATTTCAAGTAGCAACAGCGATGAATGAAATGACCACGACCATAGCGGAGGTATCTAAGCATGTGTCTGACACTGCCAGTCACGCAGATATTGCCAATGATTTGGCTGTCAAAGGCAATGAAGTGGCCGAAGTCACGCGCCAATCCATTCAAAAGCTCAGAGATACGGTATCGGATATCAGTACATCAGTAGCGGAAGTATCAGAGCAAACCAGTCTCATTGCACAAGCGGCTCAAATCATCGAACAAATTGCAGATCAAACCAACTTACTAGCGCTTAATGCAGCCATAGAGGCAGCAAGAGCTGGTGAGCAAGGCCGAGGTTTTGCGGTAGTCGCCGATGAGGTACGTAACCTAGCAAAACGCACGCAAGAATCCACCCGCGAAATTTACTCTATTGTGCAGCAGCTAACGTCTAAGGCACAAAATGCAGTAGATACTGCAAATTTAGGTACGCAAGCAGCAGATGAAGGTCTGTTAAAGGTGTTAGAGAGTGGCAAGATGCTTAATGGTATTTCGGACGCAGTAGAACAAATAGCGCACATGTCGACCCAAATGGCTGCAGCAGTGGAGGAGCAGGCTCATGTAGCTGATGATATTAATAGACAAGTGGTGAACATCTCTGATTTAGCCGGCACAAGCTCAGACAGTGCAAATCATACTTCTGACTCTATTACTTTGCTAAAAACTACAGCGGATGAATTGCACGAACTGGTGGTGCGTTTCAAACGCTAGTCGCTTGGCTAAATTACAAAGTCATTTATTCGTAGTATTCGATATAGAGGTTACTCGATGAGATTGGGGCTGTTCAGCAGTGCGCCATTGCTACTTTTTTTGCTAGTGACCTTAAGCCTTGCGCTTGCATCAGTCTCAGCTTTGCCCGACCATTTTGGCCGTTTAGATGCTGACCATTTGTGGCTGACTCATCTGACATTAGAGCTTGCCTCTATTTTTGTGTCGGTCTCAATTGTCGCCATCTTGTTTCAACGGGTGGACGAAACCAAAAGTCGCTTTACCAATACGATTGTCTTTAGTTTCACAACGATTGCATTACTTGATTACATTCATTCGCTGTCATACCAAGGTATGCCGATATTCATAACAGAAAGCTCCACCGAAAAAGCGATTTTTTTCTGGCTGTCATCAAGGACACTAGAATTAATGGCCATGGTAGCAATCTCCTTTCACTTAAAGCTGCATGGTCATAAATTAATATGGCTATCGGCTGCAATGCTACTTGCCGCTCTTATCGGCTACGTAGGGCTTTATCACTTAGATAGTTTTCCAGCCACTTTTATACCAGGAACTGGAGTTACTCAGTTTAAGACAAACTTTGAATATGTCCTTTTTATTGGCAATTCAGTGTTGGCGTTAATTTTTCTCAAGCAATACAAGCATAGTCAGCGTGGTCAGTATTTATATTTCGCTGGCTCATGTTACTCAATGGCGCTTTGTGCATTAACACTCACAAACTATGCAACGCCATCAGACTACAGCCTACTTATTGGGCACTTATTTAAAATACTTTCAGCTGTATTCATTTACAGAGCAATTTACTGGACTGAGCTCAAGCGTCCCTATCAGTTAGCAAGATTGGCCGAAGCAAAAATCTATAAAAAAGATACGGAACTAAACACTATTTTATCCAATATTCCTTTGGGGATTATGCGGTTTGATAGTTCATTCAACTACCTGTATATCAACCCATATATGCAAAATATTTCATACATCTTTGATACACCTCAAATAGGGCGAAACATTCGTGATTCATTACCTAAAGAAGTGCTAGAACTGATGCTGACACACCTTGAGCAAGCGCTATCAGCCCATAAAGTTGAGTTTCAATTCGAATACACTTACTCAAATAACACCACAGTTCACCGCCAAGTGATTATGGTGCCAGAAAAAAATACTGAAGATAAAATAGAAACTGTACTTTGCTTAGTTGTTGATACAACGGAGAAGGAAACCGCTGAACGGATAAAATTAGCGGCGTTGCAGGAAACCGAAAAGCTCCGTAAAGCACTGGATGAACATGCCATAGTTGCGTTTACCGATGCTAAAGGCGTAATTACCTCGGTTAATAATAAGTTTTGTGAGATTTCTCAATACTCAAGAGATGAACTGGTTGGTAATACGCATCAGTTAATTAACTCAAAAGTTCATCCTCCAGGCTTTTTTAAGGAGATGTGGAACACTATAGCCACAGGAAGAATATGGCATGGTGAAATATGCAACAAAGCAAAAGACGGTTCATTGTATTGGGTGAACACGACCATAGTGCCGTATGTGGATAAAAACGGGAAGCCAACTCACTACATCGCGATTAGAGCTGATATCACGGAACGTAAATTTGCCGAACAGGAAGCGCAACGACTGGCCTATTACGACGAGTTGACTTCGTTACCAAACAGGCGCTTATTGAAGGAGAAATTGGAGAAGATATTAAATAATGCTAGCAATGCTGCTCCGGCTGTACATGCATTATTGCTCATCGACCTTGATAACTTCAAAGATATAAATGATTCCTTAGGCCATACTGCGGGTGACGAGCTGTTAAAGCAGGTTGGTTCGCGACTGCAGCAACAAACAGGATTAAATCAGACAGCAGCGAGGCTGGGTGGTGATGAATTTGTTCTTTTAATCGCTGGTGTTGAGCAGACTAAATCAAACGCTTCTATCAAAGTAGCTGCACAAGCAGAACAAATTCGAGCAGCATTAACTGAACCTTACCTTCTTGATGGCCAAAGCCTGAGTATTACGCCGAGTATAGGTGTCGCATTATTCGATTGCTCCGAACATGACGCTTCTGAATTCTTAAAACAAGCTGATATTGCTATGTATCAGTCAAAAGCTCACGGCAAAAATCAGGTCAGTTTCTTCGACCCTGAATTACAAGCTGAACTAAACAAACGCAATGAAATGCTTCGAGAACTGAGCCTTGCAACTCATCAACACGAGTTTAAGCTGTTCTATCAGCCTATTTATAACAAGAATAAAACCACTGTGGGTAGCGAGGCATTAATCCGCTGGAACAGTAAAACACTAGGTATGGTATCTCCAGCACAGTTTATACATTTGGCTGAACAATCTAATCTCATTTTAGATATTGGAAACTGGGTATTGCACACTGCATGTAAGCAGCTGTTTATGTGGTCGTTAGATGAATGCCGCTCTGCCTGGACTGTCGCAGTCAACGTAAGCGCAAGACAATTGCAACAGCCAAACTTCGTTGAAACAGTAAAAATGGCGTTAAAAGAACATGGGGCTAATCCATACCGATTAAAGCTGGAAATAACGGAAAGTATGTTGCAGGTGAATGTAGATGAAACCATTAAAGCCATGAAAGAACTGCGTACACTGGGGATCCGCTTCTCACTGGATGATTTTGGTACTGGTTATTCATCACTCAACTATCTGACTAAACTGCCTATAGATACGCTGAAAATTGACCGCTCATTTGTTGAGAATATGATCAACTCTCAAGAAGATGCTGCAGTAGTCGCTACAATATTATCACTGGCTTCAACTTTGAAGTTAGAAGTCGTCGCTGAAGGTGTTGAAACAGAGGAGCAACTGGAATTCTTAATTAAGTCCGGTTGTCAGTCATTTCAGGGGTATTTGCTTGGAAAGCCTGTGCCAGCTGAACAGCTACGCAACGGATGCTTATGAATAAAGGCATTTTAACAGTTATTAACGTGAATCATTAGTTCACCAAGGGCGAATAGCTGTTGCAAAAAATTGAGGTTCACAAAAAAACGAATGTTGGCTTTGCCTTATTTGCGGACGTTCGCTATTGGTTTAGTACACGTCTCAAGTTAATACAATGGTATGCGACCGCTGTTAACCGGAGTATGTTATCTGATCAACAAAATTTGGATGGGCAGCGGGCTCGGCTCATCCAACGGTTTGAGCACTTTTACAGGACATCACAGCTGAGTCATTCGCTGCAGTTAACTATCGTTACAGTTAGCTAGCGCAACATTTAATAACCACTGCGCAGGCTCAGCAGGTGTGTCCCATCGGCTGCACGGACGATTAGCTTTGCGTTGCTGGTTCAGCTGCCGGTTGCTCGGTGGCTGGCTTACAGCTGCTGATCACTTCTTGCAAATGGCCACCCAAATCTTGCGTCGCAAAGTTTTGGGTTTGCTGTGCCAAGGTGGTTAAGGTTTGCATGGCCTGTTCAAAGCCTTGTTGGCTGATGATCGTTTTCGCATATGCCGCCACATCGGCGCCTTGTTCCAGCATCGATGTCACGGTATTTAAACTGATTTCTTCGGAAAACAGCTGTTCCATATCAGCCAGTAATTTTGCTACTTGCGCTGATTCAACCAAGGCACCTTCGACAGAAATCAATTTTCCCATCGGATCGGCCGCCAAGTTTTTGGCGACACAAGCTGCAACAGTTCCAGATTCCGCACTTTGCGCTACCGCTTGCAGCCCTTGTTCACGAATTTGGGCGATGGCTTTTGCCATTTCCGGATCTTGCATCAGCCATTGTTGTTCTTGGGCATTTTTCGGATCTTCACCCAAATAACCACAACCGGTCATGCCAACCAAAACACTCAGTGCTAATAAAGGACTTAATTGACGCATAAAACACTCCTGATAGTTAAAAAGACGGCGCTACTTTACGTTGGATGCAGACAGTTGAATGCGTAAAGTAGCATGTATGAAGCATCATGCATTTAATGCTAACTAAATGGGGGCTGTTTCAGTCGGATCGAAAGCAATCCGATGAATGACCTGTAAAAAAGGTTGGTTCACCTGAGTTCAGGTGAGTTAAAAGTCTCGAAGAGAATTTGCGCTATATAGGCACACTGAAGCGCCACGTATCGAATGCAGCAGCTTAGCGTTTTCGTTTGCCAGTGATCATCGGTTTGATCAAGGCGATGCGGCCCCACCATTGTAAACCTAATACCGCAACCACATGCACACAAGCGAGGACAAATAAGCCATCTGCCAATCGTCCGTGCAGGGTTTCGAGTGCGTCGCTGCCAAAGAAATAATCAATTTCTTCGAGTAAAAAGCCTGTTGTCGTTAAAGCACTAAACAGCAGCAGAGAGAGATACAGCCACAAATAGCCAAATGGATTATGCCCGGAGTCGGGGTCAACTTGCCGATGCCGAAGATGATTAAAATGGGCTCGCCAATGTGCTTTATCTAAAGCACTGATCGAAAAACGTGCATTGTGGGGACCCAATCTTCCCCATAGCAGTCGGATGATCACCACCAGAAACAGTGTATACCCTGCAGCTTTATGCCAAAAACTACCGGTTTCGAAGATCCAATAATTCAACACGAACATCAAAACAGCAACCCAGTGCAGCAGACGCAACACTGGGTCCCAAATCATCAGCTCAGAACCTTTGTTGTCCTTCACTTTTTCTCTTCTTTCACCACCGCAGCATCTACCGGGTTAAAGTAGATTTCGACTTTTTCTTGCTGTGGGTTTTTGCCATAAATTTCATAACAATTGCCCGGGGTGACTTTAAATTGATCAATCACAAAGCCTTTGGCAATTAAGGCATCTTGAAAACTTTGCTCACTTTGCCAGGTTTCTTTGGCGGCGGTGGTGCATTGCACTTCAGATTCTTTGGCACAACCGGCAAGCACGGCGATAGCACAAATCAGCGGAACAAGTGAATATTTCATACAAGGACTCCTTAGTTACAGATGAGCAATGTTCAACATTGTGTTTCTAAAATCTTGATGATTCTAACAAAGTGGCTGAGGTTTGTCTGTCGATAGTTGGTTCGCTTAGATGGTTTGTTACAAAGATCGGGGCGCTCGCATGTGTTGTCGTTCATTCGGTGGTTGACCACGAGCTTTTTTTCAATCACATACAGCGATTGGATCATCGTTATTGCTTCATCGGCGATAGGTGACAGGCCTGTTTGGGTAATGTTGTCACTTTTGGTCACAGCGATACAAATTAAACGCAGAGATCTCTTGAAACGAAAAATTAGTGATGGAGGCTTTTTAAAAATTCTAGCAGCGAGTTGAGGTCTCGAAATTTGCGAGAGCGCCCAATTCAGTTTTGTCGGCAAACGTCTGCTTTCAGTGAAAAGCAGTGATTAAAGTGTTACTTCGGGGAATCGCTCACTGAGCTGTTATGAAAAATGTGAGGCATAATTTTACTCCTCTACGGTGACTTCTATTGGGGTATGAGCTTTCGGAGCAAAGGTCATTTTATGAAGTTAGAAAAGGGTGGTGAAAACATGAGTGGTCACGCCATGGTCACCGTTTGGTCACCAAACATAAAAAAACCACTTGAGTTTCCTCTAAGTGGTTGATTTGTATGGTGCACCCGCCGCGATTCGAACGCGGGACCTCTGCCTCCGGAGGGCAGCGCTCTATCCAGCTGAGCTACGGGTGCGCAACGGTGGGCATTTTATGGGGCTTTGTGGTTATTGTCCAGCCAGCATTTGGCCTAATTCTGTTGCTTGGGTTTGACGGCGCAAAAATTAACCAACTTCTACTCAAAGCAGCGCTTTTGCCGCAGAAGCTGTGGCTTTGTCCCAAAGGCAACAGAATTCCCTATTTGTCATCTTGTGTGCTTGCCAAAAATATGTAACTTTCAATGCTATGGGAAGGTATTGATATCACAGTAAAACACTGTGATATCAGATAAAAGTGTTCAGTGCTGGCGTTGGACGTTCGGCTTGAGGTGGGTATGGAGTCGGTGAAGGGTAAAGTGTATCGGCCTGCTTTGGGGCTGATGTTTGATGACAAAGTGATCACTGCGTTTTCTAATCTGTGGCGCTGTTTAGGCAATGCTGATTTCAGTACCGCTGTGATGGATGTGCTGGAAGCTGTGTGTCCTACCGATTCTTGTGGGGTGCTGGTGTTTTACCGCCAGCGTAAGCCTTTGAGTTTATTGCACCGTTTACCCTGTGGATCGTAAAGTCTCGGCTGATATTTATTCCACAGGGCCTTATGCGCTTGACCCTCAGTACCGGCTGTTTTTAGCAGGTTGCCCTACAGGTGCTTATTGGCTGCGTGATGTGGCGCCTGATGATTTTTATTCCAGCGAATACTACGAAACCTTTTATTCCAAAACCGGTGTGGCCGATTCTATTGATGTGTTGTGGCGTATTGATGAGGACTCGGCACTGGTGTTTTTTATGCAGCGTAATATTCATAGCAGCGAATTTACTGCTGCCGATTTAACCGCGCTGAATATGGTGTTGCCGATTTTATCTGAAGCTTTGGCCAAACATTATCAACTGGCCGCTGCGTTGCCGCTGGCTAATCCGGATGATAAAACTCACCAGCAGGTGGAATGTACCTTAAGTCATTTTGCCAGTTCTTTGCTGACCAAAAGAGAGCGTGATGTGCTGCTGTATATGCTGCGTGGTTATTCGTCGGCTTTAACGGCGGAGAAGCTAAATACCTCAGATGGCACAGTGAAAATTCACCGCAAGAATATTTACCGCAAGCTGGAAATTGGCTCACAGGCTGAGCTGTTTTCGTTATTTATCAACTGTATTCCTTTTGCCCGGCCTGAAGAGAATACCGATCCACTCCAGCTCTACCAGCAAAGCCACCAACCCCTTCGTACTTGAAGCCACAACTTTGTTGACTGCATGATTATTACAGAATAAGGCTCGCCCCAGTCACATAGTGTATCTATGCTCCTGGGGTCTCGCGAGCTTGTCGCCTCGCTGTGACTGCAATTACTTTGGGGTACTATCAATACCCCTGTGGCAGTGTCTAAAAAATAAACTACTGCTTTCTGGGTAGCCTTTGCTTCTGTCTGGCTGCTTTAAACCACCTGCTTCTACCCCCAACAGGATATATAAGCTTTGGCTTTTACTCTCTATTATCAAAGTGAAATCAAAACCAGACCAGGGCAGTAATAGCAAAGGCACACAGAGGCCGGTTGTTACAACGTAAGCCCGATAAAAATAATAATCACAGGCGGACATGGACCTGTAGCAACAAGCCGGAGTTAACAACATGACACAACAGAAGCTGAAATGCCTGCGCCGTTCCGCTTTGGCTGCGCTGATTACCGCAGCCCTTAGCCAGAATATGGCGTATGCCGATTTATCCGTAGGTTCTATTTTTGGTCAGACCGAAAAGGGTGTGACTATTTCGGTGAAAAACTTACAAACAGGCTTAAAACGCGAACTGACCTCAGACAACAGTGGCCGTTTTAATTTCTCCCAGTTACCTAGCGGCCGTTATCAGGTCGTTGCCAATGGCGTGACCCGTGAAGTCAATGTCGCCATAGGTACTGGTACGCCGGTCAATTTCAGTGAAGAAACCACTGAACGTATTGCTGTGGTGGGTTCGACTATCAGCCCTATTGATACCTCATCTGTTGAGTCGAGTACTGTATTTACCGCCGCTCAGATGGAACGTTTGCCTGTAGGCCGTGATATCAGCGATGTAGCTTTATTAGCGCCAGGCACAGTGCGGGGTGACAGTGGTTTTGGCAAGTTGGCGTCTTTTGGTGGCTCTTCTGTGGCGGAAAATGGCTACTACATCAATGGTTTTGATGTGACCAACGCCCGTACTTTTTTATCTTATGGCCGTGTGCCTTTTGACGCCATTGGCGAGCAGGAAGTAAAACCGGTGGTTTTGGTGCTGAATATGGCCGCGCCTTAGGTGGTGTGGTCAATATAGTCACCAAACGTGGTACCAATGAGTGGAAATTTAATGGCTCAACTGTCTGGTCTCCGGCTGATTTAGCAGCCTCAGGTCGTGATGTAGTCAGTCGCAGTGGTGAAGCAGGTGAGCGCAGTTATTACTCGGCGTACCGTTCGGCCGATGAGCAAGATGAGTTGTCTTACAGCTTGTCCGGTGGTGGTGCTATTGTGCAGGACAAGCTGTTTTTTTACGGCTTACTCGAAGGCAAAAAAGACAGTTTTGATTCGTATGAAAGTGACCGCAGCACGGCTGGCGAAAACACCTCGCCTAATGGTTTGGCTAAGTTCGACTGGTACATTACCGACAACCATATTCTGGAAGTGACAGGCATTCGTAATGTCGAGGAAACCGACTACACCGAATACCTGAACCCGGATGATGAGTATTTTACCGGTAAGCATGGCAACGAGCGGGTGCGTTACACCGAACGTAACGGCGGCGAAATTCTGATTGGTAAATATACAGGCCATTTAACTGAAGATTTTACAGTAGGTGTGCTGGTGGGGCGTTTAACCAACGACTCAGACTACATTACGCCTGATCCACTGGCGGGCGATGATTGTCCTTTGGTGGATATTTACGATCAGGACACAGACGATGTGATTGATGTCGGCTGCTGGAACAATATCGATGTGCGTTCGCTGGAATTTGGTCCCGACAACGACGAACGTAAAGCGCTGCGTTTAGATGCCGAGTGGCGTATTGGTGAACATACCTTACGTTTTGGCTACGACGACGAAACCTTCACTTCCCGTATTGCCGGTGCTGAATATTCAGGTGGCGTATTCTATCGCCGTTATACCCCGGTCGATTTTGAAGACAGCTGGAACGGTGTCGATATTCCGGCCAACGCCCATGTGGTGCGCAAGCGCACCCGTACTTCGCCGTCAGGCCGCTATGAAGTGAAAAACTCAGCTCTGTATTTAGAAGACAGCTTTTATGTCACAGATAACCTGATGTTGTACGCAGGTATTCGCAGCGAGTCTTTTGATAACCTCAATGCCGACGGCGTGTCCTTTGTTGATGCCAGCGATATGACTGCTCCACGTTTAGGCTTTGTTTGGGACGTAGAAGGCGATGCCAGCTCTAAGCTGTATGCTAATGCCGGTCGCTACTATATTCCTATCGCCGCCAACACCAATATCCGTGCTTCCAACTGGCAATATGTCACCACCGAATATTACCTGTATGACGGTGTGGTCGACCCCACTACTCAGGCTCCGGTGCAGTTAGGTGAAAAGCTGGGCGATACCTTAACCAGCGGTCGCAACAGCTCACCCGATCCGGCCACTGTGGCATCAGCCAACTTAGAGCCAATGCTGCAAGACGAACTCATTTTGGGTTATCAGCGTGAGTTGTCCGACTTATGGACTGGTGGTGTCAGCTTTATTTACCGTGAAGTGAAAAACGGTGTGGACGACTACTGTGGTCGTCAGGCCTTTATCGACTTTGCTGAAGATCAGGGTTTTGAAGATTTTGATGCGGATACCTTATCTACTTGCATCATCCTGAACCCGGGTGAAGCTCTGGAAATGGATATGGACGTGGCAGGGGATGGTGTGTTGCAACGGGTGACTGTGCCAAACTCTTACCTGCAACTGGCCGACTACAAACGCACTTACAAAGCGCTGGAGTTTAACTTTGAACGTGCCAGCGACAATGGCTGGTATATGCAAGGAAGTTATGTTTGGGCTAAAAGTCAGGGCAATAGCGAAGGTTTGGTCAACAGTTGGCTGGAATCTGAGTCACCGGGTTTAACCAACGACTTTGACCATAAAGTATTTGTTGATGGTACAGACGGTTATTTATCCAATGACAGACGCCATACCTTTAAGTTGTTTGGTGGTTACGAGCTGAACGAAGAAATGGAAGTATCAGCTAACTTGCTGGTGCAATCCGGTCGTCCTGTTAGCTGTTTTGGTTATGCACCCTTTGACGTCGATGAAGATGAGTATGAAGTGTTTGAACGTTATGCAGCCTCCAGCTTGTATTGCCGCAACGTGGATGGTGAGCAGGAGCTGACGCAACGTGGCCAGTTTGGTCGCACGCCATGGACTTACACTGTGGATTTAGGCTTCTCCTACCGTCCACAATGGATGAAAGGATTACTGCTGCAAGCCAATGTATTTAACGTGCTGAACAGCCAGCGTGTCACTGAATATGATGAGAAAGGCGATTTGTCGCTGGAAGATGAAGGCCAAAACCCTAACTTCCTGAACGATCAAAACTATCAGAGCCCACGCTCTGTGCGTTTAACCGCGCGTTACTCGTTCTAAATCTCCTTCGTACTTGAAGCCGCAGCTTTGTTGACTGCGCCTTCTCGCCCCGGTCACATAGTGATCTATGTTCCCGGGGTCTCGAAGGTTTGTCGCCGCGCTGCAACTCCAATTACTTTGGGGATTGGGTATGAAGTGTTGCTTTTTTAACAGCCAGGCTTGAAGCAACTGGCGCAACGGAATCAAATCTGATGCTAAATCCATCCAAGAAATCCCTAACCCTGCTGCCTCTGGCGTTGTGCTTGTGTACATCAGTGCAGGCGGCAGAACTGACCTCAGGCAAAGAGCTGTGGCTCTTTGGTGGCGGTGAACCTATTTGTTCCAGTGTGGAACTCAAGCGCTGTGCGCCGGATAAACAAGCTGAAGCTGCGGCTTATTTTCAGCGGCATCAGGGCGTGACTCAGAAAACATTCAAGCCTGATGCTAAACGCATCGCTGAATTAACAGCTTTGCCACATTGGCCGGAGAAAGCGGCCAGAGCGCAGCAAGTCAAACCTCTGCTGCTGACTAAGCTTGAGCAGATGCAAAACAAAGACTGGCCGGAAGATAGCTGGTATAGCGAGTTTGAGTCTTTTGAGCTATCCGATGACGAGCAGAATTTATTGGATGATGTATTTGAGCAGCGGCCTGTATTAAAAGACGGCAGCACAGCTCAGGTGAAAGTCTATTTCGACGGCACAGAACTTTATGTGCAGCAGATGTTTCAGCATTTTATTCAGTCAGCGAAAAACCGTGCACTAGCGCGGGCTAAAACCTCTGGTGCTGCAGCTGTTGCTAAAGTAACAGCACAAAAACCTAAGTTAGTGCTGATCAGTGCATCCTCCAATAGCCCTATGGATTGGGTGGATTATTACCTGCAACTCTTTAATGCAGCTGGTGCTGATGCGGTCTGGCTGCCGATAGAGCCAGCCTTAGTGCAAGTGGGCAACTGTGATAGGTTGGATCAGGACAGATTCCGCTGGAATGGTCAGTACAAAAGATCGGAGCGTTACCCTGAGCTGGCAGCGTATCAGCAGAAGATGTGCCGTAATCCAGATTTGATGAAGCAATTACTGTTGGATGCCGACGCCATTTTTATTAACGGCGGCGATCAGTCTCTGACTATGCGCAGCCTGCAGAAAAAGCCGGGCGAATTTACCGAGCTCGCCAGGCTATTGCATCAGCGTATTGATGCCGGAGTGCCACTGGCAGGCTCCAGCGCTGGTACTGCAGTGCAGTCAGGTAATACCAGGAAAAAGATCCCCATGATCAGCAGTGGCCAAACGGTCAAAGCGCTGCAATACGGTGCTTATGCCACCGAACCTAATGCACCTTTGTGCCACTACCATCAAAGCTGCAGCTCAGATTTGGATGGTAGCTGGTTAACTTACAGAGCGGCTGGTGGCCTGCAGTCTTTTACTTTAGGTGTGACAGATACGCACTTTCGTGAGCGCAACCGTGAAGGCCGGTTATTACGTTTACTCATCGATACCAATACAGACTTTGGTTTTGGTATGGATGAAGCCACAGTGCTGCGGGCTAATTTTATCGACCCGGATACAGCACAGTTACAAGTCGAAGGCCGGGGTGGGGTTTGGATAGCAGATGCCAGTGCAGCCAAAGCTAAGGCGGTAAAACAAGGCGATAAAACCACAGGCTGGAGTGCATCAGGCATGAAGTTTAGCCGTTTACTCGCAGGCGATACCGCCTTTTTCCAGCAAGGTATTCAGCAGGCTAAGCTGCAATGCACAGCGCCAGATCTGCTAGAGAACAGCAAAGTAGCCCCTGATACTTATGCTGCAGTGGATGGTCGGGTCTGGCAGGCCTTGCCTGGTCAGGTGCAGGCGTGTCAGCGCGAAGATGGCCGTTGGCGTTACCTGAACTTGTCTATGAGTCTACAGGTGGCCTATGAGTCTGCAGGTGACTTATGAGTGAGTTGCCATCCGGCATCAAGGCAACGGGCTGGCGTATGCCAGATACCTTACTCATTGTATTTGCGGTCTTGCTTTGTTCAGCCTTGCTGACCTTGCTTGTGCCGCAAGGTCAGTTTGATACAGCTCTGGATGCCAACACAGGACGGCAGTTGTTGCTGGCCGATAGTTACCGTATGGCACATAACGGCGAGCCTCAGGCTGTGGCTTTATTTGCTGATGGTGAAAAAACCGGTGTGTTGACGGCCTTTTTTGATGGCATGACCTCGGGTTCCAGAAATGGCTCAGCCATAGGTGTGATTATTTTTATTCTGCTGGTCGGCGGCAGTTTTGGTGTGTTGTTACGCACCGGAGCTGTGGATGAATTGCTGAAGCTTCTGATCAGCAAAATGCAGCATAAAGCCCGTTTGTTATTGCCTGTAATGGCGCTGTTTTTTTCTTTAGGCGGCGCTATTTTTGGCATGGGTGAAGAGGCGATGGCCTTTGCTATTTTGCTGGTGCCGCTGGTGCGAATGCTGGGTTACGACGCTATTACTGCTGTGTTACTTACTTATGGTGCCACTCAGATAGGTTTTGCCACCTCCTGGATGAACCCTTTTTCTGTGGCTATAGCCCAGAGTATTGCTGGCTTGCCGCCTTTGTCCGGCTCGGGTTTTCGTATCGCCATGTGGCTGGTGTTTACGCTGATTTATATAGCCTGGTTTATCTGGCGGGCTGAACGGCTCAGACGCAAAGCCGATCAGCAAACCGATTTTCAGATCACCCATCAGTTTCACTGGGGCCATTCGTTGGTGGTGCTGACTTTAGTAGCAGGCATGGTCTGGGTGGTCTGGGGTGTGGTGACTCAAGGTTATTTTCTGCGGGAAATTGCCACACAGTTTTTTGTCATGGCCATTGTCAGTATGACTTTGGGCACAGTACTGAAACTAAATAACACCAGCTTAAATGACTATGTCGATGCCTTTAAAACCGGTGCGGCTCAGCTGTTGCCTGCGGCTTTAGTGGTGGGCATAGCCCAAGGCATTATTTTGCTGCTGGGCGGCACTAACCCTGAGCAGCCGACTATTTTAAATACCATGCTGCATTCTGCCGCCAGCAGTATTAATGGCCATTCAGAGCTATTTGCTGCTCAGGCTATGCTGGTGTTTCAGAGTGGTTTTAATTTTTTTGTCACTTCAGGCTCAGGTCAGGCCGCTTTAACTATGCCTTTGATGGCGCCTTTGTCGGATCTGGTTGGCATCAGCCGTCAAACTGCCGTGTTGGCGTTTCAGCTGGGTGATGGTTTGGCGCATCTGTTTTATCCCACTTCAGCGGCTTTGATGGGCACGCTGGCCATAGCTGGTGTCGAGTTTAGCCAGTGGCTGCGGGCTATGTGGCCGCTGTGGTTATTGCTGACCGGCATGAGCATGCTGACTATGTGTGTAGCTGTGGCCATAGGGTACTGAAGTCTGGGTATTCAATTTTCTCAATCAGGGCTGCTGTCAGCCGGAGCAACAAGGATTTTTTATGATCACCAGAATTATCAATGGGATCTGTTATTCGCCTGAACCTTTGGGCCAAACCAACCTGCTAGTGGCAGGACGTCAAATTGCGGCTTTAGGAGCGCAAGCAGAGCTGAGCGGAGATATAGTGCAAACTGTCGATGCCAGTGACTGTTATGTGGTACCGGGTTTAGTCGATTCGCTGGCGCATATTATTGGCGGTGGCGGCGAAGGTGGCTTTCGTAGCCGCACTTCTGAGTTAAAAGTTACAGATGCGATTGAAGCAGGAGTTACCACTTTAGTGGGTGTACTTGGCACGGATGCTGTCACCCGCACTTTAACCAATCTGTTGGCCAAGGCGCATGCGCTGGATGAAGAAGGTTTAACTTGTTATTGCCATACCGGCTCTTATCAGGTGCCAGCTTATACTCTGATGGACGATTTACTGCAGGATTTGGTGCTGATTGACAAATTTATTGGTGTAGGTGAAGTGGCTATAGCCGATCACCGCTCATCGCAGCCGACAGTGCAGGAGCTGGCGCGTTTAGCCTCGCAGGCCCGTGTTGGCGGAATGCTTGCAGGCAAAGCCGGTATAGTCAGTGTGCATGTGGGGCCTTCGCCTGAGGGCATCACACAATTGCTGCAAGTGGCAGCCAGCACTGATATTCCTCTGACCCAGTTTTATCCGACTCATATGAACCGCAATCAGGCCTTGTTGCAGATGGGCTTTGATTATGTGGCTCAGGGTGGTTATATCGACTTAACCACCAGCACCACGGCGCAGGATTTAGCTCAGGGCGAAATCAAATGTGCCGATGCCTTGTTGCAGGCGGTCAAAGCTGGTGTGAACTTACAGCAGTTGACTTTTTCATCCGATGCCAATGCCTCGTTGCCGATGTTTGACGCGCAGAATAATTTTGTTGGTTTAGGTGAAGGTCGTATCGCCAGTTTATACGAAGAAATGACAGATGCGATTCGTTTAGGGGTGCCGGTGCAGGATGCGCTGCGGGTGGTGACTTCAAACCCGGCCCGTATTTTAAAGCTGCCGCACAAAGGCCAGTTGCAGCTGGGTGCTGATGCCGACTTGTTACTGATTGATAAACATACTTTGGAGTTAAAGGCGGTGATGGCAAAAGGCCGCTGGTTGTTTTCCGATGGCCGTGTTGCTGTAGAACGCAGCAGCTTATTTTTCTGAGCTGATTCTTTAGTGATCGAGCAAAGCAAAGGTGTTGATTTTTCAGCACCTTTGTTTCCACAATAGCAGCCTGACGACAAACTTAGGATGCTGTGATGACTCCCGCTGTTTTGCTGCTGAAAAAACTTAAAGTGCCGCATCAGGTATTGGAGTATCAACACGACCCTGCGGCTGAATCTTATGGTCTGGAAGCTGCGACCAAGCTGGGTTTAGCTCCGGTTGAGGTGTTTAAAACCTTAGTGGTGGCTTTGGACGGTAAAGAGCTGGTCACCGCCATAGTGCCTGTGGATCAGCTGCTGAATATGAAGCAGCTGGCTAAAGCTGCTGGTGCAAAAAAAGCCGCTATGGCCGCAGCTGCTGATGTCGAACGCAGCAGTGGTTATGTGCTGGGTGGTGTCAGCCCGCTTGGGCAAAAGAAACTACTACGGACTTTTATTGATGAGTCGGCAGCTGATTTTGAAACTATCTATGTCAGCGCTGGTAAAAGAGGTCTGGAGATAGGGCTCAAGCCTGCGGATTTACAGGCTTGCCTTAAGGCTAAGCTGGTGAGCTTATGTCAGCACGAAGGTTAAGAGCTAAGCCTAAGTCTTAACCAAGCGTTGTATCCAATACCATCATTACCGCAAAACCCACCATTAAGCCCAAAGTAGCTGCTGTCTGATGGCCATTGCGATGGGTTTCAGGTATCACTTCATGCGATACCACAAAAATCATAGCGCCTGCTGCTAAACCTAAACCCATAGGATAAGCGGCGGCAAAACCACTGGATAAACCTACGCCAATTAAAGCACCTAAAGGTTCTAACAGACCGCTGGCTGCTGCGACAAACACAGCAAAACCAGGTTTAAAACCTGCAGCTCGTAAGGATAAAGCCACAGCTAAACCTTCAGGGATATCCTGCAGCGCTATAGCAGTGGCCAGAGGCAAACCGACCGACATATCGCCATTGGCAAAACTAACGCCCACCGCCATGCCTTCAGGTAAGTTATGTAAGGCTATAGCAAAAACAAATAACCAAATGCGATCACAAGCTTGAAAACCCGGGCCACAAGGGCCGGTTTTGTCGTGTTCATGTGGGGTAAACGCATCTAAACCCAGCATCAGCAATACGCCTAATGACATACCAAACACCACGACCAAAGCACCCAGAGTGTCGCTTTGAAATAGCTCTGTGCCTGCTTCAATGCCTGGTAATAACAAGGAAAAAGCACTGGCCGCCAGCATCATGCCTGCAGCTATACCTAATAAGCTGTCTTCCATCGCCTGCGGCAAACTACGAAATAACAAAGCTGGCAAAGCGCCCAAAGTGGTGGCGACAAAACCTGCGCTGCCGCCCAGTAACGCCAGCTTTAAGTTTTCAGAGGAAGGGGAGTTGGATAAATGCACAATACTTTGTCCAAGCAGGACCAGTACCGCCAATAAACCTAAAGCTAAACCTACAGCAGCTAGTTTGTGTTCGCCGGCGTGGTGTTTGAGTTCACTCAGCCAATCCGAGCTTACAGATAAGGTCTTTTCGTTCATGCTCAGTCCTTTGCCAGATAACTGCTGTAGTTAATCAAGTTAAGTATTAATCCGCAAGCGGCTTTGCTCTGAGCGGAGTAAAGCATAAAAGTTGCAGCAAAAACTATAAAAAAGGCCAGCGATTTGCTGGCCTTTTTCTCCCCGTCGACGTCTATCGTCCCCTGTTGTTTTTATTCTTTTTGCCCCTGTTTTTTTATCAGGTTAGGCAAATCAATACTCGTAATTTCAATAACCAAGAGTATAAAAAATCAACTGCGTTAGTTATAACTAATTTAACCGGTAATCGCCACCATCTTTTGCACGAAAACACGGACTATTTTGTGTACTGGCGATACAAGGCTGTGCCTGAGCGTTGCCGCGTATCATACTGAACCAGCCAGTCTGCTCACCTGTCAGCTGTAATTGGATGTCTTCAATACCTGCTTTATCCATGGAGCCATTTACTCCTTTGTGGCAAAACAACAATTCGACATGGCGTTCGCCATCTTTTAATAACAGCGATTGTGGCTGCTCCGGATGACCGCCAAAAGCGACAAACTGCGCCGGTGTTCTTAAGCCACTATTGCTACCGTCGGCAAAATAAGCCAATACATGCTGGTAATACACCACATAACTGCAGACTTCTTTATGCGAGCCTCTGTCCAGTGGAAAAACTTTATCCAGAAAAGCTTTGGAGTAATCCATGATCTGACGGACATGACTCTGGTTCAGCTCTGCAATATGGCTGATCTCTTCCCGGATATCATGGTCCTGGTGTGAGTTTTGGGTGGCTGTCATGTTCATGATTTCTGTCCTGTTCTGTGTTGCTTTTAATTAGGTCTTAAGGCTGTAGGGCCAGTAAAGCAGCATTGCTGTTGCTTGATATTTAGTCTATGTTAGTTTTCTGAATAATTTCACAATAAAAACTTCACAGTGTGAATTTTACAAAATGACAGCTAATAAAAGTTTACTCAGAAAGTCGCATTTCCTTGGTACTAAGATCAGAAACCTTAGAAAGCGCAATAATTTGACGATGGAAGACTTGTCGACCCGCTGTATCAGAGTGAACTCTGAGTACGCGCCGTCCGTGTCTTATTTGTCGATGATTGAACGTGGCAAACGGGTGCCGAGTCTGGATATGCTGCAGGTCATTGCTGAAGTTTTTCAAAAAGAAGTCGAATGGTTTTTGGATGGTGAAGAGCAGCAACTGGATATCACACCACAAAAAGGCAGTCGTGGTGGAGTGTCTGGTATGGCGCTGGAACCGGGCTTTTTGTTTTCTAACGATATTCTGCAAATTGCTATTCCGGAGATGTTGTCACAAACCGGTATTAGCGGCCGTCAGTTTGCCCAGCTGCTTATTCGCGCGCATCAGGAGCATCATCAAAACCATTTCCCTGAGCTGGAACGGGCCGCTGAAGAAGTGGGTTTAAAACGTATGCCCTTGTCGGTAGACGATTTAATGCAGATAGTGCAGCAACTGGGTTTGCAGGTGCGCTGGTTTGAGCAAACGCCGAAAGAGGTACTGGACGAGCTGGGCGTATTGTCGAAAAACGTACCAACTTCATACTTTTTACCTCCTGCCACTTTGCATTTAAATAAGCTGTTGCAGCAATGGCCGACCCGGCTGAAATACGAACTGGCTGTGCATATCGGTCATGCGGTACTGCATAACAAAGACGGTGTAAAAAGCGGCATGATGGTGGGTGGTGCTTTTGAATCTGTGCCGACGGACGACAGTGCTGTGGCACCACAGGATATTCTGCATGCCTGGCGTGACTTTGAATCGAGCTTTTTTGCCGGTGCTTTGTTGTGTCCTAAAATGCCATTTCGCCAGTTGCTGGATAAACAAGGCTATGAAATCAGTTCACATCAGTTAGCTGGTGTATCGGCTTCTGTCGCTATGCGGCGGATGACGGCCGTATCTCCTTACAGCCACTGGCATTATTTTGATGCCTATACACCGGGTAAATTAAAGGCGGTGTATAGGGGCAATGGTATTCCTTTGCCCTGGGGCAATATGCGCCAGGTGGAGGACCCGTGTCAGCACTGGGCGGTATTTCGCATGTTTGAAGCAGCCGAATCGGCCCATTCCGCGCAGTTGTCTATTTTAGATGTGCAGGGCCAGCCACGGATTTATTGTTGCGAGTCGACCAAAGTGTCGGACTTAGCGGGCAATGCTCATGTGCTTTGTGCCGGGATAGATTTAAACCCGGCTATTGAGGCGCAGGGCATGGATGTGGAGACTATGGCGCAGGAGTTAAAGCAATTGTGTCGCGCTCAGGGCGGCTCTGCTGTGGTACCTAAAGCTATTCGTTCTACCTTGACCACAGTGTCGAATATTTTGAATATTAACTGGGTGGCCCGAAGTTTAGATAAACCAGCCCAGCTGATTTGCTCGCGTGGTAATCATTGTCCACGAGAGCCAGGCTGTTACCAGCACTGCTCCGCGAAATAAAAGCATAAAAAAAGGGTCCACACTGGACCCTTGATAAGCTTATAAACCTTGCTTTAACTGCCAGCTTAATTGCTGCTCAGCGAAAAATGGCACTATAGGGCTGCCATCAGGCAAAGTGATCTCTGCTGGTACAGTCCAGTCTTGTTTCACTAAGGTGATGGTGCCGCTGTTGCGTGGCAGGTTGTAGAAGTCCGGGCCATAGTGGCTGGCGAAACCTTCTAACTTGTCTAAGCAACCTAAGTCTTCAAATACCTGAGCGTACAGCTCAATAGCGCTCCAGGCACTGTAACAACCGGCGCAACCACAAGCTGCTTCTTTACGGTGCTTGGCATGAGGTGCTGAATCTGTGCCTAAGAAAAACTTCTTATTGCCGCTGGCCACTACAGCACGCAGCGCTTCCTGATGGGTACGGCGTTTGAGCACCGGCAGGCAGTAGTTATGTGGCCGTACACCACCGACTAACATATCGTTGCGGTTCAATAATAAATGCTGTGGTGTGATGGTGGCTGCAATACGCTCTGGTGCGGCTTTGACAAACTCAACCGCGTCAGCCGTAGTGATATGTTCAAACACCACTTTAAGGCCAGCAATAGTGTTTATCAGCTGAGTTAAATGCTGGTCGATAAAGACTTTTTCTCGGTCAAAAATATCGATATGGCTGTCGGTCACTTCACCATGTACCAACAACAGCATCTGCTGCTCTGCCATCACTTCCAGCACAGGGTAGAGTTTACTTAAGCTGCTGACACCGGAGTGAGAATTGGTAGTTGCGCCTGCCGGATATAATTTAGCGGCCACCACTCCAGCCGCTTTGGCGGCTTTAATCTCTTCGGCTGTAGTTTTGTCTGTTAAATACAACACCATCAGAGGTTCAAAACTGCTGCCTGCAGGGCGTGCGGCCAGAATACGTTCTTTATAAGCTAAAGCTTCTGCTGCATTGGTGACAGGAGGAACAAGATTGGGCATCACGATAGCGCGCTTAAAACAACGGGCAGTAGCTGCCACTGTTTCTTTCAGCATATCGCCATCGCGAAAATGTAAGTGCCAGTCGTCCGGGGTTTGCAGAATTAATTCAGTCACAGCGCTCTCCTCTACTGATGCAGTGTCATGCCGTCAGGGCGTCGCAGTTTAGCACGGCTTGAGGTGATACTCAGCACAAGTTTTATTCTGTTGCTCTGGCATGGAGTCATACCACTGGTATAGGTTATAGTCAGTGGTGATAAATCAATATGTTCAGCAGGTTGCATACCATGGAACAGAGCAAGGCTTTAAATCAACAATCTCAATGGTTGCTGCCCTGGCAATGGATAGTTCCGCTGTTTTGTTTGCTTTGTGCCTTACTTATGACTGAATACCAGTCGAGGCAATTGGTCGAACAACGTCAAAATCAGGCATTACAGCAGTTAGTTGGGATCTCAGGCCAGTTGCGCTCTTTTGTCGAAGCTGAACTGAATACTTCTTTGTATATGAGTCTGGGTCTGGCGTCGCATATACGAGCCAGCGACGGCAAGCTGTCTGAGAAAGAAATGCTGTTTTTACTGCAGAACTTGCTGGAGCAAGGCAAACATATCCGCAATATAGGGTTGGCTCCTGACAATATACTGACGCTGATTTATCCGGTTCAGGGCAATGAGCGTGCTTTGGGGCTGAACTACAAAACTTACCGCAACAATGGCCTGAGATTAGGCAGTTAATTGAGAACAAAGAAGCCAAATTAGTGGGGCCAGTTGCCCTTATTCAGGGAGGGGATGGTTATGTTTACCGCGTGCCCTTGTTTTTAAATGATGGCAGTTATTGGGGTATTGTCAGTACAGTACTGGATTTAACGGCTTTTAATCAGATGCTGCTGCAACAGGCAAACAGCTACCAGGTGCAAGTGGGGATCCGCGAAAAAGATGAAAATTCCCCAGCTTTATTTGGCTACTCCCATTTATTTAATGAAGAAGCATTGGTACTGGATTTAAATATCAAAGGTGCACAGTGGCAGATTGCTGTTCGGTTTTTGGATGAGGCGGCTGGTTGGAGTTTGTGGCAATGGCGTTTGTTGGGCGCCTCTTTGTCTGTGGTGTTTTGCCTGATGTTGGCCTGGTTGCTGTACTCCTACCGTCGCAGTGCATTGTTTGCTGATGCCTTGCAAGACAATGAAATATACTCGCGTCGTATTATGGATAGTGTGCTGGATGTGATTGTCACCACAGACCTGGACGGCACCATTGATCGCATCAACAGTGCCATCGCTACAGTGTTTGGTTACCTTCCGATGCAGTTAGCTGGTCAGCCTTTTACCCTGTTGTTAGCGCCAGGTCAGGCAGAAGTTCTGGCTACTTTAGCTCCAGACGAGGGCACGGCGGTTGAACTGAAAGGTAGACGCCAAAATGGTGAAATTTTTGCGATAGATTTATCGCGTAACAGCACTGAACATCAGGGAAAGGCTCGTTATGTCTGGTTGATCCGCGACATTTCGGAGCGGAAAAAAGTAGAGCAGTTGAAAAATGATTTCGTTTCCACTGTCAGTCATGAACTGCGTACACCTTTAACTGCGATCAGCGGTGCTTTAGGTCTGGCTGTTGGTGGCGCTTTAGGGCCATTGAATGATAAACAACAGCATATGCTGACGCTGGCGGAGCAAAACAGTCAGCGTTTAGGTAAACTGATCAATGACTTGCTCGACATCGAAAAACTCGCCGTCAATAAGATGCAGTTTAAACTCAGGTTATGGCCTTTGGTCGCTTTATTGCGTCAGGCGATAGAGCTGAACCAGCCTGTCGCTTTGCAACGACAGGTCAAACTAGAGTTGCACTGTGCTGAGCAAGATGACTTGTGGGTTGAAGTGGATGAAGTACGATTGCAGCAGGTGATGGCAAATTTGCTGGCGAATGCCATCAGGTATTCACCCATCGGATCTGCGGTGGTGGTCAGTGTGGAGTTATCCGCCAACACAGTTCGTGTCAGCGTGACGGATCAGGGGGATGGTGTGGCAGCTGATTTTGAATCCCGCTTGTTTCAGAAGTTCTCTCAGGCAGATTCATCAGATCGCAGACAAGTAGCGGGTACAGGCTTAGGCTTAGCTATTTGCAAAGATTTGCTTAAAGCTATGGGTGGCACCATCGGCTATCATAGCGCTACAACGGGTGGTGCTTGTTTTTATTTTACTTTGCCTCTGGCAACTGAATTGTCTCTTGAATAAGGCGTGTTATGTTGACGTTACTTGATTTAATCGCAGTAGTTTGGTTTTTGTCGTTATGGACAGGCTACACCATAGTGGCTAAACGTAAGGCCCGCACTGTCAGTTGTTTATCCTTTGAATTGCGTCGTAAGCGTACTCACTGGATGCAACAGATGTTAGGCAGAGAAAACAAAATATCAGATGTCACCTTGCTGGCTACTCTGGAGCGCAATGTGTCGTTTTTTGCATCCAGTACCTTGTTAATATTAGCCGGCTTGTTAACAGCTTTAGCGTCGAGCAACAGTATCAGCGATGTCTTAAGTTACCTCACACCTTGGGTGACTCAGACCAAAGAAACCATTCAGGTGAAAATTTTATTTTTAGCTGTAATTTATGTCTTTGCGTTTTTCCAGTTTACCTGGTCGCTACGTCAATATGGATTTGGCGGAGTCTTGATTGGCGCTGCTCCTGATGGCCGCGAAATGACTACAGAAGAACAAGCCTTGTATGCTAACAGAACAGCAAAAGTGATTGATCAGGCAGGACATTCTTTCAACTACGGTTTGCGGTCTATGTATTTTTCTTTAGCTACTTTGTCCTGGTTTATTGATCCCAGTTTATTTATGGCAACCGCAGTGATTGTATTGCTGGTAATGAAACACCGGGAATTTCATTCCAAAGCTCTGAAGGCTTTGCAGGAGTGTTGAGTTGCCAGCTCTGAGTAAAATGAGATCTCATTTTACTCAGAGCCAATAAGTTAGTTACTCAGCCTTGTATTCAAAGGCTTTAATCACGCGGGCAACACCATCCACATTACGAGCCAGATTTACTGCTCTGTCCGCTTCTTGTTGATTGACCAGACCCATTAAAAACACTTCGCCGTTCTCTGTCACTACTTTGATATTTAAACCACTGACGTTTTCATCGGCCAGAAACTTGCCTTTGATACGGGTAGTGATCCAACTATCTTTGCTGCCGGTTGCAAAGCTGATTTCGCTGGCAATACGAAGCTGATTGTGTACGTCTTTGACGCCTTCGACTCTGGATACCTGACCCGCGACTTCGCGCACACGCTCGTTAGGTACCTGACCTGTTAACAGCACTATGCCGTTGTAACTGGTCATATTGATATTGCCCTTATTTTTGGTTTCAGGATTTTCGTCTAAAGCCCGAATCACTTTCACCTGAATACTTTTATCGTCAATCTGACTTCCCAGAGTACGTGGGTCGCCTGCTGATTTCACAGCTGTGGCGCCGCCAGCTAATACAGCTGCGGCACAACCTTGTAATAACCAGCTGGTCAGTACTACCAGCATTAATTTATTCAACATCAAAGATCTCCTTGTTGCGGAAACAGTGTTATGTCGATCAGCTCGCATAACGCATGCAATAAAAAGGTATAACACTCAAACACCCGCGCTGGTCTGTGCGCTGGCACCTTTAATTCTGTGTCCTGATTACCTAATAAACCCGATAATTCACCACTGTTGTCTACCGTCAAAGCCACCACAGTCATATCTTTGGTTAACGCAGCTTCAACGGCTTTAATCAGATTATGCTCCTCGCCAGTCATGGAGATAGCGACCAGAACATCACCAGCCTGACCTAAAGCCCGTACCTGGCGTGCCAGATGGTCAGGGTTTTGTTGATTATCAGGCTGTAAGCTGGAGTTGTTGCTCAACAAAGCGAAAGCCGGTAAACAAGGCCGTTCGGCTTCAAACTGATCCAGAAGCAACTGCGCAAAATGAGTGGCTAAAGCTGCAGATGCGCCTTCACCGCAACAAATCACTTTGCCGCCATTGATCAGGCAGTTCACCAGACTGACAGCCGCATTTTCGATAGGGGCAGACAAAGCTTCGCCTGTCGCTATCATGGTTTGAATATTTTCAGTAAAAAGTTGCCTGATATGGTCTTGCATTAGTTCACTGTTCCTGCAAAAGCGTTCTTAATCCAGCGGATATCTGCTGGCTGTTCGGTAATGGCCACTACATCAAAACGACAATGCTGTTGGCCAACACTTTGTAAATAACACAAAGCTGTACGACTTAGTTTCTGCTGTTTGCTCAGGGTCACCGCAGCAGCCGCACCGCCAAAGTTGCTGCTGCGCCTGAACTTTACTTCTACAAAAACCAGTGTTTGTTGCTCACGCATTACTAAATCAATTTCACCAAAGCGACAACTGTAGTTTTGCTGTACCAGTTGTAAGCCTTGCTGTTGTAAAAACACTAAGGCCTGTTGTTCATAAAACTGCCCAGTGCTTTTACTCATTTACGGCGTCCGTGGTGTCAGCAAACCATCCTTACTGTATTTGCCCCAGGTTAACTGTCGCTGAACCTGTCCACCTGTGGACAGCGCCAGATTGCCAGTTAAACCCTGATAACGCAGTGCAGGAAATTGTTGCTGTTGCTTTAAACGGAAAATTAAGTGATAGGCGTCGTACCCCATAGCAAATAAGCGCTGTAGGGTTTCATCCTGCTGTGGAAACAGCTGCTCAAATTGCTGGCGGAATTCCTGCTGCTGACCAGTACTGAGCATCCAGGGCATTTCAGTAAAAGTGAGGCCCTGCAAATCACGGCGGTCAGTAAATTCTGCCGACTTTTGATGACTACGTGAACTGGCGTATACAGGCACTGTGGTTTTGGTTGGCGCTACTGACACATCAATATAAGGTTTTAGCAAACGGGTTTGCGACGGATCAGCCAATAAATAAATCGCGTCTATATCCTGACGACTATGAGGCTCAGCTTTGACACTTTCACCCGCTAATTTGCTGATGTCGCGAATACGTTGCTCACTGGCTGCGGTTTCCAGCAGTTGTTTGATGGTGCTTTCCATCCCCGCCTGATCGGCAAACCAGTAGATTTCAGGTTCTTTGCCCGCCACTTGTTTCCAGTCACGGCCGAATTGTTCTGCCATACGCTGACTCAATGGGTTACGGGACGCCATCAGCACAGGTTGTTTATAATTTTTTTGTTTAAACAGCATGGCCATTTGATGGGCTTCATCTTCCACACTTAGAGAAAAATAAAATTTATCAGCAGAGTGTTGCACCAGATCAGTTTTACCATTTAAAAACAGCGTAGGAATAGTCCAGTCCGTTTGTTGTGAAATGGCATCCACTTGTTCTCTGAGCAAAGGCCCAATGACAAAATCTACTTGTTCAGCCGCCAGTTGTTGCTTCAAAGCTGCAGCTTCAGTTTGGCTGTCGATAAAAATTAAACGCGCCTGCTGGTTGGCTGAGGCGGCCAGAATGCCTTGTTGTATGGCTTCGGCATGTTGGCGGAAGTTGCTGCTAAAAGGTAATAAAACGGCAATAGTTTGCGGCGAAAACGCATCCACAGCACTTAATTGCTGAATTTCGGCCGGTAATTGCTGTAAAGACGGCACATTTGAGTATTGTTGCTGCCAGTCGCTAATCGCCTGAGTTAAAGCTGGCGTATTCCCTAAATACTGTTGATGCAGTTGTAATAATTTGGCCCAGCCCTGAGTGGTGGTGTCTGTGCTTTGGCTCAGACTACTTAATTGGTCTGGTGTCAGCATACCTAATTGCTGCCATAAAGCGCTTTGATAAATGCTTTGCTCTGGCTGCAAGGCCAGCAATTGCAGATAAGTTTTTACCGCTTTTTCCGGCTCTCTTCTGCTACTTTGATACTCTGCCAGGCTTTGCAGATACGCAGCTTTGTCTTCATCTCTGAACGAACTTAGCGAATACTGGCTGCTGAATTTCTCGATATCGTCATGATCTTCAGCTGCGATCAGACCCTGGAAAAAGGGCAATAAGTTGGCTTGTTGCACATCAGGAGTCGCCTGGCTAGCCAGCACACGGCTTATGGCCTGAGCCTGTTCAGTTTCACCTTGTTGCAGATGAGCTTTGGCCGCTTCAAGCAGTTGCCATTGCTGCTCTGAACCTTGCTGCTGACCGGCTTGTTCAATAAAGTCGGCACCAGACAAAGGCTTTTCTATTTTAACAATTTCTACTTCTTCCTCTGCCAAAGGTGCAGGTTTGACGATCGGAGCCCGTTTTACCGGAGCGGTCTGCTCTGGAGTAGAAGAGCAACTGGCTAACGCTATAGCGCTGCCTAAAAGAATAAATGGCTTCAGTTTGCTGGATTTCACAATGCACAGGTACAATGAAGGAAACATGCAGGTATCTTACTCAGTGCCGTGCCTAAGCTCAATGAATTCCAGCCAAAGTAATTCAAGTACAACGGAATAAGCGCCATATGACTGCACCAAGCGGAAATTTATACATAGTAGCCACGCCTATCGGCAATTTAGACGATATCAGTCAGCGCGCTATCAAAACGTTAAGCTCTGTGGCCTGGGTGGCAGCAGAAGATACCCGACACAGTGGTAAGCTGCTCAGTCACCTGGGTATTTCAGCCAAAATGTTGGCGCTGCATGACCACAATGAAAAACAACGTGCTGCTACTTTATTACAGAAATTACAGGCAGGCGAAGACGTGGCGTTGATTTCAGATGCGGGCACGCCGCTGATTAGTGACCCGGGATACAGTCTGGTGCGTTTATGCCGCGACGCAGGTGTCCGTGTTGTGCCCATTCCTGGTCCTTGTGCTTTGATCAGTGCTTTATGTTGTGCGGGTTTGCCTACAGACAAGTTCCACTTTATTGGTTTTCTACCGGCCAAAAGCCAGCAGCGTCAGAACGTACTCAGCACCATTCCACAAGGCGTGGGTACCTTGATTTGCTATGAAACAGCGCGCCGTATCAAAGACTGTTTAGAAGATGTAGTGAAAGTCTTTGGTGCAGAACGTGAGCTGGTGCTGGCCAAAGAGCTGACCAAAACCTTTGAAAACTTTGTGTATGGTACTGCTGCACAAATTACAGCATGGCTGGATGAAGATCCGGCCCGTTGTCAGGGCGAAATGGTGCTGATGATAGCGCCGACTTTAGCCGCCGAAGAAGAAATTAACCCGGCCGCTCAGCAAACCTTAAAACTCTTGATGAGCGAATTACCACTGAAAAAAGCCGCTGCTTTAACCGCAGAAATTCACGGTGAAAAGAAAAATGCCTTGTATAAGCTGGGGTTGAGTTGGGGCGCTGAAGACTAAATTTTCGGCTGTGGAATTGAAGCTGGGTGATGAAAGCTTAGTTCCGTTTAGCCAAATTCATCGGAGTTGCAACGCGGCGGCAAGAGCTTGAGTCCCCAATCACATAGATAAACTATGTGATTGGGGCGAAATGGCGCAGCCAACAAAGTTGCAGCTTCGAGGAAGAAGGGTATAATGCGCGCCGTGAGTTGGCCCAGACAATCGCTGCCTGCGTAAGCAGGGGGAGGAAAGTCCGGGCTCCATAGGGCAGGGTGCCAGGTAACGCCTGGGGGGCGCGAGCCTACGACTAGTGCAACAGAGAGCAAACCGCCGATGGCCCACGCAAGTGGGATCAGGTAAGGGTGAAAGGGTGCGGTAAGAGCGCACCGCGCGACTGGTAACAGTTCGTGGCACGGTAAACTCCACCCGGAGCAAGACCAAATAGGCCCCCATTGGCGCGGCCCGCGTTGGGGGCGGGTAGGTTGCTTGAGGCGTGCGGTGACGTACGTCCTAGAGGAATGATTGTCCACGACAGAACCCGGCTTAACGGGCCGACTCACACCTTTCTTTTTTAACAAGGTAGCTAGCCTTGTGTCAGTTTTGCTAGTCTTGCTGCCTCTGTTCTTTCGTTCTGATTGTTATGCAAACAACAAAATCTTCGATACCTGAATCCATCCCCTTCTGGCAAGCCTTCTGGTTCTGGTTAAAGCTGGGCTGTATCAGCTTTGGTGGGCCTGCGGGGCAGATTGCTATCATGCATACTGAGCTGGTGGAAAAACGCCGCTGGATCAGTGAAGGCCGGTTTTTGCATGCGCTGAATTATTGCATGTTGTTGCCTGGGCCTGAAGCACAGCAACTGGCGACCTATTTAGGCTGGCTGATGCACCGTACTTTAGGTGGGGTGGTAGCGGGTCTGTTATTTATACTACCTTCATTAGTGTTACTGGTGCTGCTGTCCTGGGGGTATCTGGTCTACGGTGAACATCCTTGGGTTGCCGCTATTTTTTATGGCATCAAACCTGCTGTAGCTGCGATCGTCTTACACGCAGCCTGGCGGATAGGGGGGCGGGTGATGAAACATCCGCTGCTTTGGGCTATTGCCATTGCGGCTTTTGTCGCCATTTTTGCGTTAAAACTGCCTTTTCCGCTGATTGTTATAGCTGCAGCTGTGACTGGTTTGATTGGCAGCAAACTGGTACCAGCCGCTTTTTCCGCTAATACACACTCAAGTGCGCAGAAAAGTTATGGCCCGGCCTTGATTGACGACAGCACGCCCACGCCTTCTCATGCCTTGTTCCGCTGGCGCCGTTTTAGTCTGGTGTTGTGCTGTGGTGTTGTGCTTTGGGCTTTGCCTATGGCGGCCTTGACCCTGAGCCTCGGCTGGCAGCACCAACTGACGCAAATGAGTTGGTTTTTTACTAAAGCGGCTTTGCTGACTTTTGGTGGTGCTTATGCGGTATTGCCTTATGTCTATCAGGGGGCTGTCGATAAATTTGGCTGGTTAACGCCGGGGCAAATGATGGATGGATTGGCATTGGGTGAAACTACGCCAGGTCCGCTGATTATGGTGGTGGTCTTTGTTGCATTTGTCGGGGCTTATGTCGCGGCCAGCTTTGGACCTGATCTGATGTTGTTTGCTGGAGTCACTGCGGCGCTACTGGTGACCTGGTTTACCTTTTTGTCTTCCTTTATTTTTATTCTGGCTGGTGGTCCTTTGGTGGAATCCACTCAAGGCAAGCTGCAACTGACCGCACCATTAACTGCCATTAGTGCCGCAGTGGTGGGTGTTATTGTCAATTTAGCGCTGTTTTTTGCTTATCATGTGCTTTGGCCTGCAGGTTTTTCCGCCACTTTTGATTGGCAAGCCGGCCTTATTACCGTACTGGCTGCATTGGCATTGTTTGTGGCGAAACAGGATGTGATGCGGGTGATAGTTGGTGCTGCCATAGCGGGACTGTTGTTGTCTTTTTGGAGTCTTAATTAATGTGGATTGATTTGAATCAGCTGGATGCATCAAAAGCTTATAAGCTGCTCACCAGTATTATAACGCCGCGCCCCATTGCCTGGGTTTCTAGTTTGTCTGCAGACGGCGTATTGAATCTGGCGCCCTTTAGCTTTTTTCAAATGGTGACGGATCAGCCTCCTACTTTGATGATTTCCACTCAGCATAAAGCCGATGGCAGTCGTAAAGATACCAGCTTAAATATCGAAGCTACCCGCGATTTTGTCGTTAATCTGGTGCCATTTGCGCTGGCGAATGAGATGAATATCAGCGCTGCGGCTGTACCTGGGGATCAAAGCGAATTTGACTTAGCGCGACTGGAGCAAGCTCCATCCAGCCAGATTCAAGTACCTCGTGTGGCTTTAGCTCCGGTGGCGCTTGAATGCCGCCTGGCGAAGCTACAACCTTATCCGCCGGAAAACCCAAGCTGTGAAGTGATTTTTGCAGAGGTACTGGCGTTATATATTAATCCTGCGATATTGGACGCCAATGGCTTACCTGATCCATACAAAATGGATTTGATCAGTCGTATTGGCGGTTCAGGTTACAGCAGGGTTGCTGCTGATATATTTCAATTAGCCCGACCTGCTTCGGCAGTCCGTCGCTGAACTTCCTGTTTTTAGCCCTGACTCTGTCACCAGCGTCAGGGCTTTTTTTATTGTTAGTTGTGAGCGCTTGCTAACTTCATGAGTCTTTGTTTTATTGGTTTTTTCTTTGGCTTTTATCCATTTTACTCAGGTTTCCAGCTTTGATCTTCGTTGTTGTCAGTTATTGTGTTTTTTAGCCTTTACCTTGTTCTCTTTAAGTATTCATGGATAAGTATCTTTTTTTTATCAAATAGAATCATAGGGTTATTTGATTTTTTTGATTTCAGAAATGGATGCCTTCAGGTGAGGAGATGCAGCTTGGTCGCATACCTATGGTCGTTAGTCTAAGAAGGTTGGTTATGCGTAACTTAATAAAAAATTTCAAAGTATTTTAAAGTTTTTTTCTTCCACTTTTTCCCACAGAAATCAGGATCTTCGCGCTAAGCCTTGTTTTTACTGGATCTATCAAGATCAAACAAAGGGGTTTTCACCTTGACAAGCTTTCTTCTGCAGCCCTAAACTGTACATCAGTGGGAAATTGTGGGTATTTGTGGATCAAATATCAGGATCAAACAACAAGAAAGTGGGATTAACATGTTCCGTGGGTCGTTTTCTTTAACATTGGATGATAAGGGTCGGTTAGCGCTGCCAACGCGTTACCGCGATACCTTATTTGCTGATGCTGAAGGGGCCATGGTTTGTACTATTCACACCAAAGATCCTTGCTTGCTGCTCTATCCATTGCCTGAATGGGAAGACGTTGCAGAACAACTGCAGCGTTTATCCAACCAAAACCCACAAGAGTTGCGCTTCAAACGTTTATTGATAGGCCACGCGTCGGATTGTGACATGGATAAAAGCGGCCGCATTCTATTACCTGCGCCACTAAGAAGCCATGCCAGTCTGACAAAAAACATCCGCTTAGTCGGACAACTTAACAAATTCGAGATTTGGGACGAAGAGACATGGAACAAACGTGTTGCCGAAGATATGGCAATCGAACGTGATATGTCTGCTGATGCTGAGATCTCCGAGCGGCTGCAGGATTTTGTACTCTGATGGAGCAAAGCGCCCATATCTCCGTGCTATTGGCCGAGACCATAGACGGATTAGCCATTAAACCCGACGGGATTTATCTCGACGGTACTTTTGGCCGTGGTGGTCATAGCAGAGTGATTTTATCCAAATTAGGCGAACAAGGTCGTTTGTATGCTATCGATCGCGATCCTGCTGCTATTGCCGCCGCAGAGCCTTTATTAGCCGATCCTCGTTTTTCTATTACCCACAGTCCTTTTGCTGCTTTGGCCCAAATCGCTGAAGACCAAGGCATTAGCGGCAAAGTGGACGGCATACTGCTGGATTTAGGTGTGTCTTCACCTCAGCTCGATGATGCTGAACGTGGTTTCAGCTTTATGCGCGATGGCCCGCTGGATATGCGGATGGACCCTACATCAGGTATCTCTGCTGCTGACTGGCTGGCTAAAGCCGATGTGGAAGACATTACTTTTGTATTACGCGAATATGGCGAAGAAAAATCAGCCTGGCGTATTGCCAATGCCATAGTGGATAGCCGCAGTGAGCAACCACTGACCCGCACAGCTCAGCTGGCCAGTTTAATCAGCTCAGTGGTGCCAAAAAGCCATAAAGAGAAAAAACATCCTGCAACCCGCAGCTTTCAGGGCATTCGCATTTATATCAACAGCGAACTGGATCAGATCAAAACTGCGCTGGATGCTGCTGTGCAGGTATTAAAACCTGGCGGCCGTTTAACAGTGATTAGCTTCCATTCGCTGGAAGATCGGATGGTAAAACAGTTTATGCGCTTAAAAAGCAAAGGCGCTGCCATTCCGAAAGGCTTGCCTTTAACCCAGGATCAACTGAACTTGTACACGCCGTTGAAGCTGATTGGCAAAGCCATAATGCCGTCTGATGCCGAGCTGGAACACAACGTCAGAGCCCGCAGTGCCGTATTGCGTATAGCGGAGAAAACCGCATGAGCTCCATCAAACTGAACCGTCTGATTGTAAGCGACATCTGGCAGCATAAATTTCTGCTGGTGTTGATCCTATGCTGTTTAGGTTCAGCTTTAGCCGTGGTGGAGTTCACTCATATGAACCGCCAGCTAACCATGTATGAAGATAGAATTTTGCAACAACGCGACACCTTAGAAATGGAGTGGCGTAATTTATTGCTGGAGCAAAGGGCCTTGTCTGAACACAGCAGGGTGGAAGAGCTGGCAGCGACCAAACTGAATATGGTCAGGCCCAGCGGCCCGCAAGATGTGGTGGTGCAGGAACCATGATAAAGAAACCCGCAGCACCTAAAAAGCAGGCAAAAAAGAATCAACAGCCGACTGTCATCAGTTGGCGTTTTGCTTTTGTAATTGTGTCCTTATTTGCAGTATTCAGCGGCCTGATTATCCGTGCGGCTTACTTGCAGGTGTTAGAACCTGAAATGCTGCTGGAACAGGGCGATATGCGGACCTTAAGGGTAAAATCTGACGCGGCGATGCGTGGCATGATTTTAGACCGTAATGGCGAAGAACTGGCGGTCAGTGTGCCCGTGCAGTCGATTTGGGCAGACCCGCAACTGGTGATCCGCAACAGACACAAAATTGATGAACGTCGTTGGCATGCGCTGGCCGATATGCTGCAGATCAGTCCGCAGCAACTGTCGGATAAAATTGGTGCCGATGACTCCAAACGTTTTGTTTATCTGCAACGTCAGGCCAGTCCCGCTACTGTCGATTACATCAAACAGTTGAAAATTCCGGGTATTGCCTTTCAGCAGGAATCACGCCGTTATTATCCTGCCGGTGAAGTGACTGCACATTTGTTAGGTTTTACCAATGTCGACGATCAGGGCATGGAAGGTATTGAGCGGCAGTTTAACGACGTGTTAACCGGTAAACCTGCACTAAAAACCATACGTAAAGATGCCAAAGGCCGTGAAATTGAAGTGCTGTCACAAACCGATGGCCAGGCGTCGAATAATATTCAATTGAGTATCGACCAGCGTATTCAGGCCGTAGCCTACCGTGAACTGAAAAAAGCTGTGATGCAGTTTGGCGCGACTTCTGGTTCTGTGGTGGTCGTGGATGTGCATAACGGTGAAGTGCTGGCGCTGGCTAATGCACCTTCGTACAACCCAAATAACAGAAAAAATACCGACAGCAACAGATATCGGAATCGTGCTATTACCGATACGTTCGAGCCCGGTTCTACCATCAAACCTTTGCCTGTATTAGCGGCTTTGGAGAATGGTACAGCGACTATGGATACCGTCATTTCAACAGGTTATGGCCCGGTGCGGATCGGCGGTCGTTTAGTGCGGGATATCAACGGTTATGGCGATTTGGATTTAACCGGCATTATGCGCAAATCCAGTAACATAGGGGTGACGCGTTTAGCTTTGGGTCTGCCAACTGACAAGTTTCTTGATATGTATTACAAGATGGGTGTGGGTTCAGAAACAGGTTTAGGCCTGACTGGCGAGACTCCAGGGGTCCTGCGTGAACAGCGCCGTTGGGGCGAGCACGCTTTAGCCACTATCTCTTTTGGTTATAGCTTTACGGTCAATGCGGTGCAGCTGGCTCGTATTTACGCCACTATCGCCAATGGCGGTGTGTCTTATCCGTTATCTATTTTCAAAAGTCATAAAAAGCCTTTAGGGGAACGAGTAGTCAGCGAAGAGCATGCTGACAACATGGTTGCCATGCTGGAAGCTGTGGTTGGGCCTGGCGGTAGTGCGAAAAAAGCTGCGGTGCCGGGTTACCGTGTAGGTGGTAAAACAGGTACTGCGAAAAAAGCTGGTATTCGTGGTTACAGCGATGATTACATTGGATCTTTCGCTGGTATTGCTCCTATTTCAAACCCTCGTATTGCTGTGGTGGTGATTATTAATGAACCAAGCGGCGATTATTACTACGGTGGTGAAGTGGCTGCTCCTGTATTCTCAGCAGTCTCTGGCGCTGCGTTGCAGTTACTCAATATAGCGCCAGATGCCAACGACAGTCGTATTACCAAAGTCAGTGGGGTGCCTAATGCCGGCTAACTTACTGCAGCAGTGGCTGACTCCTTTTAAAATCCAGCTGCCAGCGTCAATCGCAGCTTTGCCATTACAGCATTTACGTATCAATAGCGCTGAAGTGCAAAAGGGCGATGCGTTTCTGGCCCTGCCTGGCACTAAGACTCATGGTAATCAGTTTATTGAAAAAGCTTTAGCCGCAGGTGCAGTGTTAGTGCTGACTGATACTCAGCCTGCGCTGAATGATCAGCGTATTGTAGTTGTACCTCAGCTAGTTGAACTGCTGAGCGCTTTAGCTGCAGCTTTTTATCCGCATGATGCTCAAAAACTGGTGGGTATTACCGGCACCAACGGTAAATCCAGTACTGCTATTTTTGTCAATCAGCTGGCCGTGTTGTTACAGCAACCAGGCGCCGTGATTGGCACTTTGGGTTATGGTGATTATCGTCATCTGACGCCACTGAATAACACCACACCACATCTGGTGGATATTCACCGTATTCTGCATAGCATCCAGAGCACAAAAGCAGTTCAAGGCGATGTGCTGGTGGCGATGGAAGTATCTTCGCATGCCTTAGTGCAACAGCGTGTGGCTGGTCTGCAGTTTGAAGTGGCTGTGTTTACCAATTTAACCCGCGATCACCTGGATTATCACGGCACTATGCAGGCCTACGGCGAAGCCAAGGCTTTGTTGTTTCAAGCGGATTTAGCCAAAACAGCTGTGATTAATGTTTCCGATGAGTTTGGTCGCCAATTAGCTGCGGACTGCACTCTGCCTGTACTGGCTTATGGTCAGTTAAAAGATTGTGTTGGCTATAACGAATATTTAGCTTATGACCAATTGGAAATTACCCCGCAAGGTTATCAGTTCCGTTTAACCAGCCATTTAGGTCAACAGCAGCTGCAACTGAAAGTGCTGGGTGAATTTAATATTCAAAACGTATTGGCGGCCATGGGCGCCATGCTGCAGTTAGGTTATAGCTTTGAGGCTTTAGTCTGGGCTGCGCAGCAGTTGAGCAGTGTACCGGGCCGTATCGAGCAGTTTTATCAAGCGCGTCGCAACGTGATGGCTGTGGTGGATTATGCCCATACGCCGGATGCGCTGGAGCAAACTTTACTAGCCGTTCGTAACCATTGTCAGGGCCAGCTTTGGCTGGTGTTTGGTTGTGGTGGCGACCGAGACAAAGGCAAACGTCCTTTAATGGGGGCAATCGCAGAGCGATTAGCGGATCAGCTGATTATCACGGCAGATAACCCACGCACTGAAGATGTGATGGCGATTTGTCTGGATATAGCAGCAGGCTGCACAGAGCAGCAGTATCAGCTGATTACTGATCGTAAAACCGCGATACGCACTGCTTTAGAACAAGCCAAAACCGGTGATCTGGTGCTGATCGCTGGCAAAGGGCATGAAGATTATCAAATTATTGGCCATGAAGTTTTACCCTACGACGAACGTGCCTTTGTCCGACAACTGGTGACGGAGACTGCTTTATGATCCCTTTACAAACAAAAGAAATAGCACAGTTAGTGCAGGGACAACTGGTTGGCGCTGATATTCAGATCCAAAGCGTCAGCACAGACAGCCGCAATATCAATCAGGGCGATTTGTTTATTGCCTTAAAAGGCCCGAATTTTGACGGTCATCAGTTTGCCGCCGACGTGATTGCCAAGGGCGCTGTGGCTTTGATTGTAGAGCAGCAGTTGGACGTTGCTGTGCCGCAAATTATTGTTGCCGATACCCGATTGGCGTTGGGAGCTTTAGGCGCTGCGGTAAAACACAAGGTTAATCCTAAGTCTGTGGCCGTGACCGGCAGTGTAGGTAAAACCACAGTCAAAGAAATGATGGCTGCCATTTTGGACCGCATCGGTAATGTACTGGCGACTGCAGGTAACTTTAACAACGATATTGGTGCGCCTCTGACCTTATTACGTTTAACAGAGCAGCATCAGTATGCAGTGATGGAGCTGGGCGCTAATCATTTAGGTGAAATTGCTTATACCTCGTCTTTAGTAAAACCTGAAGTGTCCATCATCACCAATGTGGCTGCCGCTCATTTGGAAGGCTTTGGCGATTTGTTTGGTGTCGCCCGGGCCAAAGGTGAAATTTATGGCTCTTTAGGTGCTGATGGCGTGGCTATAGTGCCGCTGGATAGCGAGTTTTCCGGGTATTGGTTAAAGCGTTTACAGGACAAAAAGGTACTGACTTTCAGCAGTACTCAAGCTGCTGATTTCAGCGCTGAACACATAGTGCTGAATGAACAGGGCTGTGCCAGTTTTGATTTAGTTTGCCCACAAGGTCGTATTTTTATTCAGCTGGTATTGCCTGGTAAACACAATGTCGCTAACGCTTTAGCTGCTGCTGCTGCAACTTTGACCTTAGGTGCCAGCCTGACTGATGTGCAGTTAGGTTTAGCCGCAATGAAGCCAGTCAAAGGTCGTATTAATGTCACGCAAGCCAGCGATAAGTTGCGGCTGATTGACGATACCTACAATGCGAATTCTGAATCGACCAAAGCCGCCATCGACTTATTAGTCACTTATCCTGGCTTCAGAGTTTTAGTTTTTGGTGATATGGGCGAACTGGGCGCTGATGCCCGTTTGTACCATGAAGAAGTAGGTTTATACGCCAAGCAAAAGGGGATTAATCTGTTATTCACCCTGGGTGTGTTATCACAGAGCGCCAGTGATTTATTTAACGGCCAAGGTGCCCATTTTAGTTCCCGTCAGCAACTGATCCAAAAGTTAAGCCCGATCCTTGATGAGCAGTCCGATGCGACTGTGCTGGTCAAAGGTTCGCGCAGCGCTAAAATGGAATTGGTCGTGCAGGACTTGCTAGAGAGATGTCAGCAGGAGATCAGCCCATGTTAGTGTGGTTAGCCGAGTATTTAACTCAATATATCAATGCCTTTAACGTATTCAGTTACCTGACCTTCAGGTCTATTCTGGGTATTTTAACGGCTTTAATGTTAAGCCTGTACCTGGGGCCTAAGCTGATCGCCAAACTGCAGCTGCTGCAAATAGGTCAAACGGTACGGGATGATGGCCCGCAAAGTCACTTCTCGAAAAAAGGCACCCCAACTATGGGTGGTTTGCTGATTTTAGGTTCGGTGCTAACCAGTATTCTGTTATGGGCCGACCTGGCGAATAAATATGTCTGGGTGGTGATTTTTACGCTGGTCAGCTTTGGCTGGATTGGTTTTATTGACGATTACCGCAAAGTAGTGCGTAAAGATCCAAAAGGCCTGATTGCCAAGTGGAAATACTTCTGGCAATCCCTGTTTGCTGTGGCAATTGCATTTTTCCTGTATGCCACGGCAGAACGTCCGGCTGAAACCAGTTTAGTGGTGCCTTTTATTAAAGATGTGCTGCCACAGTTGGGCTTTATCTTTATTGCTTTGTGTTACTTCGTCATTGTGGGTACCAGCAACGCGGTGAATTTAACCGATGGTTTAGACGGTTTAGCCATAGTGCCAACCATTATGGTGGCTTTTGCCTTTGCCATCATTGCCTATGCCAGCGGTAACGTGAATTTTGCCAATTACCTGAATATTCCTTATCTGCCCCATGCCAGTGAGCTGGTGGTGGTTTGTGCTGCATTAGTAGGCGCTGGCCTGGGTTTCCTCTGGTTTAACACCTATCCGGCTCAGGTTTTTATGGGCGATGTAGGCTCTTTGGCCCTGGGTGCAGTGCTGGGTGTGATTGCCATTTTAGTCCGTCAGGAAATTGTGCTCTTTATTATGGGCGGTGTTTTTGTGATGGAAACTGTGTCTGTGATTTTGCAGGTCGGTTCTTACAAATTACGCGGCCAGCGCATTTTCCGTATGGCGCCTATTCACCACCATTACGAATTAAAAGGCTGGCCTGAGCCCCGCGTTATAGTGCGGTTCTGGATCTTGTCCGTCATTTTTGTGCTGATTGGTTTAGCTACTTTAAAACTGAGATAAAACATGAACACTAAGTTGTTTCAGGGAAAACGTGTTGCTGTGATAGGACTAGGCCTTTCAGGTCTGGCCACAGTGCGCTTTTTGCTGAAACAAGGCGTCAAACCTGTTCTGATGGATACCCGCTTAAAAGTGGCAGGGCTGGAACAGATCCCAACTGACAAAGTGGACGGGATTTATTTAGGTGAGCTGGATGCCAATCGTCTGGCTCATATGGACGTGTTAGTCGTGAGTCCTGGCTTAGATCCTAAGCACCCGGCTATACGTTTTGCCTTGGCGCAAGGCGCCCATCTGATTGGTGATGTCGAGCTGTTTGCACTGCAAAATCAAAAACCAGTACTGGCTATCACCGGCTCTAATGGTAAGTCGACTGTCACCAGTTTAACCGCCCATATGCTGCAGTGCTCTGGCCTACGGGCGGTCGCAGCTGGCAATATTGGTTTGCCCATTCTGGATGCGCTGCAAAGTGATGCTGAAGTGTTTGTGTTGGAACTGTCGAGCTTCCAGCTGGATACCACGCATTCATTACACAGCAAAGCGGCCTGTATTCTCAATGTGACTGAAGATCATATGGACAGATACGGCACTATGGCCGCTTATGCTGCATCGAAACAACGGGTCTATCAAGGCACTGAACTGGCGATTTACAATAAAGCCGATGGCCTAACTACACCAAAAACTTCGGTGCTTGCTTTGGCTTTAGATTTAGCTGGTTCTGACTATGGTGTGGTTCAGTATCAGGGCGAAAGCTGGTTATTAGTTGCGGCCGAGCCTTTAATGCCGGTACGTGAGATGACTATAGTTGGCCTGCATAATCAGTTTAATGCTCTGGCCAGCTGTGCTTTAGCTTTAGCCGCCGGTGCAAGCCGTGAAGCTGATTAAAGCGCTGCAAAGTTTTACCTCATTACCACACCGTTGCCAGTTAGTGGCGGATCATAAAGGCGTACGCTGGGTCAACGACTCCAAAGCCACCAATGTGGGCGCAACTCTGGCTGCTATTGCAGGTTTACGTTCTGAAGTTACAGGCAAGCTGATTTTAATTGCTGGTGGTGATGGCAAAGGTGCTGATTTCAGTGAACTGGCCACAGTGCTGAATAATGATGTCGATCATTTAATTACCTTAGGCCAGGACGGCCCAGCTATCGCTGCCTTAAAAGCTGGCAGTTTTGAAGTCAAAGATCTAATGGCGGCAGTAAAAACTGCGGTTCAACTGGCCACGGCCAATGATTTGGTGTTGTTATCACCAGCCTGCGCCAGCTTAGATATGTTTAAAAACTACGAAGACCGTGGTCAGCAGTTTGCTGCAGCAGTGCAGAAGGTGTGGTTATGAAGCAAATGCTGCTGAACCTGATCCCTTCACCCACTGAAGCTATAGCCCAGTGGTGGCAACGTGACGAAGCCAATAGCTATGACAAAGTATTTCTTGTGCTGCTGGCTTTGGTATTAGGTGTGGGTATCATTATGGTCACCAGCGCTTCAGTGCCTGTGGCTGAGCGTTTGCACGGTAACCCGCTGCATTTTACCATTCGTCACTTGGTGTATTTGTTTATTGGTTTCAGCGCGGCTTATATGGTGCTCAATGTGCCGGTGTCCTGGTGGCATAACACCAATATACTGCTATTGATGCTGGCCTTGGTACTGCTGATTGCAGTGTTGTTGTTTGGTCGTAATGTCAATGGTTCCACTCGCTGGCTGGCATTGGGTCCTATCAATATACAGGCGGCTGAACCTGCTAAGTTATTCTTTTTTGTCTACCTGTCCAGCTATTTGGTACGTAAGCATGAGGAAGTCAGAGAGAACATTAAAGGCTTTATCAAGCCACTGATCATTATGTTTATTCTGGCGGTTTTGCTGTTAATGCAACCTGACCTGGGAACAGTGATAGTAATGTTTGCCACTTCTGTGGTGCTGCTATTTTTAGCTGGCGCTAAATTATGGCAATTCTTTTGCCTGATTTTTACCGGTTTAGCTGCGATAGGCGTGTTGATTGTCTACAGCGAATACCGCTGGCGCCGGGTGACTTCGTTTTTAGACCCGTGGGCTGACCCTTTTGGCAGTGGTTATCAGTTAACTCAGTCCTTGATGGCTTTTGGCCGTGGCAGCTGGTTTGGTCAGGGCCTGGGCAACAGCGTACAAAAACTGGAATATTTACCCGAAGCTCATACCGATTTTATCTTCGCGGTGATTGCAGAAGAAACCGGCCTGATTGGTGTGTTTGTGATCTTAAGCCTGCTGTTTTTACTGGTCAGCCGTGCTTTATGGATTGGTAACAAAGCTTTGTTTAAAGGCATGAGCTTTCACGGCTTTTTAGCTTATGCGCTGGCGATTTGGATTGGTTTTCAAACCTGCGTCAATGTGGGTGTGGCAAGCGGTGTATTGCCAACCAAAGGTTTAACTTTGCCTTTTGTCAGTTCAGGCGGCAGTAGTCTGATCATTATGTTAGTGGCCGCAGCTTTATTAATCCGTATTGATTTTGAAGTACGGCTGAAAGGTCGTCATGCCATCAGCGGGGGGCCTCATGCCTGAGCTGATGCAGACTGCTGGTAAACAGCAAAAAACAGCTTTGATTATGGCGGGTGGTACTGGTGGCCATATTTTCCCTGCTAAAGCTGTGGCTGAATTGTTAAAACAGCAAGGCTGGAGTATTCATTGGCTGGGTACAGCGGATCGAATGGAAGCGACTTTAGTGCCGCAGTTTGGTTTTCCGTTTCACAGCATTGCTGTGGCTGGTTTACGCGGCAAAGGCTTAAAAAGCCTAGTCAAAGCGCCGCTGATGTTATGGCGTTCTATCAGTCAGGCCCGTGCTTTAGTCAAGCAACTGAACCCTGAACTGGTGTTAGGTTTTGGTGGTTATGCCAGTGGACCTGGTGGTTTAGCCGCCTGGTTAGCCGGTAAACCTTTAATAGTGCATGAGCAAAATGCAGTAGCGGGCACCACCAACAGATTATTGGCCCGTATTGCGAAAAAAGTATTAGTGGCTTTTCCACAGGCTTTTGCTGATCGCAAAGACAGATTAGTAGTGGGTAACCCTGTGCGTGCGGAAGTGCTGGCTGTGTCTGGCCAAAAACAATTGCAGGCGCCAACAGCAAGCTTAAAAGTGTTAGTGGTAGGCGGCAGTTTAGGTGCGCAAGTGTTTAATCAGCAGTTACCGGCCTTGTTTGCGCAGGCTGCACAGTTTGGTGAACTGGAAATACGGCATCAGACCGGCAAGGCGATGGAGCAGCAAGTGCAACAGGCATATGCCGCTTTGCCTGAATTAAAGGCCAGTGCCAGCGCTTTTATTGAAGACATGGCTGCGGCTTATACCTGGGCTGATCTGGTGATTTGTCGCGCAGGAGCTTTAACAGTCTCTGAAGTGGCTTGTGCCGGTGTGGCGGCGGTCTTTGTGCCTTTGCCATCGGCTATTGACGATCATCAGACGGCGAATGCCAGCTGGTTAGTGCAAAAACAAGGGGCGGTCTTGCTGCCACAAAGCGAATTCAGTAAAGGTGCTTTGTTGCCTTTACTCCAGTCCTGGTTGCAGGACAAAAGTGCACTGCGTCATTTGGCAAATAATGCCCGCAGAACAGCAATAGATGATGCCGCAGAACACGTTGTGAGAGTCTGTGGTGAAGTAATGGATAAGACTAAATGAGCAACCAACAAAACAAAAATGCAATGCGCAGAGTAGAGCGGATCCACTTCGTTGGGATCGGCGGCGCTGGTATGGGTGGTATTGCCGAAGTATTAGTCAATGAAGGTTATAAAGTTTCAGGCTCAGATATAGCGCCAAACCCTGTGGTCGACCGTTTAACCTCTTTAGGTGCTTGTATTGTGATTGGCCATAAAGCCGAAAACATTGAAGGTGCCAGTGTAGTGGTGGTCTCCAGTGCTATTAAAACCGATAACCCTGAAGTCGCTGCCGCTATTGAGCACCGGATTCCGGTAGTACGCCGCGCTGAAATGCTGGCGGAGTTAATGCGCTTCCGTCATGGCATAGCTATAGCCGGTACTCATGGTAAAACCACCACCACCAGTTTAATCGCTTCTATTTTTGCTGAAGCTGGCACTGACCCTACTTTTGTGATTGGCGGCTTATTAAATTCTGCTGGTACCAATGCCCGCCTTGGCGCTGGTCGTTATTTAATTGCCGAAGCGGATGAAAGCGACGCTTCTTTCCTGCATTTACAGCCTATGGCGTCAGTGATCACCAATATTGAACCTGATCATATGGAAACTTATCAGGGTGACTTTGAAAAAATGAAAGCCACCTATCTGGAGTTTTGCCATAACTTGCCATTTTATGGTGTCGCCGTGATGTGTATCGACGATGCCGTAGTACGTGAGCTGATCCCACAAATTGGCCGTTTTGTTATTACTTATGGTTTTAGCGAAGATGCGGATTATGTCATCAGTGACTTCGGTCAAACCGGTACTCAAAGCCATTTTGTTATTACCGATAAAAACGGCGTAGCAGCCAGATTGAGCTGAATTTAGCCGGTCGTCACAATGCATTAAATGCAACCGCCGCTTTTGCCGTGGCCAAAGATGAAGGTATAGCAACGGATTCCATTTTAGCTGCGCTGAAAAAATTCGAAGGTATAGGCCGTCGCTTTGAACAGTATGGCGAGTTTGAGACAGGCCGCGGCAAAGTGCTGCTGGTCGATGACTATGGTCACCATCCAAGCGAAGTGGCTGCCACTTTGGCCGCTGCTCGCAACGCCTGGCCAGAGCGCCGTATCGTCATGGCTTATCAGCCACACCGTTACACCAGAACCCGTGATTTATACGAAGACTTCGCCAAAGTGCTGTCTTCTGTCGATTTATTGTTATTGCTTGAGGTGTATGCCGCAGGCGAAGCCGCTATTCCAGGCGCAGATAGCCGCAGTTTATGCCGCTCCATTCGTGCCCGTGGTCAGCTGGATCCTATTTATGTGGCGACCCCTGCCGACTTACCCGCTGCTTTAGCTGACGTGTTGCAGGACGGTGATGTGCTGCTGACTCAGGGCGCTGGCAATATAGGGGCACTGGCTAAACAACTGGCAGCCTCTAAATTAGCAATTTCTGCATTAAAACCAAACGAGGGAGCTTGAAGTATGAGCAGCAAATTTGGCAAAGTAGCTGTGATGTTTGGTGGAACCTCGGCAGAACGTGAAGTGTCGTTACGCTCAGGTGCTGCTGTGCTGGCCGCTTTGCAAAAGCAAGGTGTCGACGCCCATGCTTTTGACCCAAAAGATCAGCCGCTAAGTGCTCTGACTGCAGCTGGTTTTGATCGTGTATTTATCGTTTTGCATGGCCGTGGCGGTGAAGACGGTACTATGCAAGGTGCTTTGCAGTTGATGGGCTTACCTTACACAGGTAGCCGCGTTTTAGGTTCAGCCCTGGCGATGGATAAAATTCGCTGCAAATGGCTATTTCAGGCACAAGGCTTACCTACAGCAAAATTTTTAGTGGCTGAAGCTGGAAAACAACTGAATTATCAGGATATTTTGCAGCAATTAGCTGGTAAAGTGATGGTGAAACCAGCGAATGAAGGTTCCAGTATCGGCATGAGTGCGGCAAGCACTGCACAAGAGTTGGAACAGGCCTTAGCTGTGGCATCGAAATACGATGCGGATGTACTGGTTGAACAGTGGATCCAGGGCCGTGAATTTACCGTGACTGTATTAAACGGTAAGGCGTTGCCTATCGTTGAAATGCGTACTCCCCGCTCTTTTTATGATTATGAAGCCAAGTATCAGTCCAATAGCACTGAATACCTTTGTCCTGCGCCTTTAACCGCCGACCAGACTGCCTTTTTGCAACACACTGCAGCTGCTGCCTTTACCGCTGTTGGTGCGTCAGGCTGGGGCAGGGTGGATGCGATGCTGGATGAGCAGGGGAATTTTTATCTGCTGGAAGTCAATACAGTGCCTGGTATGACAGAGAAGTCGCTGGTGCCTATGGCGGCTAAAGCAGCGGGTTTAACTTTTGAGCAGTTAGTTCTGCAGATTTTAGAACAGACCTTATGACAAAAAATGGTAAGACAGTCAGAGCACCTATCAACAAAGCCTTCTGGGCTGGTGTGGTGTTTTTCTGTTTTTCCGTCTGGTTTGTCTGCTGGCTGGGGTATCAGATCTGGCTTTGGAGTCAGGATCAACAAAGCGCTCCTATCCAGCAAGTAAAGGTCTATGGCGATTTTTCTCAGATTGAAGCTGCAGCGTTAAATCAAAAACTGCAACAACAGTATCTGGGTAACTTTTTTAATTTGAACGTGGATCAGGTGCAGCTGTTTCTGCAGCAACAACCCTGGGTAGCTCAGGCAGCCGTGCGCAAACAATGGCCTGATACGCTCGTGGTGGTAGTGACTGAACATAAGCCAGTCGCGGTATGGAATGACCACTATTTACTCAATCAACAAGGTCAGATCTTTGTCGCTCCTGTCGCTGAACTAAAGCAGCCATTGCCAAAGTTACAAGGTCCGGACGGGGCCGAGCAGGATGCTCTGACCATGTTCAATCAATTGAATCAAATGCTGACCGTCCATCAGCATGCGGCAACAGGACTCACAGTGTCAGCCCGTCAGGCCTGGCGACTGAATTTAGCAGAGGGCATTCAATTGACTCTGGGCCGGGAAGATACGGCAAAGCGGGTGCAGCGGTTTATAGATTTGTACCCTGTGATTAGTAAACATAAAACTCAGGCAGTCGCCGAAGTTGATTTGCGTTATGACACAGGCGTCGCTGTACGTTGGGTCGAAGCGCCAGAACAAAGAGAACAAGATGACAAAGTCGACAGAACGTGATCTTATCGTTGGCTTAGATATAGGCACAGCACAGGTAAAAGCCTTAGTGGGCGAAATTACTGCTGACAATCAGTTAAGTATTGTTGGTGTGGGCACTCATGTAGCCCGTGGTATGGACAAAGGTGGTGTCAACGATCTGAACCTGGTGGTGCAGTCTGTGCGCCGCGCCGTGGAAGAAGCTGAACTGATGGCTGATTGCCGCGTGTCTTCTGTGTATTTAGGTATTACCGGCAAACATATTCGTTGTCAGAACGAAAGTGGCATGGTGCCAATCAACGATGCCGAAGTGACAGCGGAAGATGTGATCAACGTCATTCATGCCGCCAAGTCAGTGCCTATTTCGGCTGAGCGTCGCATGTTGCATGTACTGCCACAGGAATTTTCAGTCGACATGCAGGAAGGCATTAAAAGCCCAATCGGCATGTCAGGGGTGCGGATGGAAGCCAAGGCGCACATCATCACCTGCGCCAATGATATGGCAAAAAATATCGAAAAATGTGCTGAGCGCTGCGAGCTGCATGTCGACCAGCTGATTTTCTCATCATTGGCATCCAGCTATGCGGTGCTGACGGATGATGAAAAAGAGCTGGGTGTCTGTGTGGTAGATATGGGCGGCGGCACTATAGATATCTCGGTCTTTACCAATGGTGCTTTGCGCCATACCGCAGTGATCCCTGTGGCTGGTAATCAGGTCACCAGCGATATTGCCAAAATCTTCCGCACGCCTTTAGGCCACGCCGAAGATATCAAAGTGCAATACGCCTGTGCACTGCGCAGCATGGTCGGTAAAGAAGAAAACATTGAAGTGCCAAGTGTGGGTGGTCGTCCGGCTCGCAGTATGTCACGCCATACCCTGGCTGAAGTGGTAGAGCCGCGTTATCAGGAATTGTTTGAACTGGTGCTGGAAGAAATTCGCAGCTCTGGTCTGGAAGAGCAAATTGCCGCAGGCATAGTGCTGACAGGTGGTACCGCCAAAATGGAAGGTGCGATTGAGTTTGCTGAAGATGTGTTCCAGATGCCAGTGCGATTGGGTTACCCGATCGGCATTACAGGTTTAAGAGAATATGTGCAGGACCCGGCCTACGCCAGCGTAGTGGGGTTACTGATTTATGGAAAAGACATGCGGACCCAGCAGAAAAAAGCTGTCGCTGCCCGCGAGTCGGTCGGCGGCATGGTGAAACGTCTCACCAGCTGGTTTAAAGGCGAATTTTAACTTTTTGAGTAAGCGTACTAAAACGGAGAGAGAGCTATGTTTGAGTTAATGGAAAACCACAGCGAAGAAGCTGTCATTAAAGTCATAGGTGTTGGTGGTGGTGGCGGTAACGCTGTTGAGTATATGGTTGCAAGCAACATCGAAGGTGTTGAGTTTATTGCTGCCAATACTGACGCGCAGGCGCTGCGTAATTCGTCTGCCCATATGACCCTGCAATTGGGTGCTGGCGTCACTAAAGGTTTAGGTGCTGGTGCTAACCCTGATGTAGGCCGTCGTTCTGCAGAAGAAGACCGTGAAACGATCAAGAAAACGCTGCAAGGCGCGGACATGATCTTTATCGCTGCCGGTATGGGTGGTGGTACTGGTACTGGTGCTGCTCCAATAGTGGCTGAAGTAGCCCGTGAAATGGGTATCCTGACTGTTGCTGTTGTGACTAAGCCATTCCCGTTCGAAGGCAAAAAACGTTCTGCTTATGCGGACGAAGGTATTGCTGAGCTGGCAAAACATGTTGACTCATTAATCACCATTCCTAACGACAAGTTATTAAAAGTCTTAGGCAAAGGCACTAGTTTGCTCGATGCGTTCAAAGCGGCTAACAACGTGTTGTTAGGTGCAGTGCAAGGTATTGCTGAGCTGATTACTCGTCCAGGTCTGATTAACGTTGACTTCGCCGACGTGCGTACAGTGATGTCAGAAATGGGTACTGCCATGATGGGTACTGGCCGTGCTTCAGGTCCGGATCGTGCAGAAGAAGCCGCTGAACAAGCGATTTCCAGCCCGTTACTGGAAGATATCGATTTATCAGGTGCTAAGGGTATTCTGGTGAATATCACTGCGGGCCTGGATATCAGCATTGAAGAGTTTGAAACTGTAGGTAATGCGGTGAAAGCATTTGCTTCAGAAAATGCCACTGTGGTTGTAGGTGCTGTCATTGATCCTGACATGTCGGATGAACTTCGTGTCACTGTAGTTGCCACAGGTATAGGTGCAGAGCGTAAGCCTGATATCAGCCTGGTACCAAATCACCGTCATGAACCAGTTCGTTCAGCGCACGTTTATGGCAATGCTGGTACAAGCTATGCGCATCATCAGGGGAACGCTGCCCGTGACTTGTCACAAGCGCCGTTAGAAGCTCCTGTAGCGCAAAACAAACCTGTTGCGGAAAAACAAGCGAACATCGATATTTTCGATATTCCGGCGTTTTTACGTAAACAAGCTGACTAATTTTTAGTCAGTTGACAAAAGGCTCAAAGGTTGGCATAGCTGGTCAGCTGTGTTATGCTTCGCCGCCATTTTGGATTTGTTCAATATTTGAACAGGAAAAAATATGATTAAACAACGTACCATTGCAAAATCAATCAGCTCGATCGGGGTGGGTTTACACAAGGGAGAAAAGGTTACGCTTACTCTCCGGCCTGCTCCTGATAATACCGGTATTGTATTCCGGCGTGTCGATCTGAACCCGATCGTTGATTTTAAAGTCACCCCTGAATTAGTGGGCGACACAGTAATGTGTACGTGTTTGATCAACGACGAAGGCGTACGCCTGTCCACCACTGAGCATTTAATGGCTGCAGTGGCTGGTTTAGGTATCGATAACCTGTTTATCGAAGTAGACTCTGCTGAAATTCCAATTATGGATGGCAGTGCCAACCCTTTTGTTTACCTGTTACTGGAAGCCGGTATCAGCGAACAGAAAAAAGCCAAAAAGTTTATCCGCATTAAGCAAAAAGTACGGGTAGAAGACGGTGATAAGTGGGCTGAGTTTGTGCCACATCACGGTTTCCGTATGGATTTTGCCATCGACTTTGATCACCCTGTGATTTCTGAAACTAAACAGCGCATGAAGCTGGACTTCTCTGCCGCGTCTTTTATCAAAGACATCAGCCGTGCCCGTACTTTTGGTTTCCTGCAGGACATTGAATATTTACGCGCCAATAATCTGGCGTTAGGCGGTAGTTTTGATAACGCCGTCGTACTAGACGAGTTCCGGGTGTTAAACCAGGATGGTCTGCGTTACGAAGACGAATTTATCAAACACAAAATTCTGGATGCAATCGGTGATTTATACATGGCCGGTTACAGTATTCTTGGCGAGTTCCGTTCTTATAAAACGGGCCACGCTTTAAATAACCAGTTATTGTCTGCAGTGCTGGCTGATCAGGCGAACTGGGAATTTGTCAGCTTCGATAAAGAAGCGCAAATGCCAATATCCTATCTGGCACCGCAGCTTGCTTAAGTCTTGATTAGGTTTTCGGAGCAGAGCGGTTCTTTTGAGCCAGCTCTGCCAGCCTTTGTAATTTCTGCTTTAACTCACCTTCACTGTTTTGTGCTAAAGCTAGTAAATACACCGCCGCTTGTTCAGAGATTTTAGGTCCTTCAGTTTTGATTTCTTCCGCTTTGACATACTGCAGTTGGGTATTTGGTGAGACTTCAATGTCTATCCCTGCCAAATCCGGCAAGATTTTCTGGCGGAAATTGTCTAGAATGGCTTCTCTTTGCATTTTCAGCCGGGTGGCCCAGGCGGGTGATTGACACAAAATTACTAAGCGACCGGCTTTTATGGTACTAATTTTGCAAAAACCGGATGGATCCAGTTGCAGAAACTGCGCTAATTCGGTATTAAGTTGGCGCAACAGATCGGCGTGCTGCATAGTCGACAACAAAGAGCTTTGTTGCAGCAACTGACTTAGATCCACGGGTTTCTGAGAATAGCGCGCCATCTTCACTGATAAATTTATACTGAGGTTGCATGAGTGTAACAGTTTTCTATCGTGGCCGACATCGCCACTTCAGCTTTGGCAGCACGCCATCGCAACTGACAGTCACGGCCGTCTTGTTGTTTTGCATCGCCTCTGGTGCTGGTGCGGCCTTTGCTAATTTATTTCAGCAAGGCAATGCTGAACTTGAAAAGGTGCAGTTAAGTCGCGCTGCAGAAACAGAAGAAATTGCTGATATCCGTCGCCGTGCTGAAAATCAGCTGGCTGCATTAACGGCTAAAGTTGCCACGCTGCAGGCTCAGGTGAACCGACTGAATATGGTTGGTGAACGTTTAATTGATGCCGCCAATTTGTCGACGGAAGAGTTTAATCTGCACGAAACTCCAGCTATGGGAGGCCCGGCACAAACTCCGACTGAAATCAGTCTGGCTGAACTGAATGCCGTGTTGTTGCAGCTCAATGAGCTGGAGCAAAATCTGCAATCCGAGCAAACCCGCTTTGCCATGCTTGAATCTCTGGATTTGAATCACCATATAGGAAAAAGCGTTCAGTTGTCTGGTCGCCCTGTATTAAGTGGTTACCTGTCTTCCAGTTTTGGCGTACGTAGCGACCCCTTCAGTGGTGAACCCGCAGTGCACCGTGGGGTAGATTTTGCCGGTAAAGAAGGTGATTCTATTTTTGCAACAGCAGGTGGCATAGTGACCTGGGCTGGTGAACGTTTTGGTTACGGTAAAATGGTTGAGATTGAGCATAGTGATGGGTATCGCACCCGTTATGCTCATGCTCAGGCGACCACTGTTCAGGTTGGACAGATGGTAACCAAAGGCCAGGAAGTTGCCATTATGGGCAACACAGGCCGTTCGACAGGGCCACATGTGCATTACGAAGTTCTGAAAAATGGTCAGCAAATTGACCCTATGATGTTTGTTAATCGCCGTATTCAATAATATATACCCGGTTTTCTGAGGCGGGCGTTTCAGAAAGTCGGGTAACAAAGGCTCAGGCCGGACTCGGAGCGAGTCTCAACCAAGAAGTGGTATTTATAAAATGTTTGGAAAATTTTTCGCCAAATTAATTGGTAGCCGTAATGATCGTTATTTGAAGAAATTAAAAAAGACGGTTGATCTGATTAATAGCCTGGAACCTGCTTTTGTTGCTCTGTCTGATGAAGAACTCAAATTAAAAACCGCTGAATTCAAGCAACGTTTTGCCGATGGCGCAACCTTGGATGATTTACTGCCAGAAGCTTTTGCCACAGTACGCGAAGCCAGTAAACGTATCTTTAAAATGCGTCATTTTGATGTGCAGCTGATAGGCGGTATTGTGCTGCATCAGGGCAAAATCTCTGAGATGCGCACAGGTGAAGGTAAAACCTTAACCGCAACTTTGCCAGCCTACTTAAATGCGTTAAGTGGTCAGGCGGTGCATGTCATTACGGTGAACGATTACCTGGCCCGTCGTGATGCCGAAACCAACGCCCCTTTATTCGATTTCTTAGGCTTAACCGTAGGTGTCAACGTGCCTGGTATGGGCCATTTAGACAAACAAGCCGCTTACAAAGCTGATATTACCTACGGCACCAACAACGAATTTGGTTTTGATTACCTGCGCGATAACATGGCATTTTCTGCCATAGAACGGGTGCAGCGCCACTTAGCTTACGCCATTATTGATGAAGTCGACTCTATTTTAATAGACGAAGCCCGTACGCCATTGATCATATCCGGTCAGGCTGAAGACAGCTCTGAGCTATACCGTGTCATTAATACAGTAGTGCCTCAATTAGTGAGGCAGGAAAAAGAAGACGAAGAAGGTGTAGAGGGTGATGGCCACTTCACCATCGACGAAAAAGCGAAACAAATTTATCTGACTGAGCTGGGGCAAATTCGTGTCGAAGAAATTCTGCAGGAACTAGGCTTAATTCAGCCAGGTGACTCTTTATTCTCTGCCGCTAATATCACTCTGCTGCATCATACTTATGCCGCTTTGCGCGCGCACAACCTGTTTAAAAAAGACGTCGATTATGTGATCAAAGATAACGAAATCGTTATTGTTGATGAGCATACAGGCCGTACTATGGAAGGCCGTCGTTGGTCTGAAGGTTTGCACCAGGCTATTGAAGCCAAAGAAGGTGTGCGTATTAACCACGAAAACCAGACCTTAGCTTCTATTACCTTCCAGAACCTGTTCCGTTTGTACGACAAGCTGGCAGGTATGACAGGTACAGCCGATACCGAAGCTTTTGAATTCCAGTCTATTTATGGTTTAGAGACTATAGTGGTTCCTACCAATAGACCTATGGTGCGTAAAGATATGGCCGATTTGGTCTATCTGACGGTGGAAGAAAAGTATCAGGCTATTATCAAAGATATTGAAGAAAACCGAGCTCTGAAGCGTCCTATCCTGGTCGGTACTGCTTCCATTGAAAGCTCTGAGTATCTGTCGAAGTTACTGCATGACGCTAAAATTCCGCATCAGGTATTAAACGCCAAGTTCCATGCCAACGAAGCGCAAATTATTGCGCAGGCTGGTCAGCCTGGTACTGTGACTATAGCAACTAACATGGCCGGTCGTGGTACTGACATAGTACTGGGTGGTAACTTGCAGGCTGAATTAGCTGCTTTAGGGGAAGCTAGCCCGGAACAAATTGAACAAGTCCGTCAGGATGGCAAAAGCGCCATGATGCGGTGATTGAAGCAGGTGGCTTACACATCATTGGTACTGAACGTCATGAATCTCGCCGTATCGACAACCAGTTACGTGGTCGTTCAGGTCGTCAGGGTGACCCTGGTTCTTCTCGTTTCTATCTGTCTTTAGACGATGCCTTAATGCGTATTTTTGCTTCAGACCGTATGGCAGGCATGATGCGTAAGTTAGGTATGGAGCCGGGTGAGGCGATTGAACACCCTTGGGTCAGCCGTGCTATCGAAAACGCCCAGCGTAAAGTCGAAGCCCGTAACTTTGATATCCGTAAGCAGTTATTGGAATTCGATGATGTTGCCAACGATCAGCGTAAAGTGGTGTATGAGCAACGTAACGAGTTGATGGATGCTGCTGATATCTCTGAGACTATCAAGGCGATTCGTCACGATGTAGTTGCTTCCGTACTGGATCAATACATTCCACCTCAGTCTCTGGACGAGATGTGGGATATCCCTGGCTTAGAAGCCCGTTTCCGTGCTGATTTTGCCATCGACATGCCTATAGCCAAGTGGTTGGCAGACGACAAGAAACTGTTTGAAGAAAAACTGCGTGAACAAATCCACGAGGTGGTGGATAAATCGTACGAGCTGAAAGAACACATGGTTGGCCCTTCCGTGCTGCGCCAGTTTGAAAAATCAGTGATGCTGCAAAGTTTAGACACACACTGGAAAGAACACTTAGCCGCGATGGACCACCTGCGTCAGGGCATTAACCTGCGTGGTTACGCGCAGAAGAACCCGAAACAGGAATATAAGCGCGAAGCTTTCGAGTTGTTTTCTACCATGCTGGATAACCTTAAACTGGATGTCATTGGTGTGTTATCAAGGGTGCAAATCCGTGCCGCTGAAGATGTGAATGCAGTAGAAGATCAGCGTCGTAAAGCAGAAAGCACAGAGATGCAGTTCCAGCATGAAGAAATGGAACAAGTAGCGACTGAAGTGCCACAAACCAGTCCTGCACCTGTGTTTCGTGACGCCGAAAAGGTAGGCCGTAATGACGCATGTCCTTGTGGTTCTGGTAAGAAATACAAACAGTGTCACGGTAAGCTGGTGTAAGCCATGACAGTCAAAGTGGTTCATGTCGCTGTAGGTGTGGTTTTACAGGACCATAAGGTGCTGTTAGCTCTTCGTCCTGACAAGTTACACCAGGGCGGTCGCTGGGAGTTTCCGGGTGGTAAAGTGGAAGCGGGTGAAAGCACCGCACAAGCTTTAGCACGTGAGCTGCAAGAGGAAGTGGATCTGGCTATTGCGGGTTCCACTGCCTGGTTTGAACTGCAGTATGCTTATCCAGAAAAAACGGTGTTGCTGGATATTCATCTGGTGCAGGACTTTACAGGCGAGGCAAAAGGTTTAGAAGGGCAGCCAGTGCGCTGGGTGCCTTTGTCGGAGCTCAATCAGTATCAGTTTCCTGATGCGAATCAGCCTATACTCGACAAATTGATAAATGAATTCGGGCGCTGATAGCGCCCTTTTTTATTTTATCCCCTAAGTAATTGGAGTTGCAGCGCGACGACAAGTGAGCGAGACCCCAGGAGCATAGTTGTCTATGTGACTGGGGCGAGGGCACGCAGTCAACAAAGCTGCGGCTTCAAGTACGACGGGGATTATTTAAAAAATTCGTTATCTTGTTCCAGTAACTCATTCTCTAACTGTTCTAATTGCTGCTCAGACAGTGGCGAATCGGCGCGGCCTTTATCCGGTATTTTGTGTTCTTCATTGGCCCAGGCGCCTAAATCTATTAAACGGCAACGGTCAGAACAAAAAGGCCGGAAGGTGGACTCCGGACCCCAAATCACCTCTTTCTGGCAGGTTGGGCATTTGACGATAGTGGCCATAAGACATACTCCAAAAACGTATTCAAAAGTGCGCTAGTGTACCGTAGTCGGCGGATTTCAGGCGAGCAAATAGTAGAGGCGGTGGTTTATCCCTGCCCATCTCAAATGACCAACTGATGCTGATTGGGTTAGCAACAAGCTAACTTAAAGGGAATTGCTTTATCCATAGTAGTGCGACCTAAGCTGTCACAGAGCTGCATAAAACGTATAGCGTAGCGATATCTGTTACCGCTGATGGTTGGATAACTTTGATACTCCATGGAGTATTCAATACGAAGTAATTCAAACTGCTCGGTATTGCTTTGAAAAAAACCATTCTCAGCCACTAAAGGCTGAAATTGACCGCGTTCACGGATAAAGGTCAGTACATAAGCAATGGCAGTTTCAACCAAAGACAACTGTTCCAGCCAATCTTGCGCCGCTTTTTTGCGTTGCGCCAAAGGTTGAGAAAACCAATATTGCAGTTGAGGTAAATCAAAGTAACAGGTGCCGCCCGGAATAAAGAAGCGCTGCCGCAGTGGTGCCAGAAATTTGTCTTCTTTTAAGCTGGTGGCAAACTTACCGCATCTTAATAAATCACTTTGCAAGCGCACTGCTTTTTGTAACATGCTTTGCAGCATTTCATCTGAAATGGATGGATGACGTGACCAGTTCACTAAAGCCGATTCACAACGCTCTACATCTTTGATTAAATCCGGCCGCACATCATTACGTTCCAATACTTCAATCAACGAAAATAATGAGTTAAAAAACCCTTGCTGCTGCCATTCAGTTTCGAGTGGCAGCAGTTGGTGACTTGCTGAAACAAATACTCCACCCGCAAATAGGTGCGCACTTTTTCGTTCAGCGGATGTTCGTAGATGATTGAGGTCATAACTGAAACATTTGTTAACAATGTTGATTACCATAAACCTAAGTCGAGCTTTTTGCTAGTTTTTCCTTGGCAAACTGCTGATAACGGCTATGTAGTTGTTGTATCTGTGGCTGAAGCGCAAAAACAGGTACTGTATTGAGTACTACATCGTCGGCTAAGCGCAGGCGTTCAGGTCTTGATATCTGGCTGTTCAGAATATTCTGCACTTGTTCTGCTGGCACTTGATCCCGTTGTATAGTGCGGCTTAGTTGTAGCTCTTCGGGCACATCAACCACCAGTACTCTGTCTGCGTAGATCTGTAGGTTATTTTCCAGCAGTAAAGGTGCTATTAACAAAGCATAATCTGAGGTGCATGCGGCTAATTGCTGCAGCATACGCTGACGGATTAAAGGATGTAACAGCTGATTCAGCCATTGCTTTTCTGCTTCATTCGCGAAAATTTTAGTCCGCAAAGCAGCTCGATCCAACTGGCCATCGTGCTGCAAAATGTCCGCCCCAAAGTGCTGAACTATGGCATCTAATGCTACTTCTCCTGGCATCACCACTTGACGGGCTACCAGATCAGCATCAACACTTTGTACGCCTAAATCATGAAATAAATTGGCGACAGTAGTTTTACCGCTGCCTATTCCACCTGTCAGTCCTACTACATAGCCAGACATAAGCTCAACGCCTCATCACTTATAGACCCATGGTGCTCAGATACCAGGCGGTAATATCCTTACCCCATAACATCGCAATCCAGCCTGCTGCTGCTATATAAGGTCCAAAAGGGATAGGTGTGGCTTTGCCTTTGCCTTGCACCAGTAACATCAGCGAGCCCAGCACAGCACCGACCACGGAGGATAATAAGATAATCAGCGGTAATAATTGCCAGCCGAGCAGGGCACCAAAAATAGCCAGCAGTTTAAAATCACCATAACCCATACCTTCTTTGCCCGTCACCAGTTTAAATAACCAGAAGACAGACCATAAACTTAAGTAACCTGCTGCTGCTCCTATCAATGAATCGGTCGGGGAGACAGTAAAGCCTGTGACGCTGAGCAATAAGGCAAACCAAAGCAGCGGCTGGGTAATTTGATCGGGTAAAAGCATTTTGTCTATATCAATAAAGGACAATGCAATCAGACACCAGGTCACCAGCAAATAAATCAGAGTTTGTTCTGTGACACCAAAATGTATGGCGACCAGCACAGATAACAAGCCTGTAAAGGCTTCAATAGCCGGATAACGCACACTGATAGGGGCTTTACAATAACGGCATTTGGCTTTTAACAGCAGCCAGCTGATTAAAGGAATATTGTCCAGCGCCGACAGCGGATGCTGGCATTTAGGGCAATGTGAATGCGGTAAGGCCAAATTAAAACGGTTTTTTGTTGGCTCAGCGTTTGGATTGAAATACTGTTGATAGTCCTGTTGCCAGGCGAGTTCCATCATTTTTGGTAATCTGTAGATCACCACATTCAGAAAACTCCCTACGGCCAGACTAAACAGCGCTACCGTGATATAAAAAGTAAGTTCAGATTGTTCGAACACTTGCACCAGAGGAGAAAAAAAATCCATTACACAATACTGCCTAGTTGGAAGATTGGAAGATACATCGCAATAATAAGTCCGCCTATTAAGACACCTAACACGGCCATAATCAAGGGTTCCAGCAAAGCGGTGAGGCCATCCACTGCATCGTCTACTTCTTGCTCATAAATAGTAGCAACTTTCGCCAGCATACTGTCTAGTGCGCCGGATTCTTCCCCAATAGCAACCATTTGATTCACCATCTCAGGGAAAGCTGCAGTGTTTTTCATTGCCAGATGCATTTGATTGCCCGCCGCTACTTCTTCGCGGACTGACAATATCGCCGCTCTGTATTTCTCATTACCTGAGGCTCCGGCTGCCGATTCCAGGGCTTCAATTAAGGGCACGCCAGCGGCAAAAGTGGTCGACAAAGTACGGGCATACCGGGCCACAGCTGCTTTGTTTAAAATCATGCCGATAATAGGCAGTTTTAAAATGGCATGGTCGGCAGCGACTTTAAAGCTCTGATTGGACTTATAGGACTTTGAGATGGCCACCACACTAGCAATGACAGCGCCAAGCACTATAAACCAATAATTTTTCATAAAATCAGAGATACCCAAAACAAACAAAGTAAAAGCCGGCAATTCAGCTCCCATGTTGCCAAAAATTTCGGCAAACTGAGGTACCACAAAAATTAATAAAATAGAGGTGACTATGCCTGCAACCACAATGACTGCTATCGGATAAAACATCGCCTTTTTAATTTTAGATTTCAGGGCTTCAGCTTTTTCTTTATAGACGGCGATTCGGTCAAAAATCCTGTCCAGAGCACCGGACTGCTCACCAGATTTGACCAAATCACAATACAACTCGTCGAAGTAATCTTTATGCTCACGCAATACTTCAGACAAAGCTGTACCGCCTTGTACCTTCACTGAAACTTTGGTCATCAACTGACGCAAAGTGTCGTTGCTGGCACCGCTGGCAATCAAATCAATACTCTGTACCAAAGGTACGCCAGCGCCCAGCATAGTGGCAATTTGCCGGGTTACGACGCTAATGTCAGAGGATTTAATACCGGGTTGAGTAAAAGCTAAAGGTTTGCTTTTTTTCTTGACGGATGAAGGAGTAAAACCTTGTTGGCGCAATAAAGCTTTGGCGTCAGCAACAGAGCTCGCTCTGATTTCTCCATGGCTGGTTTTACCCCTTTTATTAATGCCTTTCCAGAGAAATGTGTCCAGCTGTTTCACTTTTACTTCGGCCATAATCCAAATCCTTGCTGCGCATTATCGTGCTTTAAGCATTGGTCACTCTGTTCACTTCAGCCAGGCTGGTGAGCCCTGCCGCTGCCTTTTTCAACGCAGATTGACGTAAGTTGGGAAAGCCCTCAATGTGTGCCTGAGCTGCTATATCAAGAGAATTGGCACCAGCCATAATTTTAGCGGCGATTTGTGCTGTGATTGGCAGTACTTCGTAAATACCTAAACGGCCTTTATAGCCGCCAGTGCAGTGATCACAGCCTACAGGCTTAAAGAGTTTTAACTGGCTGATCTGAGACGCTGTAAAGCCTTGTTTGATAGCCTCTTGTTCCGGGAGCTGTTCAGCAGCTTTGCAGTGATTGCATAAGCGTCGGGCCAGACGCTGCGCGATAATCAGTGTGACTGAACTGGCTACGTTATAAGCTGGTACGCCCATATTCAGTAAGCGGGTTAAGGTCTCAGGTGCCGAATTGGTATGCAGGGTGCTTAACACTAAATGTCCGGTTTGCGCCGCTTTAATGGCAATTTCTGCGGTTTCCAAATCACGTATTTCACCGACCATGATCACATCTGGATCTTGCCGTAAAAACGCTTTTAAAGCCGAGGGGAAAGTCAGACCAGCTCTTGGATTGACTTGCACCTGGTTGATGCCCGGAAGGTTTATTTCGACTGGATCTTCAGCCGTAGAGATATTAGTTTCTTCGGTATTGAGAATATTTAACCCTGTATACAGCGATACGGTTTTGCCTGAACCTGTGGGACCTGTCACCAAAATCATGCCCTGGGGCTGGGCCAAAGCGTTCAGATACAATTGTTTTTGCTCCGGCTCGTAACCCAGGATATCTATACCCAGCATGGCACTGTCCGAGTCGAGGATCCGCATCACTATTTTTTCGCCCCATAAGGTTGGTAGTGTGCTAACCCGAAAGTCGATCGACTTTTTTTGCGACAGTTTCAGTTTAATGCGACCATCCTGTGGTACTCGTTTTTCGGCAATATCTAAGCGGGACATTACTTTTAAACGGGCGGATAAGCGGGTGGATAGAGCCACCGGCGGCGAGGCGACTTCATGCAAAATACCGTCAATACGAAACCTGATGCGATAACTTTTTTCGTAAGGTTCAAAATGCAAATCTGAGGCGCCTTTGCGAATAGCGTCATGTAGCATTTTGTTGATAAAAGAAATAATAGGTTGATCTTCACTGTCCGAGCCGACCGTTTTTGTATCTTCCTCTTCACCGCTGGCCAAGCCCATTTTGGCCAAATCCCACTGTGTATCGGTGAAACTGTCTGTGGCTGTGGTTTCAAATAATTTGTCGATGGCTTTATGCAGCTTATCAAATTCCACCACTATCATTTCAGCATTCAGGCCGGTATTAAATTCGAAGTCTTCTACAGAGGTCATGTCTGTCGGATCTACTACCGCCAGAAATAAAGTTTTGTGTCTTTTAGCAAGGGGCAGAATATGGTGTTTGCGGATCAGTTTTTCATTGCGCAGTGAGTCCGGAACGGTATTGATATCAAAAAATCTAAATCCAGCGCGCTATGCAGAGTAAAAGCTGCTGCAGCTTCAGCTAACGCTTTGGCCTGAAGCAGTTTTTCGCCAATCAACAGGTCGGCAATAGTTTGGTATTGGTGACTTTTTTCTTGCAGCAATTTGGCAGTGATCTGTGGATCAACCAAGTTCGCTTGCTGTAAGCGTCTTAATAATATGGAGCTTGGGTTTAAGGCCATACAGACCCCCGGTGGCAGAACGTAGCGTATCTCATACAGGTATCGACATGGGAGAAACGGCCCTGCACGGGCCGCTGCAGCTACAACAGGAGTAAACTTTATGGAACTGTACAGCCTTTAATCGGTACTGCTCCTGTGCCTGATAAAGTACAAGCCCAAGTGATGCTTTCACCTGCGGCTGCTGGTCCAGTGGGTGTTAAGGTTGCGGTAATACCATCGTATGACATCGACAGAATGCCTGCGCCTGAGCAATCTGGAATAGCTACGTTTGACGAATCTGTACAACCCAGAGAACCGCTGGTGGCATAGGCTTCCGCCACTTTAATTTTTTGACCACCTAAAGAGGCTACAGCATTGGAGGCACGGGCTTTTGCCGTGTAGTCCTGATAAGCAGGTAAAGCAATAGCAGCCAATATACCGATGATGGCGACAACTATCATTAATTCAATAAGGGTAAAACCTTGGTTACGTTTCATGGGACATCTCCTGATTGATTTGCCCACAGCCGGGGCTACTTAATTCTGGTTAATATTTGTTATTAAGCAAGCTTTGCTCTGATGTTTAATTCTAGTTGCAAACCAAGCAAAGAAAAAAGGTGAATCATTGGTTAAATAATTGATTTAGCTTAGATAAATTAAAATAGTGTCACTTTTTGCAAAAAATTTGAACCAGACTCTGATAGCAGCCAGAGTAAAAAGCAACTATTGCCATAAATCACAAAACGGAACTCGCGCTGAAAAGACATCTTGTGCACCTTATGGTGCAACCGTTTTGTGCGATTAAAGCGCCTGGCCAGCCCCCAATCAGACTAAACATTTGTAGACTCTCTTCAGGTAAGCGACTGCTGTGCCCGCTGGCGGCCAGCTTTTTATCGATTTGATACAACCAGTACGTAAAAAGACTGGCTTCGAGATAAAACAAAGGCACAATAAAGGCAAAGGAACCAGCTAGTAGCGACAGCAGCAGTAAGGCAAAAAACAAATAACGAAAACACCAGGCCTGTTGTTGGATTTGATAAACGTCTGGTGCTGTTGCTTTGGCTGGTTTTATCTTTGCTACGGTACTTTCTTCAAGTTGTAGTGACTGGGCATAATGGCGTTGTTGTTTGTCAACACCAAGCTCAAAGCTAAGCCTGTCACCTTGTTGCGGGCGTCTGGCCGGAGCTTGTTTAAAATCTCGGATATGAAAAAACAGCCGTTCTTTGTGGTCTGTAATGACAAAGCCAAAACCTTTGTCATCACGCCAGTAGCAGACAGTACCTTGTAACCTTAGTGGAAGGGTCATAGCGATCACAGCTTTGCGGGAACACTAAACAAAGTGTATCAATCTTTTGTAGCTTTGCCGGACGCTGCGACGAATGATAGCAGAGGAGATCGAAACCTCCACCTGCTGATTAAACCTCAGATACTGCGTAAACGCATTGATAAATCAATGGCTTGTATATTTTTAGTTAAGGCTCCACTGGAGATATAATCTACGCCTGTACTACTTAACGAACGCAGAGATTCTGCAGTGATATTACCTGATACTTCAAGTTTGGCCTGGCCTTTATTCAGACTAACGGCTTGTTGGATATCGGCGATATGAAAGTTGTCGAGCATGATAATGTCAGCACCGGCCTGAAGGGCCTGTTCAAATTCAATCAAGTCTTCCACTTCAACTTCAACAGGTTTACCAGGGAAATTCTGCCGCGCTATGCTGACGGCGTTATCAATAGAACCAGCGGCTGCAATATGATTTTCTTTGATTAAAAACGCATCGTATAAACCCAGACGGTGGTTTTTACCGCCCCCACAAGCTACAGCATATTTTTGTGCTAAACGCAGACCAGGCAAAGTTTTACGGGTATCCAGCAAACGGGTGGAGCTGCCTTCCAGTAAAGACACATATAAAGCCGTAGTAGTGGCTGTGCCACTTAAACTTTGGATAAAGTTAAGTGCAGTACGCTCGCCTGTTAATAAAATTCGGGCTGGGCCTGTCAGCTCACACAAGACGGAGTTGGCCGTCACTTTATCACCATCCTGAATAAACCATTCCACTTGTACTTCTGCCGATAACTGACGAAATACTTCACTTAGCCAGGCGCTGCCGCAAAATACGCAGTCTTCGCGGCTGATAATAGTAGCTTTGGCTTGTTGAGTCGCAGGGATCAGAGACGCAGTAATATCGCCTTGCTCCAGCGGTAAATGGCCTAAATCCTCGGCCAGAGCCTGACGAACTGTCAGTTCAATATCCCGTTGTAAATCAGTAAGGTAAGGGACGTTAATCATCTGTATATAGTTCCGCTGTCCTAATAAGCTCTCGAGCCTATTCAAATTAGTGTTGGATAAGTTTGAGCTCATCCTGTTGTTGAGTGAATTCTAATTGTTTTAGCGCGCTCATGCCTAACAAAATATCGTTGCCATGTAAGCCAGGAGTAATGCTGGCGCGTATATCGGTCAGAACTATGTCGCCCAGTTGTAGACTGGACAGTTGGCTGTCGTATGCGATAGCAGGGCCATTTGCTGTGCTGACCTGATACCTTTGTCCTTTCTGCATCCCAAGTTTTTGTGCGGCTTGTTCTGATACAGCCACTACGGTAGCTCCGGTATCGAGCATAAATTCCATCGCAATACCGTTAAATAATGCTGTACCTACATAGTGACCGGCTTTATTGCGCTTGAGTACCGTAACTTTTTCACCACTACTGCCAATCTGACTTTGCAGCTGCTGATTCGGATTTATTTGTAACGAAATTTGATCTTCAAAAAACCAGTACAGCAGCCCAAGTAACAAGAGCCAACTGATCCAGCTAAATAAGCGGCCTAATTTAGTTGTATTGTCAGATGCTTGCATTCCAAAGTCTCAGGGTTGACAATAAAGGCATCAGCTTAACCGAGCATGAAGCGCATTTGCAAAACAGGATCGATACGGTGAATCAAGAACCGGTTTCCTTGGAACTTGAACAGCGACCAAGTCCATATTGGAATTTAAGACCGAATGACATTGATATCAGTCTGTTGGTGATCCATTGCATCAGTTTGCCTGCTGGCCAGTTTGGCAACAGTTACATCGATGATTTATTTATGGGTGTTTTGGACACAACGGCCGATAACAGTTTTGCGGATTTAGCTGGCGTACGGGTATCGGCGCATTGTGTTATTTTCAGAAACGGTGTGGTGCGGCAGTATGTGCCTTTTCACTACAGGGCCTGGCATGCCGGAGTATCGGAATTTAACGGGCGGCAAAACTGTAACGATTTTTCGATAGGAATAGAATTAGAAGGTACTGAACATCTGCCTTATACCGATGCGCAGTACCAAAGTCTGGTGCTATTAACCAGACAACTGATGCAAGACTTTCCGGCTATCACAACGGAACGTATTGTGGGACATCAGCAGATTGCGCCGGGTCGGAAAACCGATCCTGGCCCGTCATTTGACTGGGACCGTTATCAATCTGCGTTAAAGGAGAATGGATAAATGACCTTGATCAGTATGCTTATCGCCTTAATTATCGAACGGCTGGCGGTTCGCAGCGAGGCCTGGCAGTTTTTGTTTTATGCGAAAAAGTACCTTTCCCTGAGCCATAGTTCTGGATTATCTAAATTGTCAGACGACAGTAAAGGCCAGTATCTGTGGGTACTGTTGCCAGGTATTTTCTATGCTTTGCTGTTGTGGTTAATCGGCAGTAGTTTGGTGACTTTAGTGCTGAACACGCTGGTATTACTGGTCTGCATTGGCTGCTGGTATTATCGTCAGTTGTACAAACAGTATTTAAATGCCAGTGAAAGAGCAGATAACGAAGCGGCTTTTTTGACGATGCAGCAACTCAGCAATGATGTGGGTTTAACCGATGCTGAGTTAAGTTATGGCCAACGTTTGGTTTGGCTTAATTTCCGCTATTACGCTGCAGTGCTGTTTTGGTTTGCGCTGTTAGGTGGCGCCGGTGCTATCACTTATGCTCTGCTGCGTCAGATGAATGAACCCGCCAGTTGGGATAAACCTATGAAACTGGCGGAAGAAGGTGATGAAACTGCTGAATTTGTTGAAGCAACACCTGATATTCCTGCGGTATTCAAGCAATTGATGTTCTGGGCTGATTGGGTGCCAGCACGTCTATTTGGTGTAGGTTTGGCTTTGGTTGGGCACTTCTCCCGTGCTTCAGCTTCTTTGTTGGCCTTCTTGGGCGATTTCACAACGCCAGCAGACAAAGTAGTGACTACAGTAGCCAAAGCTGCAGAACCTCTGCCGGATGATGCTTATAACTGCGCTGAAGAAACCTCTTGTATGGTGCAGTTAGCTAAACGTAATGTCCTGTTTTTCCTTGCATTAGTGGCGGTGTTAACACTATCAGGCTGGCTGCGTTAAACTGGCTAATTAATAAAAAGCAGCTTCTGCTGCTTTTTTTATGTCCATGGATGGACGGTATGTCGCAAATGTATGGGTGATAGCGGTCTTTCGAAATGCCAACAATTTGGCATTTCGCCGATATCACGCCTTCGCGTCTGGCGAAGGCCGGGCTTTTGTTGCGACGATGTCCATGGAAGGACGGTATGTATTCACTACTAATGGTCAGACCAATTTTATTGCTATCTTTTCCTCTGTTTTTTTCTGAGCTTTTACTCTAATTATTTGGCCGCTTTGGTCGCATAATTCCGCAGTTTAATTTACAGTTTGATTCCTTTCTGCTAAGTTATGCCGCATAAAATTTAATTGGTAAGACCAATTTACAAGTGGTCAACGCTAAAACCAATAGCTTAACATCAGGGTGACAATGTCCAGTCTGAGAATCAAACCTGCTAAATTGTCCGATCAAATAGTCCAGCAACTGGAACATATGCTGCTGGAAGGTACTTTTACGCCGGGACAAAAGTTACCGCCTGAGCGTGAATTAGCATTGCAGTTTGATGTCTCACGTCCATCCTTGCGTGAAGCTATTCAAAAGCTTGAAGCCAAAGGTTTAGTCAATCGCCGTCAGGGTGGTGGCACTTATGTTTGCGAAAATCTGGCTGTGGGTTTAACCGATCCGCTATTTGCTTTGATTGGTCGTCACCCGGAATCACAATTTGATTTACTAGAGTTTCGTCACGCCTTAGAAGGTATTTGTGCTTATTACGCCGCGCTTCGTGGCACACAAGCTGACTATGACTTGATTAAACAACGTTACGAAGAAATATGTGCTGCCCAGCAGCAACAGGATTTAGACGCTGAAGCGCGGTCGGTAGGCCAGTTTTATTCGGCGGTTGCAGAGGCATCGCATAATGTGGTGCTTTTGCATTTGGTGCGCGGCTTAACGCCGCTGGTGGAGCAAAACATCAAGTTAAACCTTGAAGTTTTGCGGAAAAAAGAAGGCATAGTGAGCCAGCTGAATTCGCACAGGCATCGCCTGATGCAAGCGGTGATCAATGGCGAGCCGGAGCAAGCCCGGCAAGCCAGCAACAGCCATTTAGCCTTTATTGAAGAGGCATTGCTGGAAGCTGACCGGGAGCGCTCACGCATTGAACGCTCGCTCAGACGTTCACAACAGAGCGAATGAGCGTAAGCATACTTTTTAACTGTTAATGTTCCGCTCTCTGGCGTGGAACTGATTAAGGAAACTTTGATATGTCTGAAGTCAATAAGACTGACATCGACGCGCTCGAAACCAAAGAATGGTTAGAGGCTCTTGAATCTGTAGTTCGCACCGAAGGTGTAGAGCGCGCTCAGTTCCTGTTAGAACAAGTGCTGGAACAGGCTCGTCTGGAAGGCGTGGATATGCCAACAGGCATCACCACCAATTACATCAACACCATTCCGCCACAGCAGGAACCTGCGTATCCGGGTGATGTGAATCTGGAAAAACGTATCCGTTCCGTGATCCGCTGGAACGCTATTATGATCGTTTTACGTGCTTCGAAGAAAGAGCTGGATTTAGGCGGCCATATGGCGTCTTACCAGTCTTCAGCTGCGTTTTACGAAACCTGTTTTAACCACTTCTTCCGTGCGCCGAATGAAAAAGATGGCGGCGATTTGGTGTATTACCAAGGCCATATCTCTCCTGGTATTTATGCCCGTGCTTTTGTCGAAGGCCGTTTAACAGCAGATCAGTTGGATAACTTCCGTCAGGAAGTAGGTGGTGAAGGTTTATCTTCGTACCCACATCCTAAATTAATGCCTGAATTCTGGCAGTTCCCAACAGTATCTATGGGCTTAGGTCCTATTACGTCTATCTATCAGGCCCGTTTCCTGAAGTATTTAGAGGGTCGTGGTTTAAAAGATACCAGCCAACAACGTGTCTATGCCTTCTTAGGTGACGGTGAGATGGATGAGCCGGAAAGCCGTGGTTCTTTATCTTTTGCTGCCCGTGAAAAGCTGGATAACCTGTGTTTCCTGGTCAACTGTAACCTGCAACGTTTAGATGGTCCTGTGATGGGCAACGGTAAAATCATCCAGGAACTGGAAGGTTTATTCCGTGGTGCCGGCTGGAACGTAATTAAAGTGGTATGGGGTAGTGGCTGGGACAAGCTGCTGGCCAAAGACACCACAGGCAAGTTACTGCAGCTGATGAACGAAACTGTAGACGGTGACTACCAGACCTACAAAGCTAAAGACGGCGCTTATGTGCGTCAGCATTTCTTCGGACGTTACCCTGAAACTGCAGCTTTAGTGGCTGATATGACAGACGAAGAAATCTTCGCGTTAAAACGTGGTGGTCATGAGCCATCCAAGTTATACGCTGCCTTTAAGTCTGCTCAGGAAACCAAAGGTCGCCCAACTGTCATTCTGGCCAAAACCATCAAAGGTTATGGCATGGGTGAAGCGGCTGAAGGCAAAAACATTGCGCACCAGGTCAAGAAAATGGACATGACTCATGTGCTGCAAATTCGCAAGCGCCTGAATCTGGAAGATTACATCAGCGAAGACGATGTACAAAGCCTGCCTTATATTCAGCTGCCTGAAGGTTCACCAGAGCACCAGTATCTGCATGCCCGTCGTAATGCGTTAAATGGTTACACGCCAGTGCGTTTACCAAATTTCACTAAGGCATTAACTCTGCCAGAACTGAACGTGTTTGAGCCTCTTTTAGAAGAGCAAAAACGTGAAATTTCCACCACTATGGCTTTTGTGCGTTCACTGAACGTGCTGCTGAAAGATCCAAATATCGGCCAGCAAATTGTGCCTATTATTGCCGATGAAGCCCGTACTTTTGGTATGGAAGGTTTATTCCGTCAGATTGGTATTTACAACCCACGTGGCCAGACCTACACGCCGGAAGACCGCGCTGTGGTGTCTTACTACAAAGAAGAAACTTCAGGTCAGGTATTGCAGGAAGGTATTAACGAGCTGGGCGCTATGGCGTCATGGGTCGCAGCTGCTACGTCATACAGCACCAACGATCTGCCGATGATCCCGTTCTATATTTACTACTCTATGTTTGGTTTCCAGCGTGTTGGCGATATGGCCTGGCTAGCTGGCGATCAGCAAGCCCGTGGTTTCCTGTTAGGTGCTACTGCCGGCCGTACTACCTTAAACGGTGAAGGCTTGCAGCACGAAGATGGTCATAGCCATATTCTGGCAGGCACAGTACCTAACTGTATTTCTTACGACCCGACTTACTCTTATGAGCTGGCGGTGATCATTCAGGACGGTATCCGTCGTATGTACGGTGCGGACCAGGAAAATATCTACTACTACATCACAGTGATGAACGAAAACTACCATCACCCTGCTATGCCAGCTGGTGCTGAAGAAGGTATTCGTCGTGGTATCTATAAACTGGAAAGCCATGTTGGCGACAAAGCCAAAGTTCAGCTGTTAGGTAGCGGCACTATCATGAATGAAGTGCGTAAAGCGGCTGAAATTTTAAGTGAAGATTATGGCGTAGGCTCAGACGTGTTCTCTGTGACTTCATTTAACGAGCTGGCACGTGATGGTCAGGATTGTGAACGCTTTAACATGTTGCATCCTATGGCTGAAGAAAAAGTGCCATACATTGCCACAGTGCTCGGCACAGCTCCTGCTATTGCTGCCACTGACTATATTAAAAACTATGCCGATCAGGTACGTTCTTTTGTACCAGCTGTGTCGTATAAAGTTCTGGGTACAGATGGTTTTGGCCGTTCTGACAGCCGTGAAAATCTGCGTCGTCACTTTGAAGTGAACGCAGGTTATGTCGTTCTGGCGTCGTTACGTGAACTGGCTAAACGTGGTGAAATCGATAAGCAGTTAGTGGCAGACGCTATTGCCCGTTTTGGTATCGACACCAATAAAACTAACCCACTGTACGCATAAGAGGATTTGTCATGACGATTGAAATTCATGTGCCGGATATAGGTGCGGATGAAGTTGAAGTCACCGAAGTACTGGTGAAAGTGGGCGATAAAGTCACGCTGGACCAGTCTTTGTTATCTGTTGAAGGCGACAAGGCATCAATGGAAGTACCAGCTGCACAAGCCGGTACTGTCAAAGAGATTAAAGTCAAAGCCGGCGATAGAGTAAAAACCGGCTCACTGATTATGGTGTTTGAAGCTGAAGGTGCTGCTCCGGCAGCGCCAGCAGCTGCGGCTGCTGCGCCTGTTGCTGCACCAGCTCCGGTTGCTGCTCCGGCTACTCCTGCCGCCGCAGAGTTAAAAGAAGTGAAAGTGCCTGATATTGGCGGCGATGCTGTTGAAGTGACTGAAGTGATGGTAAAAGTCGGTGACTCTGTTGCTGCAGATCAATCACTGTTGTCCGTTGAAGGTGATAAAGCTTCAATGGAAGTACCAGCGCCTTTTGCCGGTATTGTCAAAGAAATCAAAGTGAAAGTAGGCGAAAAAGTACAAACCGGTTCACTGGTCTTCGTATTTGAAGTGGCTGGTAGTGCTCCAGCAGCTGCAGCTGCTGCGGTAGCGGCTCCGGCTGCTGTGGCTGCGCCAGCTCCAGTCGCTGCTCCTGCGTCTGTTGCATCAGCTGTGGCTGCAGCACCATCTGCGCCAGCAAGCGAATTTATTGAAAATCAGGCTTATGCTCATGCTTCTCCTGTAGTGCGTCGTTTAGCCCGTGAATTTGGTGTTGATTTAAGCAAGGTTACCGGTACTGCCCGCAAAGGCCGTGTCCAGCGCGAAGACGTGCAAAATTATGTGAAAAACATTCTTGCGCAAGTAGCATCAGGCAAAGGCAACGTCACCAGCAGTAGCAACAGTGTGGGTTTTGATTTAATCCCTTGGCCAAAAGTAGATTTCAGCAAGTTTGGCGCTGTGGAAGAAAAACCACTGTCCCGTATTCAGAAGTTATCCGGTGCAAACTTACACCGCAACTGGGTACGTATTCCGCATGTGACTCAGTTTGATGAGGCGGATATCACTGGACTGGAAGAATTCCGCAAAGAGCAAAACGCGCTGGCTGATAAAAAGAAAATGGGCGTCAAATACACCCCATTAGTCTTTATTATGAAAGCTGTTGCCAAAGCTCTGGAAGAATTCCCAACCTTTAACAGCTCGTTATCTGATGATGGCTCAAGCCTGATCCTGAAAAAATACGTGCATTTAGGTATAGCTGTTGACACACCAAATGGTTTAGTAGTGCCAGTGGTGCGTGATGTGAATAAAAAAGGCATTATCGAATTATCCCGCGAACTGCAGGATATTTCGTTAAAAGCTCGTGAAGGTAAATTGACTGCTGCAGATATGCAGGGTGGTTGTTTCACCATCTCCAGCTTAGGTGGTATTGGTGGTACGGCCTTTACGCCTATCGTCAACGCGCCTGAAGTGGCTATTTTGGGTGTGTCAAAATCTGATATCAAACCGAAGTGGAATGGTAAAGAGTTTGAACCACGCCTGATGGTGCCTTTGTCTGTCTCTTATGACCACAGAGTGATTGATGGTGCTTTAGCTGCGCGTTTTACTGCGACTCTGGCATCTTATTTAGCGGATATCCGCCAAATCATTATGTAAGACGAAACGCGACTGAAAGTTGTCCTGTGCTCTGAAAAGATACGGGACATCTTTCAGGTAGGGTGATAAAATTCCGTCACTTTATTTCCTGGCCGCCTGTTTTGACTGGCGGCTATCTTAGCAAAAGATAAAAAGGTAAAACGATGAACAACGAAATCAAAACGCAAGTTGTGGTGTTAGGCGCCGGCCCTGGTGGATATTCTGCAGCATTTCGCGCAGCTGACTTAGGTCTGGAAGTGACTTTAGTTGAAGCACGCAGCACACTTGGTGGTGTTTGTTTAAATGTTGGCTGTATCCCATCTAAAGCTTTATTACATGTCGCCAAAGTGATCGATGATGCGAAAGAAATGGCATCACACGGTGTGACTTTTGGTGCACCACAAATCGATTTAGACAAAATCCGTGCCTGGAAAGACAAAGTAGTGGCTCAGCTGACCAACGGCTTATCTGGCATGTCGAAGATGCGTAAAGTCAAAGTTGTGACTGGTTACGGCAAATTCACTGGCCCTAATACGCTGGTTGTGGGTGATACTACTATTACTTTTGAAAGCGCTATTATCGCTGCTGGTTCTGAGCCAGTTGCTCTGCCATTTATTCCAAAAGATGACCCACGTGTGATCGACTCTACCGGCGCTTTGGAATTAAAAGACATTCCAGGCGAAATGCTGGTGTTAGGTGGCGGCATCATTGGTTTAGAGATGGGTACTGTGTACCGTGCTTTAGGCTCAAAAGTCTCTGTGGTTGAATTTGCTGACCAGTTGGTTCCTGCTGCGGACGCTGATTTAGTCAAGGTGTACACCAAGTACAACAAAGACAACTTCAACATTATGCTGTCGACTAAAGTAACAGCGGTTGAAGCCAAAGCTGATGGTTTGTATGTGACTTTTGAAGGCAAAAACGCACCAGCAACAGCTGTACGTTACGACAAAATTTTAGTGGCAGTTGGTCGTCGTCCAAACGGTTCGCTGTTAGATGCAGCCAAAGCTGGCGTGAACGTGGATGAGCGTGGTTTTATCAATGTAGATAAACAACTGCGTACTAACGTACCTCATATCTATGCTATTGGTGATGTGATTGGTCAGCCAATGTTAGCTCACAAAGCTGTACATGAAGGTCATGTGGCTGCAGAAGTTATTTCTGGTCTGAAGCATTTCTTCGACCCACGTTGCATTCCTTCTGTGGCTTACACAGATCCGGAAATGGCATGGGTTGGTATCACTGAAAAAGAAGCCAAAGAAAAAGGCGTTGCTGTTGAAACTGCTACTTTCCCTTGGGCAGCTTCTGGCCGTGCTATCGCCTCAGCCCGCACTGAAGGTTTCACTAAGTTAATTTTCGACAAAGAAACACACCGTATTTTAGGTGGCGCTATTGTTGGTATTAACGCTGGTGAAATGTTAGGTGAAATCTGCTTAGCAGTAGAAATGGGTGCAGATGCTGAAGACATCGCTCTGACCATCCATGCTCACCCAACCTTAAACGAATCTATTGGTTTAGCGGCTGAGATGTACGAAGGTTCTATCACTGACCTGCCAAATCCAAAAGCGAAGAAAAAATAAACTGACTCTTCACTAAGAGACAGAATAAAAACCGGCAACTGCTTCGCATTGCCGGTTTTTTATATTTTGTTACAACTTCCATTAACAAAAAGTGGCCTGCCGGAGTAGTATACTGCGGTTATTTAATCCTTTTTGGCAGGAAACCCTTCGAATGAAAAAAATTACCTTAACTGCGCTGAGCGTCGCTATGGCCCTTGGCCTGGCTGCTTGCGGCAAAGCCCCTGAAACAACCACCACTGAAACCGCAAAACCAGCAGCAGAACAACAAGCTACAGCAGCTGTAGCGACTTTGGTTTCTGGTGTGGACAAAGAAAACTTCGACCCGGCAGTACGTTTTCAGGATGACTTCTTTTTAGCTGTGAACGGCGGCTGGTTAAATAAAACTGAAATCCCGGCGGAAAAATCTTCGTACGGCTCTTTCCACGTATTGGCAGATAACTCGCAATTGGCAGTGAAAGCCATTATTGATGAAGTCGCCAGCCGCACTGATTTAGCGCCAGGTTCAGATGGCCACAAGTTAGGTAGCTTCTACAACAGCTATATGAACGAAGCCAAACTGGAAGAGCTGGGTTTAACCGCTTTACAGCCACAGTTAGAACTTATTCAGGGCTTAAAAGATAAAACCCAACTGGCCAGCACTTTTGCCTCACTACAGCGTGACGGTGTGACTATTCCATTGGGCTGGTATGTGAACAACGACGCAAAAAAATCTACTGAATATGCAGTGTATGCCGACCAAAGTGGTTTAGGCTTACCAGACCGTGATTACTACACCAAAGATGATGAAGCTTCGAAAAAAATTCAGGCTGAGTACCAGGCCTACCTGCTGGATTTATTCACTTTAGCTAAACATGCAGACCCGGCAGCTGCGGCTAAACGCGTGTATGCGCTGGAAACTGAGCTGGCGAAAAACCAGTGGACCCGCGTACAAAACCGCGATGCCGATAAAACGTATAACAAAGTATCGACTGCTGATTTAGCTAAAACTTTAGGTGAGTTTAACTGGAACGACTATGCTGCTGGTTCTAAGCTGACCAACGTCAACGAAATCATTATTGGTCAGCCAAGCTATTTTGAAGCGCTAGGTAAAATTGTTGCTGCCACCGATCTGCAAAGCTGGCAGGACTATCTGACCTTCCATACGGTCAATGATTATGCCGACAAGCTGAACAAAGCCTTTGTTGACCGTCAATTCCAGTTTTATTCCACTACCTTACATGGTGTAAAAGAGCAAAAACCACGCTGGAAAAAAGCTGTGGATGCCAGTGATGCCGTATTAGGTGAGTTAACAGGCAAGCTGTATGTAGAGCGTCACTTCAAGCCAGAAGCCAAAGCTCATATGGAAAAGCTGGTGGCAAACTTAATCAAAGCCTATGAGCAGTCGATTAAAGATCTGGAATGGATGTCGGAAGACACCAAAAAAGCTGCATTGGTTAAATTAGGTACTTTTACGCCAAAAATCGGTTACCCGAACAAGTGGAAAGATTATTCCAATCTGGAAATCAAAGCAGACGATTTAGTTGGTAACTTTGTGCGCTCCACGCACTGGAGTTACGATCAGATGCTGGCGAAGTTAGGCAAGCCAATCGACAAGGACGAATGGTTTATGACACCACAAACAGTCAATGCTTACTACAACCCGGCGAATAACGAAATCGTGTTCCCTGCAGCTATTTTACAACCACCTTTCTTTAACATGGCTGCAGAAGATGCAGTGAACTATGGTGGCATTGGTGCTGTGATTGGCCACGAAATCGGCCATGGTTTTGACGATCAGGGTGCTAAGTATGATGGCGAAGGTAACTTACGCAACTGGTGGACAGAACAGGACGAAACTAAGTTCCAGGCTTTGGGCAAAGCCTTAAGCGCACAGTACAGCAAATATGAGCCGGTACCTGGCCATTTTGTGAATGGTGATTTGACCTTAGGCGAAAACATCGGTGACTTAGGTGGTTTAACTGTCGCACTGAAGGCTTACCATTTGTCGCTTGAAGGCAAAGAAGCACCGGTGATGGATGGTTTTACCGGCGATCAGCGCGTGTTATTAAGCTGGGCTCAGGTATGGCGCTCGAAATACCGTGATGAAGTGATGAAAGAGCAGTTAGCGACTGACCCACATTCACCACCGCATTATCGCGTCAATGGCATAGTGTCCAGCCTGCCAGTGTTCTACACAGCTTTTGATGTGAAAGAAGGCGACAAGTTGTACATAGCACCGGAAAACCGCGTGAAGATTTGGTAACTGTCAGATCAAGTCTGAGCTAGTACATGTCAGATTAAATCTGAACAGTTAGATGTTAGGGCCGCAATGCGGCCCTTTTGTTTGTTTGGCTTTCTGTGTTTAACGTCTAAACTGCTTTCGCCGCAGGCGAGATACTTTCTTTTGCGTCGACCAAAAGAAAGTATCACAAAGAAAAGGCGACCCTGGCCGCTGCGAAAGCCCGCTCAAAAAAGTGCGTCCAAGGCGACTCGGCAACTCGTTCGTCGCTACCGCTCCTCGCTCAGACACTCCTCGTCTTAAAACCTTGGCCACCCATTTTTGAACGGCTTGCGGCTAAGGGGGGCTCGGCTGCTAGATTGTTAACTTACGATAGATGTGATCTTTTGCTTTGTATCATGGCTAAGAAACTTCAAAATCAGTGAACACGATTTTTCTTAGATAGATTCTATCTATTGAATATTAGGCATTTTCCCATTAAGGTCACAGATATTGTATTTTGCATCCACAGCCATAGCTCTCAATGGCAAATTTTGTAAGCATTAAAATAATCAGGAAGGCAGGGACGAGAATGACTCAGCAAGTAAGCTTAGATAATTTCACATACAAAGAAGGTGAGCTTAAATCAGCTTTTGCCTTGTCGATCAAAAATATTGTCAAGTTTGGTGATACCGATATTTTCCCTTTCCCATACGAAACTAGGATGTATGCCGATATTTTCTCTGAAATGCTAGAGTCATTAGATGCCACTCAATCTGATTTCACGAACAGGTTAAACGAATGCCCACCAGTGAATATTAGCACCTGCTCAACTGTCGGTTATAACGGATACCGTTGGGCCACACAAATTGACCCGTATTGGAACGCATATTTTCTAGGATTAGTGCTATCAATCAGTGAAAAAATCGAGAAAGCTAGGGTTAGTAGTGAATACGTTTATTCGTATAGATACTCTCCTGATTATCAAGATGGTTATTTGTTTAACAAAGATATAAATTGGAGAAAATTTCAATTTGATAGTCTTGAATTAGCAAAGACAGACAACGACATAAATTATGTGGTGACTTGCGATATCGCTGATTTTTACACTCGGATTTATCACCATCGTTTAGAAAATGCACTTGATAGGATAGACCCTCAAAAAGTTGTCTCCGCAAAGCTTAAAAAGCTTATTCAGAATTTTTCAGGTACAAATTCTTATGGTCTTCCAGTTGGTGGGCCTGCGGCAAGAATTCTTGCCGAGCTAGCATTGGACTCGTTGGATCACATTTTGCTTATAAGTGGAATTCGCTATAAGCGCTATGTAGATGATTTCTTAATTTTTTGCGAGACTAAAGAAGATGCTCATTCAGTATTAACTTTAATTAGCCGGAAGTTGATGGAAAATGAGGGGTTAACACTTCAAAAACATAAAACAAATATTCTTTCGAAAGATGAATTTACGTCTTTGACACAATCAAAGCTATTTGGTCTTGATGAGGACGAAGGCTCGCCGATGAAGGCGAAATTTATGAGTTTACCTATACGATTTGATCCCTACTCGCAAAATGCTGCAGAGCAATATGAAGAAATCAAAGACTCGCTTAAAGACTTTGATTTGCTGGGTATGTTAAGTAATGAATTGCAAAAATCAAAAATAAACCAACCATTTAGCAAGCAACTTATTAGGGCTTTTGCGGCAGTTAAAGACCGAGTACTTTCAGATGCATTTAACGTGATTTTTGACAGTATCACTGAGCTTTATCCTATTTTTACTACAGTTCTCCAAGTAGCGACAACTAACTGGTCAAGGTTTGACGATGCAACCAAACTGAACATTAGGTCAACGTTAATAGAACTCATAAAATCAGACTCATTTATCCTTAAAACAGAGTTAAATCTAGCTTATGTAGTTAAGCTTTTTGCCAAAGATAACAATGTTGAAAGTCAGACGATATTAACTGAAATATACAGAACAAATACAGACAGCATTCTCATAAACTTAGTAGTCACTCAAGCAATGGCTAAGTGGAATACTCATTACTGGTTATCAGAGCTAAGACGCACATTTCCGACGATGACACCCTGGCAAAGACGGCTATTCATAGTGTCTTCGTATTTATTAGGGGACGAAGGTAATCACTGGCTTACTCATAACAAGGCGAAGTTTAACTTCATAGATCTTTTATATAAATCATGGGGTGCAATGCGTAAAAGTAATCGCAATATTGAGGACGCACTATGATATCGGAGGTTACGTTTGCGAAAAAATTTACATCTTTTTGGAACGAGATTTTACCTAATGCTAAAAACTACGTTAGGTTGATTAATGGAGGTCTAATCGAAGCGATTTATGAACCATTCGAAACGGCTGATAGAAAGAACAATATAGCTTTAGTGAATGTTATGTCTTTCGGAATGCTACGAAGGTACAGCAAAAAAGTTGATTCTTGGGCTTTTCTTTGTAGTGCTAAGTTCTTTGATAGCACTTCTTTTGACGAACTTCTATTCGAATCAATGTCGTATCTAGCCAAATTTAGTTATGGCAGTGAGTGCGAATTACCTTTGTCGTCGAAAGAGAAAAATCAGATAAGTCATATATTTAAGTTGATTTTTGCTCGCCATTTAGCGCACGGTCAACGAGTCATAATTGATCCTTCTTTTGACGGCTGTGGCTTTATAAATGAGTCATTTGGAGATCTAATTTCTGGTAGTGTTTTGGTTGAGATTAAATCAGGAGAGCGCAGATTTAGCGTGACCGACGTTAGACAGGTAATTATCTATTTGGTCTTGAACCATTACTCTGAAAATCCGCTAATGATAGACACTGTAGAATTGTTTAATCCTAGAATGGGCATTGTTTTTTCTGAAGAAATTGAGAGCTTTTGCAAAAATCTGAGCGCTTTAAGTAGTCATGAATTATTTTCCGAAGTGCAGAAATTTATAGTTGATAACAACTTTGTTGAGGTTTATGACTTTTAAGGGAATTAGTAGATAACTCGCTATTTAAAAAGACAGCTACGTTGGCTGCGACCTCATTCTTGAGAATGATTCTCAACTGGGAGTGGTATTCACGAAACTTATAGCCACTATAAGCTTGGTTGCTTATACTCAGGTGTCAATTCAGGCAGTTTTTTCTTATAATCCAGCCTGTTCGAGATTCCTGTCTATCGCTGCGGTACTGATACAGTGCTCTGTGGCGACCTAACCAGAGGACATTACTGTGCTTCAACAATACCGTGAACATGTGGCCGAACGTGCGGCTCAAGGCATTCCTCCGTTGCCACTGAATGCGCAACAAGTGGCGTCGTTAACTGACTTATTGAAAAACCCACCAGCAGGTGAAGGTGAATTCTTAGTTGATCTGTTAGAAAACCGTATTCCACCTGGCGTGGACGAAGCTGCTTATGTCAAAGCAGGCTTTTTAACAGCACTGGCTAAAGGCGAAGTTTCAAGCCCTTTGGTCACTCCAGAGCGTGCGACTGAATTATTAGGTACCATGTTTGGTGGCTACAATATCCAGCCAATGATCGACTTGCTGGATAACCCAAAATTAGCAGCCATAGCAGCGAAAGGTTTGTCTCACACTTTACTGATGTTTGATTCTTTCCATGACGTGAAAGAAAAAGCCGATGCAGGCAATGCACACGCCAAAGCTGTATTACAAAGCTGGGCTGATGCCGAGTGGTATACCAGCAAGCCTGCTATCCCAGAAAAAATCACTGTGACTGTGTTTAAAGTCACAGGCGAAACCAATACCGACGATTTATCACCAGCTCCGGATGCCTGGTCACGCCCAGACATCCCTCTGCATGCTTTGGCGATGTTGAAAAACGTACGTGATGGTATTGAGCCTGATGCACCTGGTTCTAAAGGTCCGGTGAAGCAAATCGAAGCGTTAATTGCTAAAGGTTTCCCACTGGCTTATGTCGGTGATGTGGTAGGTACAGGTTCAAGCCGCAAATCAGCCACTAACTCTGTGCTGTGGTTTATGGGCGAAGACATTCCATTCGTACCTAACAAGCGCACTGGCGGTGTCTGTTTAGGTAGCAAAATTGCACCTATTTTCTTCAACACTATGGAAGACTCAGGTTCATTACCTATCGAATTAGACGTGTCAAATATGAACATGGGTGATGTGATCGACATTTTCCCACATCAGGGTGTGGTGAAACGCCATGGCACTGATGAAGTGGTTTCTACGTTTGAACTGCGCTCTAATGTGCTGCTGGATGAAGTGCGTGCCGGTGGCCGTATTCCTCTAATCATAGGTCGTGGTTTAACAGACAAAGCCCGTGAAGCTTTAGGTTTACCACACTCTACAGTGTTTGAGCGTCCTGCTGTAACTGAAGTGACTAACAAAGGTTTCACCTTAGCCCAGAAGCTGGTTGGTAAAGCATGTGGCGTGAAGGGTATTCGCCCTGGCCAATACTGTGAACCAAAAATGACCACTGTAGGTTCGCAGGACACCACAGGCCCAATGACTCGTGATGAGTTAAAAGACTTAGCTTGTTTAGGTTTCTCTGCTGATTTAGTGATGCAGTCTTTCTGTCACACTGCGGCTTATCCGAAGCCAGTTGACGTGAACACGCATCACACACTGCCAGATTTCATTATGAACCGTGGTGGTATCTCTTTACGTCCAGGTGATGGTGTAATCCACAGCTGGTTAAACCGCATGCTGTTACCAGATACAGTAGGTACTGGTGGTGACTCTCACACCCGTTTCCCTATAGGTATCTCTTTCCCTGCAGGTTCTGGTTTAGTGGCTTTTGCTGCTGCCACTGGCGTAATGCCACTGGATATGCCTGAGTCTGTGTTGGTGCGTTTTAAAGGCGAAATGCAGCCTGGTATCACGTTACGTGATTTAGTGCACGCAATCCCTTACTACGCTATCCAGCAAGGCTTGCTGACTGTTGAGAAGAAAGGCAAGGTCAATATTTTCTCTGGCCGTGTGTTAGAAATTGAAGGTCTGGAGCATTTAACGGCTGAACAGGCGTTTGAATTATCTGACGCTTCAGCTGAGCGTTCAGCTGCAGGTTGTACTATCACCTTGTCTGAAGCTTCAGTGGCTGAATACTTAGAATCCAACATCGTGATGCTGAAATGGATGCTGAGCGAAGGTTACGGCGATGTACGTACTATCGAGCGTCGTATTCAGGCGATGCAAGCCTGGTTAGCCGATCCAAAACTGGAACGTGCTGACGCTGATGCTGAATATGCTGCGGTGATCGAAATCGATCTGGCTGAGATTAAAGAGCCAATTCTGTGTGCTCCAAACGACCCGGATGACGCTCGTTTATTGTCTTCAGTTGCAGGCGATAAGATTGATGAAGTCTTTATCGGTTCTTGTATGACCAACATCGGCCACTTCCGTGCTGCTGGTAAACTGTTAGACAAGTTCAAAGGCCAGATCCCAACCCGTCTGTGGATAGCTCCACCAACCAAGATGGATAAAGATCAGCTGACTGAGGAAGGTTATTACGGTATTTACGGTCGTGTGGGTGCCCGTATCGAAATCCCGGGTTGTTCATTATGTATGGGTAACCAGGCTCGTGTAGGCGACAATACCACTGTGGTATCGACTTCTACCCGTAACTTCCCGAACCGTTTAGGTCAGGGGGCTAACGTTTATCTGGCTTCTGCTGAATTAGCTGCTGTTGCATCTATTATCGGCCGTCTGCCAACAGTGCCTGAATACCTGGAGTACGCGAAACAGATTGAAACTACAGCAGCGGATACTTACCGTTACCTGAATTTCCATCAGATGAGCCAATACACCAGCAAAGCGGCCAATGTAATTATTCAGCAAGCTGTCTGATTACTTTAATGTGATGCAAAAAGGCCCGCTTAGCGGGCCTTTCTATTTGGAACAATGCATGGAATTCGATTTTATCTACAACACTGAGGCGAAGCGCTACAGCCTGAAGTTAAGTTCTGAACAGCTGGCGCTGCAGTGTTTCTTATTGGATGAGTTTGAGCCTAAGGCAAGTGCATATCAGTCTCTGTTAATACAGCTACAACAGCTGAAAGCTCATAGCCAGTATCAATGGGATGGTAAAGAGTATCGGCTCACGGTACAGGCCTCTGAAGTGGTGATCTGTCACTTCTCATTGTTGCAGGAGCAGGGCATTGAAATGGAGTTGGATCCAGAGCAGGATTTGGAGTTGGATCAAAGCCAGCTTTATGCTGAATGTGGTCTGGAAGATCTGCTGCATTTAATACAGCAGTGGCAGCAATTTTTACCCACCTGATTTAGTTCTGTTATCTATCCGCTGCACTCTGGCAGTGAATAAACGCACCTTGTTGGTGCGTTTTTTTTGAGCGCTTTAAATTTATTTTCATAAGTAGTTGAAAAATATAGATTATAAATCTTGGCACAAGGTTTTCTTGTCTTATTGGCAAATGCAACAAGACACCATAAGGATAATAACCATGAAACTCGTATGTGCCATCATCAAGCCGTTCAAGCTTGACGATGTCCGTGAAGCGATTGCGGACATTGGTATTGAAGGTCTTACTGTGACAGAAGTGAAAGGCTTCGGTCGTCAGAAAGGTCATACAGAACTCTATCGGGGAGCGGAATATCAGGTCGATTTTTTACCTAAGGTAAAATTGGAGATCGCGGTATTGGATGAAAACGTCGAGCGTTTGTTGGAAGTGATCCAAAAAGCTGCACACACAGGCCGGATCGGGGACGGAAAAATCTTCGTTTACGATCTGGAGCAAGTGGTGCGGATCCGCACAGGTGAAATGGACTCAGAAGCCATCTAAAGGGGTAAATCATGCAGGAACAAATTTATCATTTACAGTTTGCGATGGACACCTTTTACTTTTTGGTGTGTGGCGCTTTAGTGATGTGGATGGCCGCTGGCTTCTCCATGCTGGAAGCTGGTCTGGTCCGTGCTAAAAATACCACGGAAATACTGACAAAAAATATCGTTCTGTATTCAGTGGCTTGTGTTATGTATCTGATCTGTGGCTACCAGCTGATGTATGGTGGTGGTTATTTCTTAACAGGTATAGGTGAAGTCGATGTGGCACAAACCTTAACCAGTTTTGCTGAACGTGAAAATGGTTTTGAAGGGAAAGCGATTTATTCTAAAGCCTCAGATTTCTTCTTTCAGGTGGTATTCGTAGCAACAGCTATGTCTATCGTCTCTGGTGCAGTAGCTGAGCGCATGAAGCTATGGGCTTTCCTGACTTTTGCTGTGGTGATGACAGGTGTGATTTACCCAATGGAAGGTTCGTGGACATGGGGTGGTCAGTCTGTGTTTGGTCTATACAGCTTAGGTGATTTAGGTTTCTCTGACTTCGCTGGTTCAGGCATAGTGCATTTAGCAGGTGCTGCTGCCGCTCTGGCTGGTGTGTTACTGTTAGGAGCACGTAAAGGTAAATATGGTAAAGACGGCAAAGCACATGCTTTCCCTGGTTCTAACATGCCACTGGCTGCTTTAGGTACCTTAATTTTGTGGTTAGGCTGGTTTGGCTTTAACGGTGGCTCAGTGCTGAAGTTAGGTGATATTGCTAACGCTAATGCGGTTGCCGTGGTGTTCTTAAATACCAATGCTGCCGCTGCTGCCGGAACTATTGCTGCAATAGGCTTGTCTATGTTGTTGTTCAAAAAGGCTGATTTAACCATGGCGTTAATGGTGCTTTGGCTGGTCTGGTGGCTATTACCGCAGAACCTTCAACGCCAACGCCTTTAGAAGCGTCTATCTTCGGTGCTATTGCTGGTGTGTTAGTGGTCGGTTCTATTCTGGCCTTAGATAAGTTAAAAATTGATGACCCTGTAGGTGCGATTTCTGTGCACGGTACTGTAGGTTTATTTGGATTATTAATTGTTCCTCTGACCAAACCGTCTGCTTCATTAGTGGGTCAACTGGCTGGTGCTGCTACTATTTTCGTCTGGGTTTTTGCGGCGAGTTTAATAGTGTGGTTTGCTTTAAAAATGACAGTGGGTATCCGTGTCACAGAGCAGGAAGAATATGAAGGTGTCGATCGTTCTGAGTGTGGTGTAGAAGCCTATCCTGAATTTGTATCGACAGTAAAGTAGGCAGCCTGGGAAGAGCCGGTGGGGCTTCTCAGGAGCTGGTTGCAAGCCAGCAGCTACGCAAGTAGCAGTTGGTCTTGGCAACTAAACCCGTACCACCAAATTCGTCTATCCTTGTCCTTTGTCTTTATCAGACAACCCCGGCGGCGTAAGCTTCCGGGGTTTTTTCTTGTGGTCTTAGCCACGGACCTGTGCGCTGTTTTAGTGCAGTCGCCAAATCATTTTGCAAAGAACGGATGTAATCTAACAGCTGTTTTCAAACAGGAAAAGGGCCCTGTTGAAAAAAACAACATTATTGTTAGTACGAAAACTCTAAATTGCTTCAGGGTGACGCAAGAGGTGCATTAGTATGGTGCATTTGTGAGGCGGCTGACTAGAACGAGGGAGAAAATAAAAACCGGTGCTCTGAAAACAAGACGGGCCGCGAACTTCGCGGCCCCTAAAACTTGGTGGCGTCCTTCCAACCACTATCCCTGATGGATCATCCCTGTGCTCGTCCTGAACATTCCAACTGCAATCCTGCAGCATCCCTTTCCATTTAACTCTCTATCCTGAGAGTACCTTCTGCCTCCGGCAGAGTCCCTATCCTTGAATCTTCATCCTGAAGATGTATGCTCACTCCGGAGCCTGTCCTGTTCATCCTTGTGCAGCCCTGCACAATCCTTTGATATCCCAGCTTCCTGCGGCTACTTCATGTAGCTTGTCCTGTTAAACATCTTGTTTAACTGTCACATCCAGCGACGAAATAATTATCCTACATTTAGCGTCGGAAAAGGACCTTCTTTGTTAAATACTTGTAGTGAAATATTATTGTAATCTTGGTGTTTTTTGAGTTTTTCTATTATGAATCATATGTTTGTGAATTTGTTATAGGAGTGTTTCTTGCAGTAAAAGCTATATTAGCTTACTGATTTGTGAGATATATCTCACAAAGAAATAGGGCGATTGTCTGCCTGAACTTTGGCTTGCGTGAAAACTACTGACCGGGAGCAGCCAAATTGATATGATCATTCTTTCTTGATTCTGATGAGATAGATATGGCCCGGGAACAATCTGGCATTTGTGCCGAAGCAAACTTGCACTGTTGTTATTTATTGTTAAATGCCCTGGATGGTCATGAACAGTATTTGCGCTTGCAGTTGGCTAAAGTTCCCCTATTAGCAGAGCGTTTATCCGAGCAGTTTTCAGAGGCGATGCTTAATGTTGTAGTTGCTGTAGGTCAAAATTACTGGCTTCATTTGTATCCTGAGCAGCGACCTGACCCCTGGCCTGACTTTTCCGATAATCTGGCAGATATAGCTGTGGTTGCTTCGGATTTATTGATCCAAATTCGGGCTGACCGTTTTGATGTGATTCATATCGCGACTCAGCAAATTTATCATGTGTTACAGCAGCATGTGGATCTGTACGAACAGTGCCATGCATTTCGTTATCTGGATGGTCGTAATTTGACTGGATTCCATGACTGCCCAGATAATCCAAAAGGCAAACTACGGCGCTCCTGTGCTTTGATCAGTAACGAGCCGAAAAGCGCTATGAGAGCAGGCAGTTATGTCTACATGTTACGTTATCAATATGATTTACAACGTTGGCAACAACTGACCATGCCAGAGCAGGAAGCTGTGATGGGGCGTAATAAGCTGGATGGTCAACTGTTGCCATCAGCACAACGTTTGGCAAATTCTCATGCGGATAAAACAGCACTGGAAAATACAACAGGCCGCAAACAGATCCTCTGGCAAAACATGCCTGTAGCTAATGTTCGTGCTCAGGGTATGATTTCCGTCGGGTTTTCAGCTAACGCCACAGAGGTGCCTTTGTGGTTGTCGAATCGTTTAGGGCAGAACAGCGAAGATGCAGATTTATTGTTAGAGTATTGCCAAATTGAGGCGGGGGCTGCATTTTTTGCCCCCTCCATCAGTTTTCTTGAAGAGCAGGCCGGATCAGACCTTTTCAAATAACTCTGTCACCTTATTCAAGGTGAAGTTAATGTTTTTGACACTGGTCGGCGCGATAAAAATAGTGTCATCGCCAGCTATGGTGCCCAACACGCCTTCGGCTTTACCAACAGAATCCAGCAAACGAGCTATCAACTGAGCTGCACCAGGACTGGTGCGGATAATGATCATCACATCGTTATGTTCGATATCCAGCACTAATTGCCGTAATGGGCTTTTAGTGGTGGGCACACCTAGCTCAGGAGGCAAACAATACACCATCTCCTGCTTGGCATTACGGGTACGTACAGCACCATATTTGCTTAGCATGCGGGACACTTTAGACTGACTTATATTATCAAAGCCTTCCGCTTTCAGCGCATCCACAATATCGCTTTGGGAACCAAAACGCTCTTCTTTTAATAAAGACTTAAAGGCTTGGATCAAAGCTTCTTGTTTCGATTGTTTAGTCATCATTTTTATTTAAACTTTTTATTTTTTAGGCCGAATTAACTGAACTTGGACTAATACTGTGGTTCAGCAAGTAAATTACACCAAAATCGGATAAAATGCTTAGACTTTAGGCGTAAGTGATTTGTATTTTGTGCCACATTTCAGTATTGTTGGCGCGTTTCTTTTGAACCGTAAATTGGGAGAATAGCATGAAAGTTGCCGTATTAGGTGCTGCTGGTGGTATAGGTCAGGCGCTGTCTTTATTATTAAAGTTAAACTTACCGGCTGGTACTGATTTAGCTCTGTACGATTTAGCCCCAGTGACTCCAGGTGTAGCTGTTGATTTAAGTCATATCCCTACAGCGGTAAAAATTACAGGTTTTGGTAAAGAAGACCTGGATAAAGCGCTGATCGGTGCTGATATTGTGATGATCCCTGCCGGTATGCCACGCAAGCCAGGCATGGACCGCTCTGATTTATTCAACATCAACGCTGGTGTTGTAAAAACTCTGGCTGAAGCCATAGTAGTGAACTGCCCTAAAGCCTTGGTTGGTGTAATCACTAACCCTGTAAACACCACTGTTGCTATCGCAGCTGAAGTGTTCAAAAAAGCCGGTACTTATGATCCTAAGCGTTTATTTGGTGTAACTACGCTGGATGTGATCCGTGCTGAGACTTTTGTTGCTGAATTAAAAGGCAAAAACCCTGCTGAAATTACTGTTCCAGTGATCGGTGGTCACAGCGGTACTACTATTCTGCCTCTGTTGTCTCAAGTCAAAGATGTCACTTTCACAGATGAAGAAGTATCTTCATTAACTTACCGTATCCAGAATGCCGGTACTGAAGTTGTGGAAGCTAAAGCTGGTGGCGGATCTGCCACTCTGTCTATGGGTCAGGCGGCTGCTCGTTTCTGTGTGTCTTTAGTCAAAGGCTTACAAGGCGAAAAAGTCACTGAGTATGCTTATGTTGAAGGTCAGGGTGAACATGCCCGTTTCTTCGCTCAGCCAATCGTATTAGGCAAGAACGGCGTTGAAGCGCTATTACCTATTGGTGCATTAAGTGCATACGAGCAAAAAGCCATGAACGACATGTTAGGCACGTTAAAAGCTGACATCACCTTAGGCGAAGACTTTGTTGCTAAAGCAAACTAAGATTGTTTTTATAGAGAAAAGCCAGCATTTGCTGGCTTTTGTTTTTTTGAAGTGTATCTGCTTTTTAGTGATTTCGTTGCACCGCAATATCGGCTAACGTCAATAAAGCATCTTTGTAACCAGATTCTGGTAAGAAGGCGATGCACTGGCGGGCTTTTTCAGCTTCCAGTTCAGCCATAGAACGGGTGTATTCAAAAGCTTTAGTGTGCTCCAGAATCGCCATAATGCGCTCCAGATGCTGCATACCGTTGGCATGTTCAATCGCATCTTTCAGCAGTTGCTGGTCATCACCGCTGGTGTGGCGCAGTGCATAAATCAGTGGCAGTGTCGGTTTGCCTTCTGCCAAATCGTCACCGATGTTTTTGCCCAATTCATCCGCATCTGCCTGATAATCCAGCACATCGTCAATCAGTTGGAAGGCCGTGCCCAGATGCATGCCATAGAGTTTCATGGCGTTCACCACAGATTCAGGCTGATTTGCCAGAATAGCGGCAAGCTGGGTAGCTGCTTCAAATAATTTAGCGGTTTTGCAGTAAATCACCTGCATATAGTTCTGTTCGGAGGTTTGTGGGTCGTTGACGTTCATCAACTGCAACACTTCACCCTCAGCGATGATATTGGTCGCATCAGCCAGGATTTGCATGATTTGCATTTTATCCAGCGACACCATCAGTTGAAAGGCTCTGGTATAAAGGAAGTCACCTACTAATACGCTGGCTTGGTTACCAAACACAGCGTTGGCGGTTTCCTTACCACGGCGTAGCATGGATTCATCCACTACATCGTCGTGCAACAAGGTCGCGGTGTGAATAAACTCCACTATAGTGGCAAGTGTAATATGCTGCTGGCCTTCATAACCCAGCGCACGAGCTGCCAACACAGCTAATAGCGGGCGTAAGCGTTTACCACCACTATTGACTATGTAGATGCCAAGCTGATTAATCAGCGCCACCTCAGAACTAAGCTGAGAGAATATATGTTGGTTCACGGCCGTCATGTCGTTAAGACTGAGCTGGCGGATCTCTTCGAGCGTCATCTGGTAAAACAACTGCTTAGGTATAGAATGTGGCTGATTCTACACCATTGCAGCTGATCAGCTAAAGTAAAACCCGATCCTTTTTGTGGCTCACTGATCTTTTTAATAATTGTGCTTGCGAGGGTAGGGGAAATTGCGTACAATTCGCGCCCTGTGATTATAATTAACACGCCCTTAAAAGTCGGCGTGCTTTGTACGGAGTTAACTATGTACGCGGTTTTCCAAAGTGGTGGTAAACAGCACCGTGTAACGGAAGGGCAAACCCTTCGTCTAGAAAAACTAGACTTAGAAACCGGCGCAACTATTGAATTTTCAGCTCTGATGATCGCTAACGGCGAAGACATCAAGATCGGTACTCCTTTAGTTGAAGGCAGTAAAGTAACAGCGGAAGTGGTCAACCATGGCCGTGGCGATAAAGTTAAAATCGTCAAATTCCGTCGTCGTAAGCACTACCGTAAACAAGCTGGTCACCGCCAGTGGTTTACTGAAGTGAAAATTACCGGCATCAGCGCGTAATCGAAGGAGTAACTACTCATGGCAAGTAAAAAAGGTGTAGGTAGCACTCGTAACGGTCGCGATTCAGAAGCGAAACGCTTAGGTGTGAAACGTTTTGGTGGTGAGTCAGTATTAGCTGGTAACATCATCGTTCGTCAACGTGGTACTAAGTTCCACGCTGGTAGTAATGTAGGTATCGGTAAAGACCACACATTATTCGCCTTAACTGACGGTAAAGTGCAATTCGAAACGAAAGGCGAGCACAATCGCAAATTCGTAAGCATCGTTAGCGAATAACGACGCATTGATTCGAAAAGCCCCGCCTAGTGCGGGGCTTTTTTATTAAGAATCATCAAAGGCTGATACTTCAGTCTACTGAAGGTTAGTTTTGTTGCTTTCAATTCATCAGAGCCTTGCTATGCATTCATGTAGGGGCTGAATTGATAGTATAATGAGCCCATAGTTTTTTTAGATCAGGATAGTCTAGATGAAATTCGTAGATGAAGCGGAAATTCGGGTTGAAGCCGGCGATGGCGGCAACGGTATTGTCAGTTTCCGTCGCGAAAAGTTTGTCGCCAAAGGTGGCCCAAATGGTGGTGACGGTGGTGATGGTGGTGATGTTTATTTAATGGCTGACACCAACCTGAACACTCTGGTGGACTATCAGTTCGAAAAGTATCACCAGGCAGAACGTGGTCAGAATGGTATGAGTACCAACTGCACAGGTAAGCGTGGTGATGACCTGATTTTACGTGTCCCGGTTGGAACTCGTGCTGTAGATATTGATACTGCTGAAGTGATAGGTGATTTAACCAAAAACGGCCAAAAGCTGATGATCGCGAAAGGCGGCTGGCATGGTTTAGGTAACGCTCGTTTTACTAGCAGTACCAACAGAGCTCCACGTAAGAAAACCAATGGTACACCAGGTGAAGTACGTAACATCCGTTTAGAATTGCTGTTATTGGCTGATGTGGGCTTATTAGGCCTGCCAAATGCCGGTAAATCGACTCTTATACGTGCAGTATCTTCTGCCAAGCCAAAAGTCGCTGATTATCCTTTTACCACACTAGTACCTAATTTGGGTGTGGTCAGGGTTGAAAGCCATCGCTCTTTTGTGATTGCCGATATTCCAGGTTTAATTGAAGGTGCTGCCGAAGGTGCTGGTTTAGGTATTCAGTTTTTAAAGCACTTAGAACGTTGTCGCTTGTTATTGCATGTTGTTGATGTGCTTCCTGCTGATGGCTCAGATCCGGCTGAAAATGCTGTGACCATACTAAAAGAATTAGATAAATACAGTGAAAAGTTAGCCAATAAACCTCGTTGGTTGGTCTTTAACAAGCTGGATTTAGTGCTCGAAGATGAGTTGGACGAAGTGATTGAGCGTGTAACCAAAGCTATCAACTGGCAAGGCGAAGTTCATAAAATAGCAGCTGCGAGTCGGACGAATACCGAACGTTTAGCTGCTGATATCCTGAATTATATCGAATTGTTGCCAGTTGAAAAACCGCGAGAGCAAGTCGAAGACGCCGTAAACTTTAAGTGGGATGATTATCATCAGGACGTACTATCTGTCGAAGACGACCTGGATGATGATGATTTTGATGAAGACGATTACGACGTTGAAGTAATTTATAAGCGCTGAGGTGACAATGCGGATTGCAATGATAGCGGCTATGGCCAATAACAGAGTGATTGGCAAAGACAATCAGATGCCCTGGCATCTACCGGCAGATCTAAAGCATTTCAAAAAAGTGACTTTAGGTAAGCCGGTGGTCATGGGTCGCAAGACTTACCAATCTATTGGTAAAGCCTTACCGGGACGCCGTAATATTGTCATCAGTAGGCAAGGTGTAGCTCTAAGTGAAGATGCAGATTGGGTACAAAGCATAGAGCAGGCGCTGGCTTTAGTACAAGATGAAGCAGAAGTGATGATCATAGGTGGTGCAGAGATTTATCGTCAGGTCTTGCCTATGGCTGACAGGCTTTACATTACCGATATTGATCTGACCGTAGAAGGTGACGCCTTTTTCCCCGACTACCAGGCTGCAGCTCGCTGGCATGAAGCAGCATCAGAATCCCATCAAGCTGATCCACAAAATCCCCATTCCTATCATTTCCGTATCCTGAACAGAGAATGAACAGGACTTCATTGCACCTGTTGCTACATGTTGTTACTATACTTTTGTCTGTTTTTTGACTGCTTCAGGAGTAATGTATGAAATTGTTGCCAGCAGTGTTCTGTGGTGTAGTGGTGGCCGGTGCAGTATTGGTGTCCCCGGTAGTGCATGCTGACGACCAGTTAGCGGCTTCGATGTGCGATTATGTCAAGGCTGACGATAAAAATAGATTACGCAAAGTTCTGAGTGATTACCGTCTACGCTTACGCAATATTTATGAAGGCGTTACTTGTAATGGCGATAGCTTAGTTCGGTTTGCGATAAAAAATAATGCCGCTGATGTAGGTGAGTTTATAGTGAAGCAGTTACCAGCAGCTCAGGTCGCAGCATCTGGTGATGTTGCATGGGCTGAGGGGAATGGTTTTGCATCTTCCCCTTTGATAGCTGTTATCAAAGAGCGAGCCGGTGGTGGTGAGTAAGTCGCTATCCTGACCCAATAAAAAATCCGCCATCTGGCGGATTTTTTTTAGTATGAACTAGCGATCAGTTCAGACTTTGAACTGATCGACAGACTGACGTAACTCTTCCGCTAAACGAGCGACTTCATGGCTGGACTGAGAGGTTTGTTCTGCCCCTGAAGCCGTTTGCTCAGCGATGGTCACAATAGACTCTAACAAGTGGCTGATTTCGTTAGACACTTGGTTTTGCTCTTTGGCGGCATGAGAGATTTGCTCACTCATATCATGGGCCAAGTGGACAGCGTTAGTGATAGATTCCAGAGCCTGGGCAGCTACTTCAGTTTGAGTCACACAATTTTCAGCCTGCTTTTTACCCTTGTTCATCGCTTCTACAGCTGCATGAGCACCGGTTTGCAACACTTGGATCATGGCTTGAATTTCCTGAGTGGATGCCTGAGTTTTGCTAGCCAGAGAACGAACTTCATCTGCTACCACTGCGAAACCACGGCCTTGTTCACCAGCACGTGCTGCTTCAATAGCTGCGTTTAATGCCAACAGGTTGGTCTGTTCTGCTATGCCACGGATAACATCAAGAATGCTGCCGATTGAGGCGCTATCTTTATGTAGTTTATTAATCACAGCAGAGGCCTGATCAACTTCTGTAGATAATTGCAGTATGGTTTGTTTGTTATTTTCAGAAATCACTTTCACACGCTCAGCTTCGCTGTCGGCATTTTTGATTTCAGCCAACGCGTCGTTTGAACTTTGCATGACGCCTTGTGAAGTGCTGCTCATCTCAGTTGTCGCTGTAGCTGCCTGAGTGACCTGAGACTTCTGTTCACGGATAGCTGTGGTAGTCTCTACGGTAATAGCTGATGTTTGTTCTGAAGCCGCGGCAAGCTGCGTAGAGCGGGAAATAATGCCTTGGATCAACTGACGTAAGTTAGTGATTACCTGATTACAGTTACGAGCCAGATCACCAAATTCGTCATGAGCCTTGTCATCCAGGCGTTTCGTTAAGTCACCTGATGCGACTACACCTAAAATTTCGTTCACTTTAGCTAATGGGACTGTGATGCTGCGCACCGTAACCATAGCTATACCTACAGCCAAACCTATAGAAATCAATACGACAAGGAAGATAGTCGTAATGGCACCTGATACGTCAGATTGAGCTTCAGCCTGAATTTCACCAGCAGCCGTACGCGCTCTGGACAATAAACGATTTAATCCATCTAACGCAGTTTTGTTGTGAGCTTCCGCTTGTGTCAGTTGTTTTTGTGCTTCCGCAGAGGCCGCTAACATTTGTGCTTTTAACGTCAGTATACCTTCATCACCCACTAACAAATCATTGATTGCTGTGATTTTCTCATCTAAATCAGCAACCATATCAACACTGGCTCCTGCTTCAGTTTTGATGGTGGTCATTTGCTGATTGACACCTTCTAAACGTGAAGTGACTTCATTCGAAATAGTCTCTGCTGTGCTGGCTGATGTTGTACGGGTTAAATCAACGACGATACTGACTAAGGTATTTAATCCGGTCTCCAGCTCAGCAGCCGCTTTGCTAGCCTGTGGGAAACGACGAGCCACGTCTCTGACATCGCTGAAATCCAGTAACAAAGATGCCGAGTCATCTGAATTTAACTCCACATCTGATAATTGAGAGGCAATTTGGTCGCGCAGCGTCAGGCTTTTGCTAAGCTCTGAGAATAGTTTTTTACTGACGGGGGTAAATTCGGTATAGGCAGCGGATACATCCTTAAAAGAATTTGCCAGCGTTTCTTCTTCTGCTACTACTACTTGCAGTGCTTTAGCGGCAGTGTCGTACAAATCTTGTTCAACAGCGAACTGAGTCTCTAATTCTTTAACCTGCTTCACTTCAGTCGCATAAAAAGCCTGCAGACTGACTTTGCTCATTTTGACAAATTCACTTTGCAGTACGGCACTATTTTCTAATGCTGGGATCGAGATTTCATTTACTTGCGTGGTTGAGGCATTGATACTATTCAAGCTCATGTACGAGGTAATACCGATCACCAGCAGTAGCAGTGAAATGACACCAAAACCACCAATAATCCGAAGTGCTACCGTTAACTTCATAACCTTACTCCCAGTATCCAGGTTAAAAGGGCATTGTTACCCCTGTCACCACACAATAACAATCAAAAATATATTATTTTGAAACAGCGCCGCATTATAGCGTTATTTTTAGTCAGAAACACTATAACGCCGTGCCGTCTCAATACAATAGGCCGTTAAATAATTTCCCCAGACACATCCGGTATCTAAAGCGTGAATACCCGTTACCGGGCTATGTCCCATTAAGGCCGCCCAGTGACCAAAAAAAATCTCCGGATGAGATTCTTGTTGCCAAAATGCATACCATGGAAGCAGCGTACTCACTTTTTCAGGATGACGCTTTTCTTTGAGTTCAAGTGCTCCATTTGCCAGACAAAATCGCATTCTAGTGCAGCTGTTAATAGTAAAACGCCAACGCTCCTGCTCAGAGTGTGCTTCTGACCATAAAGCCGGGGTATTGCCATACATGACAGAAAACAGTCTCTCTGGAGAGCCCTTGAGTACAGCGCTGACTTCTGCGGCCGCCTTTAATGCGATATCTACTGGCCAGTTTGGGGCTAACCCGGCATGAACCAGCAACAAGTTACGCTCTGGTTCAAAATGCATCAAAGGTTGCTGCTGTAACCAATGGACGAGTTCAGCTAAATCCGGAGCGTGCAGCAAGTCGTCTAACAGATCTTTTGGATCGGCTTTAGCGAAACCAAAAACGCAGGCCAGAAAATGCAAATCATGATTTCCCAGTACTACCTTGGCTCTATCACCCAAAGAGCGGATAAACCTTAGTGTCGCCAGCGAATCTGGGCCTCTGGCGACTAAATCTCCGCAAAACCACAAATAGTCTTTATTGGCATCAAACTGGATTTTAGCCAAGAGCGACTGTAGTTGTTGAAAACAACCTTGCACATCGCCTATCACATAGCCTGGCATAACATCAGTTCAGAATATTTGGAATGGCCAAACGGAACAGAGGAATAGCTGCTTTAAAGCTTAACTGGCTCTGGCTGGTCATTTCGTAGTGACCTTGCATAGTCCCTACAGGAGTCTCCAGCACTGCGCCACTGGTATAGCTATAACTGGAACCAGGTGCCAGCTGCGGCTGTTCACCAACGACTCCGTCACCATGGACTTCGGTTTCTTTACCATTAGCATCGGTAATCAACCAGTAACGCTTTAACAGTTGTACCGTCTCTGCACTGTGGTTTTTTATGGTAATGGTATACGCAAAAACATAGCGGTTATTAGCCGGGTCTGATTGCGCTGCGACATAAAATGTTTCAACTGAGACAGGAATTTCAAAACTCAAACTCATAACTGGTGTTGCTCTTGTTGATGTAACCAGCGAGCTATACCGATAAACTGCTCGACACTTAATTGTTCCGGACGCAAGGTTGGATCTATTCCCATTGCTACAATCTGCTCTGCTGTTGCAAAGTTGCTGAAACAGTTGCGTAAGGTTTTTCGACGTTGATTAAAGGCTTCCAGACACACTCTGTTTAATACAGCGACAGGCACATCCTGACGCTCTGATACAGGTTTAGGAATAAGCCGAACTACGGCTGAATCAACTTTAGGGGCCGGTTTAAAGGCGCCTGGTCCAACTTCTACCACTGGCATGGCATGACAGAAAAACTGAGTCATAACAGATAAGCGGCCATAAGTTTTAGAGCCATGGCCTGCGGTCATTCGCTCAACCACTTCCTTTTGCAGCATAAAATGCATGTTCTCAATATCGTCAGCATAATCGAATAAATGAAACAACAAAGGAGTCGAGATGTTGTAAGGTAAATTGCCAAAGACTTTGAGTTTTTTTCCTGGTTGCAATAACTGACGGAAATCAAATTTCATTGCATCGGCCTGATAAATAGTTAATTTATCTGCCAGCACAGGATGTTCCTGTAAACGTTGTGCTAAATCTCTGTCTAGTTCAACGACGGTGAGGTGGCCCGATTTTTCTACCACAGGTTCTGTAATAGCGCCTAAACCAGGACCAATTTCTACCAGTATGTCTGTTGGTTTCGGATTGATGGCTTTGACTATGCGTTCGATCACAACTGGATCGTGCAGGAAGTTCTGACCAAAACGTTTTCGGGCTGTATGTCCTTGGTGTACTTTATCTGTCATGTGATAACTTGGCTCTTTGCGCTAAATAAATGGCTTGTTCCAGGGCGTGGAATAAACTTCCGGGGTCGGCTTTGCCTGTACCTGCTAAATCCAGTGCAGTGCCATGATCAACTGATGTTCTTATTAAAGGTAAACCAAGGCTAATATTGACTGAACGTCCAAAGCCTTTGTATTTCAGCACAGGCAGGCCTTGGTCGTGGTACATGGCCAGAACTGCGTCCGCATGTTCCAGATATTTGGGCTGAAACAAGGTATCTGCAGGCAATGGGCCGACTAAATCCATACCTTGCGATCGCAGCTCGTCTAAAGTGGGGCTGATCACGTCTATTTCTTCACGGCCTAAATGTCCGTCTTCTCCTGCATGTGGATTTAATCCACAGACATAAATAACCGGAGCTTCAATAGCAAATTTGTGCTGTAAGTCGTGATGTAAGACGGAGATGACTTTATGCAGACGCTCTTTCGTAATAGCTTTTGCAACATAAGCAAGTGGGATATGTGTGGTGGCCAGGGCCACCCTTAGTCCTTCAGTGGCCAGCATCATTACTACATAAGGAGTGTTTGATAACTGGGCAAAGAATTCAGTGTGACCGCTAAAAGGAACTCCTGCCTTGTTAATAATACCTTTGTGCACTGGACCAGTCACTATGGCATCGAATTCGCCAGAGATGGATTTTTCGCCTACATACCTTAAGGTGTCGACCACATAACGTCCGTTGGCTTCATTCAACTGGCCAGTCATGACAGGTGCTTCTAATGCAAAGTCAACGTAGGTTAAGGTTCCTGCCTGTTGTGGTGAAGCAGGTTGATTTGGCTCATAAGGTAAAAGCTGAAGCGGCAGGTTTAACGCCGCCGCTCTTTGCTTTAACAGGTCTGCGTTGGCGCAAACAATCAACTGGGCCGGCCAGTTTTTTTGCGCCAACATCACCACAAGATCAGGTCCTATACCAGCTGGCTCTCCTGGGGTGATTGCTATCCTTAATGTCATTCAGTCTCCGTCAGTACTTCAATAAAAGCCTGATCACGAAGCTCACGCAGGAAGTTAGCTTGTTCTTCATTAAAGCGGCGATTAAATAACATACGGTAAACTTGGTCTTGTTTTTTCTCTGCGGTCATGTCAACAACACGTTTATCCAGCAGTTGCACTACATGCCAGCCATGCTCAGTGCGGAAAGGCTGACTAATTTCCTCGATCTGCAGATTATTCAGTGTATCGCGAAATGCAGGGACATACATGGCCGGATCGGCCCAACCTAAGTCACCACCTTTTAATTTAGAACCCGGATCTTCAGAGTTGGCTGACGCAAATTCGGCAAAGTCTGCTTTGCCTGCTTTAAAGTCAGCGACAAATTGCTTTAAGGTGTCACGGGCTTTTTCTTCGCTCATAATAATGGAGGGTTTGATCAAAACGTGACGTGATTTGACTTCATTCAGCTCAGCCACGTTCGCGCCACGAATATCAAAAATAGTCAGGATGTGAAAACCGGCACCAGAACGCAAAGGTCCAATTATATCGGTTTTTTTCTTGCCGCGAATGGCATCAGAGAACAGCGTTGGCATTTCGTTAATATTCATCCAGCCCATGTCACCGCCATCCAGAGCTGTAGTGTCAGACGAGGAAGCAATAGCAATTTTCTTAAAGTCGCTACCTTCACGCAACAGCTTCATCACTTTGTCAGCGCGATCTTTGGCTTCGGTAATTTCCTCAGTACTGGCCTGATTTGGAATGGAAATCAGAATGTGCCCTATATTGTATTGCTCATTCGAGGAACCTTGTTCTTCCATCACTTTCATCAGCGTATCTATTTCCTGCGGGCTGATATAAATGCGGCGTTGTACGTTGGCTCTTAACACTTCGCCCGTGGTAATTTCTTCACGGAAGCGTTCACGAAACTGTTGGTAGTCGCCTTCTTCCTGCACTATACGCTGACGAAATTGCTCCATAGTCAGGTTTTCACTGCGTGCAACGTTTTCCAGCGCCTGGTCCAATTGAGGGTCTGTGATCTGTAAACCCATACGTTTAGCCATTTGCATTTGCAAGCTGTTGCTGATTAAACGTTCAAGGGCCTGAGTGCGTAAAGCGCGGTCGGAAGGCAAGGTTTGCCCCTGACTTTGTGCGTTACGTTTTACTTTATTGACCATATCCGTCACTTCAGTGTCTAGTACTACACTGTTGTTGACGATAGCTGCAACACCGTCGATCTTTTGTTCTGCCGCCTGGCCCGAAAAGGCCAGAAATGCGGCCACAGAGCTGGCAATCAAAAGTTGTAACTTCATAGGTTCCTACATTAATTATTTAGTAAATATGGGCGTCTATAACCAAAAATACCATTCGACAACATGTCGCTGACTGAGAAGCCAGCTCCTTCGCCAAAACCTTTCAAGACAAATTGTACGGCGATTCCATTATCGAAGGTTGGAGGTTGTGACAAATCATCCAGCGCCAATTCAAGGTTGGTATTGATTTGGCGCTTGGCAACCACACGTATAGCCCAACAACAGGACTCATATTGCAAACCAAAGTTAGCTTCTATCATATGATGCTTGTTGATGTCACGATAATAACTGGCAATCAGTTTCCATTTATCATCTATAGGTGTGGTACCTAAAAAACCGACCTGTTCAATTTCGTAGTCTGAGACCTCACGACTGTAGCGGTGGTTCAACTGCAGCAAACTTTTATCATCAGCCACGTAATCTAAAGTCACGTTACTTTTTACCATCCGCTCATTGCTTGCATCATACTGCAATGCCGTATTTAAGTACCAGCCCTTGCTCCAGTTCCATAACAGCTCAGAAGCAAGTACCGAGTCTGCGGTCTGTTCTGTGTCTTGCAAGGAATTATCTATAGGCTTGGGGTCATCAAGGAAAACGATTTGACCTAAACTGAAACGAAACAACTCTGTATCTTGCGAGTCATAAAGCCGGGTTGTCCAGCCTACCGTCAGTTGGTTGGTGTCGGCTATTCGGTCCAGACCTGAATATCTATTTTCACGGAACAAACCATAATAATCGTCCTGCAGCCTGGCTGTATCGTAAAGTCCAATATCTGATTGGTCACGATAAGGAATATAAAGATACTGCAACTGGGGCTCGAACGTTTGTAATGACCCCGAATCTTCCCAAGCCAGTTCTCTTTCCATATTCAATTTGGCATTAATCTGCACTTTAGGTACAGTTCTGGTCGTTTCTTCTTGCACCAGCAGGGTGGTTTGATCGGTATTTTGTTGATAGCGCGTGTGCAACAGGCTGGTTTCGGCAACCAGTTCCATGGCTGGCGTGATTAAAGGCCAGCGAATACTGGGTTCCAGGTGCAAACGGTCAGCATTGTTAATGATGGCTGCATCATTGCGAAAATGGGCATATTGGCTGTGCCAGTTAAACTCAAAACCTGCAGCTAAATCCAAAGGTGCAGCTGAGCTCAGATCAATCTGAGGCAAAGCAGCATAAGAAGGGGAATAATTCCCAAGGATTTCAAAACCCTGCAGACGAATTTCTGAGTTCAGATAATCGCCGAAATAATTCAGACTAGCTTGACGGTATAACTGCGTATCGCTTTGATTGCTGTAATCTGAACCTAATTCAGACAAGTAGGCGTCGTCGCTGACATCGGTGAAATCGACACTAGCTCGCCAGCGGTCCGACAGATCGCCGGTGTGGCTAAAATGAGTTAAATAACGACTGCCAAAGTCTGCAGGTTTGTCATTATCATCAGGCAACACTTCTAATTGCAGTTGACCAGCATGGGCCTCTGTCAGATAACGGAATTCAGTATTGAGCTGTGCGCCCCTTTTACTCATCATACGTGGACTGATGGTCGCATCGTAATTCTCTGCCAGATTCAGGTAATAAGGAGTTTCAAGTTCTAGCCCCAACTTTTGCGAGCTGCCAATTTTTGGAAACAATAAACCACTTTTACGTTTGTCACTGACCGGGAAGGTCATATAAGGTAAATAAAAGATCGGGATATCCTGAATTTTGATCACCGAATGCCAGGCTTCGCCCCAACCATCCTCTGAGTTGATATTAATTTTATCTGCATGCAAGGCCCAGCTACTGTCGTTTGCAGGGCAAGTGGTGAAACTCGCCTCTGACAAATTGATCTGTTGCTTTACAGCACTCATTTCTTTGGCATAACCACGCCCAGACTGGCTGACCAGTTGATAATCAGCGTCGTTTAACACGGCCTTGTCTTCTTTGAGCTGGGCACTAAACTGACTGCTGCTGACTTTTAAATCAGGGCTGTAGTACTGGATCCCTCCAGTGGCAAGCAAGGTTTGTTCTTTTTGGCTGAGCTGCGCATTTGCAGCATGGAGCATGGTATTGCGGTAAATAATCTCTATATTGCCGTCAAATAATGCAGTTTGGTCTTGCATCATTCGGATCCGGTCAGACAAAATCTGTAGTCTGCTGTCTTTTGCTGATAAAGAACTAAGCTTGGCTGGCATTTCAACCGCACTGTAACATTGCTCAATAGGTTGAGATGTTTGCTCTTCTGCATGGACTATATAGGGGATACCAAGTGCCATGATAATGAGGCGATAGATCAGAGAATGAGTCATACAACCTACTTAGTACAATACCTGAAATGGGTGAAAACGACCGGAACACCGAGCGAGCTATAATAAATCAATTTTCCAGATCCTGCTAATCCGTTATAGTGCTGGCTTTGACCTGTAGGGGAAGAGTGAAGTGCCAGAGCGAATGCAGTTAATTCAAAGTTTTTTAGCCGCTTGTTTTCCTGGCGAAACAATTCAGTTGGATCCCATCACAGGCGACGCAAGTTTCAGACGCTATTTCCGTTTTTCCAGAGCTCTTCAGCACTATATTTTGATGGACGCTCCAACGCCTACAGAGGATTGTGGCCGTTTTGTTGCTACTCAGCAGGCCTTTGCCAACGCAGGTTTGCAAGTTCCGCAAATTATTGCGCAGGATATCCAGCAAGGATTTTTACTGCTCAGTGATTTAGGTGACACTTTATTGTTATCCAAACTGACTGAAGATACAGCCAGCTCTTTCTATCGTCAGGCTTTGGCGCAATTAGCTCAGATCCGGAAGATCAGCGCAACCAGTGCAGGGCCTCTCCCTGTATTTGATCAGACATTTTTGATGCGGGAAATGCAGATTTTCATCGATTGGTTTGTACTTCAACACTTGCAGTTATCACTCAGTGAACAAGAACAACGTATGTTGCAGCGGCACTTTCTGCGGTTGGCAGACTCTGCACTACAGCAACCGCAGGCTGGAATGCATAGAGACTACCACAGCCGCAATTTGATGCTGCAACCCGATGGTTCTCTGGCTGTGATCGATTTTCAGGATGCGGTGACAGGGCCAATCAGCTACGACGCAGTATCGCTGTTAAAAGACTGTTATATCAAGTGGCCGACAGAGTTGGTCCAGACGCTCAGCCAGGAGTTTTATCAAAACCTGGTGGCTCAGGAGGAATTGTCGGCAGAAGTCAGCCCTGACCAGTTTCAGCAATGGTTTGATTGGATGGGACTACAGCGGCATATTAAAGTCTGTGGTATTTTCTGCCGCTTATACCATCGAGACGGAAAGTCTGGCTATCTTACTGATTTACCTCGGGTCTTTGACTATGTGCTTGAGGTCACATCGCGCTATCCAGAGCTACAGGAGCTCGACTTGTGGTTAAACACCAAAGTGAAACCAGCATTGGAGGCCAAAGACTGAAATGAAAGCAATGATACTGGCGGCAGGTCGTGGCGAGCGTATGCGTCCTTTGACTGATCATTTACCTAAACCACTGTTAGCTGTGGCTGGCAAACCATTGATCCAGTATCACCTTGAAGCGTTATGTGCTGCGGGTATCAGAAATATTGTGATCAACCATGCCTGGTTAGGACATTTGTTACCCCAGCATTTAGGGGCTGGTGGGCAGTTTGGTGTCAGCATCCATTACTCAGATGAAGGTGCTGAAGGACTTGAAACTGCTGGAGGTATTAAAAAAGCGCTACCTTTGTTAGGTGATGCTCCTTTTGTTGTGGTAAACGGCGATGTGTTCACGGATTATCCTTATCAATTATTGACTACCAGGTTGGCATCAGACAGCTTAGCGCACTTAGTTCTTGTTCCTAACCCTGTACAGCATCCCCGTGGTGATTTTGGCATCAGTGAGCAAGGTTATGCTTTAGCTGAAGCCACAGACTGCTTTACCTTCAGCGGTATTGCAGTATACCGGCCGGAATTTTTCAGGGATATCGCTGCAGGTAAACAAAAGCTGGCTCCCTATTTGCGTCAGGCCATGCAGAAAAACAAAGTCACGGCGGAGCTGTATCAGGGCGTCTGGCACGATATTGGTACTGTGCAACGACTGACAGAATTATCGGCACAGTTGGAGTCAGAGCATGTGGGGTAAAATTCTTGGCGCCTTATTTGGTATGGCGCTGCTCAAAATTCCTGGTTTATTGCTTGGTTTATTAGTAGGGCATTGGTTTGACAAGTCCTATGGCGGGGCTTTTGCCAGCCGCGGTGGTTTTAATGGTTTTTCTCGTGACAAATCAGAAGCACAAGGCATTTTCCGCTATAACACTTTTGCGGTAATGGGGCATATCGCCAAATCAAATGGGGTCTGACTAAGTCACATATTCAGCAAGCCACTGTCTTTATGGACCAGTTAGGTCTGAGTGCTATGCAAAAACAAGAAGCTCAAGCGGCTTTCCGTCATGGTAAGCAGGCTGATTTTCCTTTGTTAGAGCAATTAGCTGAATTTAAGTCTGCATACAGAACCAGGCCTGATCTGCTACTGATGTTTCTCGAAATTCAAATCAGTACCGCTTATGTCGATCTGAATCTGAGCAGCGCAGAGCAAAGGATCCTGACTCAGGTCGCATCAGCTTTGGGGATCAGTGCTAGTCAATTAGAACAAATGATTAGCCGCTACGAAGCCGAAGCCCGTTTTGCCAAAAGTAGTCAAAACGGCGCTACTGATACGATAGATCGTCTTGCTGATGCCTACAAAATTTTAGGGATCAGTGCCGAAAGTTCTGAAGCAACTGTTAAAAAAGCCTACAAAAAACTAATGGCACAGCATCATCCGGACAAACTGATGTCACAAGGATTACCGCTTGAGTTGATGGATGTGGCCAAACAAAAAACTCAGGATATTCAAGCCGCTTATGAGTTGATCCGCAAGCAAAGAGCTTAATCGCGGAAAAACATAAAATAGACAGCTCCCATCAGACACAAACCGGCGTAGACATAATTCCATTTGAAGGGCTCTTTCATATAGAGCACCGCGAATGGGATAAATACGCTCAAGGTAATAACTTCCTGCAGAATTTTTAGCTGAGCCAGACTCAGCACCTGATGACCTATCCGATTGGCAGGTACCATTAACATGTATTCAAACAAAGCTATCCCCCAGGATACGGCAATCGCAATGTACAACGCTGAGCTCTTAAAATGCTTTAGGTGCCCGTACCAGGCAAAGGTCATAAAGATATTACTGGCGGTGAGCAATAAGACGGTTTGGATCAAGGGCGACATAGTCCAGCTTTTCCGGTATGTGGTGACAAAGTGATGAATGTTGCACAGTGTAATAGTTTTTTATCAGAGGCAAAGTGATTTTTAGTAGCCCTGATAGCTCAGCCAACCGTAGATTTCTTTCAGTACCCGTTGCTGAGTTTCAGCTTGTGCACTAAGTCCACTGATTTCACGTTGGCGATAGAGTAATTTTTGTTGTTGCCTTGCCAATTGTTTTCTTAATTGCCACTGGGCTGCGACTTGCCTATTTCCTTGTTCTTGCATCAGATCTAAAGTGGGAACCTGTTGCTTAGCTATGGCTAAGGGTAAGCTGCGTTGCTGTTCTGCTAAAGGCAAATAAGCTTCCAGCAAAATAAGAGATTGAGGCTCTTGTAATTTTTTATCTGCATACAGCTGGCTGAGTAGTGCGGCGCTGCTGCCCTGAGCTACAACTATGATGGCATTGTTCTCTGGCTGCACACTGGCCATTGCTGCCGCGACACGTTGTTGCAACTGCATTTTGTAGCTGTCTAACGCTGCAATATCATCCTCAAAAGGAGCATCTGGCACAGCTATAGCTAAAGTGTCCCAGCCATAATCATTAAATTCTTTACGAAGTAGATTCAGATATTTAGGACTTGCAGCGTGTTGAGACCAGTCGGGAATAAGTAAAATAGTGCCTTTTACTTTTGCAGTAAATGCGGCTCGTTTTAATGCCAGAAAACTTTGGTCGCCAGCCAATAGTTCGGTGATTTCATCTGTAGGTAATTGCCAGCTTAAATCGGATTGATTCCATTGCTCCATCGACATAGGTTCTGAAGTTGCGGTGCAGCAGCTTAAAAGCAGCAGAACAACTAAACTTTTTGGTAGCATCAGCTCGACTCTGAATGATGAAAATCTGTATAGGCTATATCGGCAGCCTATTGCGAAACTTTATCGATGAGTATGAATGAAAGGAATAAAAAAACCGCCTTGCGGCGGTTTTTTCTCAAAGCAGAGATTAACGCTCTACTTTCTCTTTTACTGTAGCAGTAACAATAGCTTCGATGCGGCGGTTAGCAGCATGAGCAGCTGCAGTATTGCCTTCTACTTTTGGACGGTTCACACCGTAGCCAGTAGCAGTAACGCGGCTTGCACTGATACCGTGTTCATTGGTCAGAACCTGAGCAACAGCGTCAGCACGACGTTGAGATAACTTCATGTTGTAAGCTGCAGAGCCTACGTTTGAAGCATGACCACCGATTTCAACATCAGTACCAGGGAAACGTTTCAGGAAGGCTGCTAATTCAGCGATTTCTGTTCTGTACTCTGGTTTGATTTCAGCTGAGTCGTTAGCAAACTGAGCTTTTAAAGTGAAGTTCACTTCTTTTTCTGTGAAGATTGAACAACCTGTAGCGTCTACTTTATCAGTAGAAGGAGTGCCTGGGCACAGGTCGTTTGCATCAGATACACCGTCGTTGTCGCTGTCGGCGACTACAACAACAGGAGCTGCTACTGGCTCTGGAGCCGGAGTTGGTTCAGCTACAACAGGAGCATCACCAAACAGCACTGACATACCTAATTTAATGCCTGCATCACCAAAGCCATCATCCAGACTTTGGTAGCGGTTCATTTCACCGAATAAAGACACGCGATCCGTTGCATAGTAGCGGTAACCAACACCAGCGTTCACTGCATAACCGTCATCACCGCCTTTGAATTGTAAATGCTTCAGACCACCAGCAATATACATGCCTGTGGTACCTACATTATACAAAGCGTCAAGACCTGTACGTTCAGCGCTCAATTTTTCGTCAGTGTTTAACTGTTCTAAACGTTGTTTGCTGTGCTCAAGACGCATACCCCAAGTTTCGTTGAAGTAATAGCCTAATTCAAAACCAAAACCTAAACCTTTGTCTTGGAAAGACCAGTCAGCAGATTCAGTTTTTTCGCCGTCTGGCAGGTAGTATTCGGCGAATAAAGAGCCAAAAGCACGATCAGTCAATACTGGTTTTGAGCTATCAGCTAAAACAGTAGTGGATAATAAAGCTGCCGTAATGGCAATTGCGCTAGTACTTAGTTTCATCCATATCTCCTAAGAGGTAAATTGCGGCTGCTATTCTATTTCACTAAAACATTTAGTCAAATTTAGCGGCTCGTTATTACAAATGTTAGTCAGATATCCACCTGACTTCTTACCCTGATGCTAAGTTTACCTTGAATAACTGAACCTTAGGTTAACAAAGCAATCAATTACAGCTGTTCCTTTGATCAAAACGGACATTGCACTTCAAAATATAGCTCAGTTCCTGAAGTTGGGTGTCTGAATGCCAAAGAGCCAGCATGCAACTGAAGTCGATCTACTGAACGTCGTCCACATTCAGTACCATAAAACTTGTCTCCGAGGATCGGATGACCCAGCCACAACATATGTACTCTCAGCTGATGCGAGCGCCCTGTAACGGGCGTTAACTCAACTCTGGTCTGGTGTTGGTTTCGCTCCAGTACCCGGAAATACGTGAGCGATGGCTTACCGGATCTAAAATGCACCATTTGTTTTGGTCTGTTGGGCCAATCACACAATAAAGGCAAATCAACAGTCCCGGAGTCCGCAGGGACTTGTCCTTCCAGTAAAGCGAAGTAGCGCTTTTTAGTCTGGCGCAGCTCAAACTGTTTATTCAAAGCCCGCTGACTCTGGGCGTGCATCGCCATGATAACCAGCCCGGAGGTCGCCATATCCAACCTATGTACTATACGGGCTTGCGGCCATACCAAACGGACCCTATAGTCCAGACTGTCTTTGTGCTCCGGAGCTTTGCCAGGAACAGTAAGGAGTCCACTTGGTTTATTCAGGATCACAATATCCTCATCCTGAAAAACTATATCCAGATATGGGGTCGTCGGTGGCCTATATTCAAGTAGCATTTTATTAACTTTTAATCATGACTGACAACAACGACCCGCAGCGCATCAAATTTTAACCTGGCTTTACTGATGTAATCCGTTAATTCTTGTTGCTGTTGTTGTAAATATGCAATTTCTTCCGGACGCACCGAAGGATTTAGTTTTTGTAGCGCCTGCAGACGTTCGATTTGAGCATTCAATTTTTGTTGCATCAATTCTTGTGCTTGTTGTTGTACTTCGACAAGACGCACAGTCGCCAATTCCTGAGCTTTACCTATCAATGGATGGATGAAGCTTTGTAAGGCTTTCACCATTTTTGCAGCAGGTTGACGCCCAACAGGTTTTAATTGTTTATTAAACTGCTCAAAACCCACGTTTGCAGCCAGATTTTTCCCATTTTTTTCCAGCAATAAACGCACAGGAGTCACAGGTAAATAACGACCCAGCTGTAATTCTTTTGGTGCACTGGCTTCTACAATAAATACAAATTCTACAAAGTAGGTGCCGGCGGGGAGGGCCTTATTCGGCAACAAGGCGACAGAACTATTGCCCATTTGTTCATTGGTCAGAATATCCAGTGTGCCTTGTACCATCGGATGATCCCAGCTTAAGAATTGGATATCTTCCTGTGCTAAAGCCGTTGCTCTGTCAAAAGTGACACTGATGCCATCGTCGTCCAGCATCGGGTAATGGCTGTGCAGATGCTCGGACATCGTCAGCACCATGCTATTTTCACCCCGGTCGTCTTGGTTGACACCCAACACATCCCAGGCTCTTAGCATAAACATAGGTAACTTCGTCTCGTCATCCAAAGCGGCGATCGCTTCAGCAAGATCTCGGGCCTTGCCCTGGCCTGAACTGTTGATTTCCAGCAGTTTATCGCGGCCTTGCTCCAGTTTTTGTTTCAGTTGCTGGTTGAGTTCTGCGCTTTTGGTAATCAGCGACTGAACGGCATCTCGACCTATAGTAGGAGCGGCCAGCAATTCAAACAGCTCTGTGGAAACTTGTTCAAATACCGAGCGTCCGGTCTGGCAAGTCTGGCTCAGTGCTTGTAAACCCTGTTGATACCAATCCAGCAGCACGTGCTGTGGATGATCGGCAAAGTACGGAATATGAATTTGAATATCCTGAGTCTGACCTATACGGTCCAGACGACCGATACGCTGTTCCAGCAAGTCAGGGTTTAAAGGTAAATCAAATAACACCAGATGATGAGCAAACTGGAAGTTGCGGCCTTCACTGCCTATTTCTGAACAGATCAGCATTTGAGCGCTATTGTCTTCCTGAGCAAAATAAGCGGCAGCCATGTCCCGTTCAACAATAGTCATGCCTTCGTGGAAGACTGACGCCCGAATACCCTCACGCACACGCACAGCTTCTTCTAGCGCGATCGCTGTGTCGGCATGAGCACAGATCAGTAAAAACTTGCTGCGTTTATGTTGTTTCAGTAAGGCAATTAAGTGATCAACCCGAGGGTCAAACTGCCACCAACTGCTGCTTTTACCTTCAAACTCCTGGAACACCCGCTCTGGAAATAAACTGGCTTTGGCTTTTTGCTCCAGACTTTGTTGTTTATTAAAGGCTTGTTGCACTTTTAACGCGTTTTTATATTGTTCAGGCAACTCCAGGGCTACAGCTTGTGGTTGACGTTGTGGGAAACCTGAAATGGCGCTGCGGCTATTACGAAATAAAATTCGGCCAGTGCCATGGCGATCTAATAACTGACTTAACAGTTGCTGTTGAGCCTGTTCTATCTCTTCAACACTGCTGTCTGTTTGCAACAAAGTGCTTATCGCAGCTTTAATGTCGCTTTCAGCCAATAATTGACTCAGTTCTTGTGCTGAGGCTTGGCTTAATGGCTTTTGTTCCAGGACAGCGGCGGCTAAATCAGCGATTTGTTTATAGCTTTGCTCTTCAGCGATAAAAGCCTGATAGTCGTGGAAACGGTTTGGGTCTAATAAACGCAAGCGGGCAAAATGGCTTTGATGCCCCAGCTGATCTGGAGTTGCTGTCAGCAGGATCAAACCTGCTGTGCCCTCGGCCAATTCTTCGATACGTTGATATTCAGTGCTGGCCGCTTCTTCGCTCCAGTGCAGATGGTGAGCTTCGTCCACCACTAACAAATCCCAGTCAGCATCGACGGCCTTTTGGTGATGGCTACGTTTTTTCACCAGAAACTCGAGGCTGGTCAACACCAGCTGTTCGGTTTCAAATGGATTACCGCCATCCAGCGAGGATTCCACACAACGCTCATCATCAAAAATAGAAAACTTCAGGTTGAAACGACGTAACATTTCCACCAGCACTGATGCTGCAGCGACTCGGGCACGACCACCAATACGCGTTTTGCTAAACCTGCCAGCACTTGTTGATGAATAATTAAACCGGCTTCAATAGTTTTACCTAAACCTACTTCGTCGGCCAGCAACACGCGCGGTGCGTGGCGTTTGGCTACCTCTTCTGCAATATAGAGCTGATGTGGGATCAAACTCATACGGCCACCAACCAGACCTTGCAAAGGACTTTGTTGCTGGCGGTGCAAATGCTGCCAGCTCTGATAACGCAGCGGGAAGGTTTCAAAACGATCCACCTGACCGGCAAATAAGCGGTCCTGTGGCTGGCTAAAACTAATAAAGTGATCGAGGAATAATTCGCGTAAGGCTACAGTTTCGTTGGTGTCTGTACGGGTGCCATGATAAATAAAACAGTCGTTTTTGCTTTCGACTTCGCTGATTAATAGAGAAAAACCTTCAGCGCTTTTGACTGTATCGCCCGGGTTAAACTGAACACGGGTCAGCGGTGCTTCCAAAATAGAGTACAGACGGTTTTCACCACTGGCTGGAAACAGTAAAGTCAGCATTCTGCCTTCCTGCCCAATTACAGTACCTAAACCTAAATCCGACTCACTGTCGCTGATCCAACGTTGGCCCAAAGCAAATTTTGTCATCTTGTCCTCACTGCAGAAAATGGCGCGCTATGGTACAGCGAAATGCCTGATACCGCATCAGCTCAACGAACGTATTTTTTTGTAATAGATTAAAAATCGTCATCTATTGGTCATACAGGCAGTGCATTTTTGCTCTAAGCTTAGATCAAATGAATAAAAGTACTGCGGGTTCTGTCTTTGCTGAACCAAACAGCATCCTATAAGTCAGACGCTGTATACCGAAAATAAATAAAGATTGTTGTATTTTTGCCATGGACTTTCATGGTTTTTATTGACGCTAAGGAGCTGCTTATGGCGCGAAGAAGAGCTAAAGATAAAAAAATATACGTTCTGGACACCAACATTCTACTGCATGAACCTTTCGCCTTCTTAAACTTTCAGGAACACGACGTTGTCATCCCGATGACAGTGCTCGAAGAATTGGATCATATCAAAGACAAGCATAAAGACGTCAGTCGTGAAGCCCGTATTGCGATTCGAGCTTTGGAGGATGTGCTTAAAGACGCAACACCGGAACAGATGCTACAGGGTGTTGCTTTACCCAGTCATTCAGAGGAAAAAAATGCCGGTCATTTATTTATTATTAATGACCATCATATCAGTGATCAGATACCAGGTTTACCTGGTGGGGAAAACGATCATTTGATTATTAATACTGCGTTGTTTTTACAGAGGGAAAAAGCGCCGACCAAAGTGATACTCGTCACTAAAGATATTAATATGCGACTTAAAGCTAAAGGCGCAGGACTGAAACTGGTTGAAGATTACCGTACCGACCAGTTGATTGACGATGTACGATTTTTATATAAAGGCTATTACAAGTTTTCGGGTGATTTTTGGTCCGTCGTCAAAGACTGCCGCACCCACAATGAAGGCCGTGAAACCTACCATTTTGTACCCCGTTCCGTTTTACCTAATGCTTATATCAACGAATACCTGATTGACGAAGCTGAAACTTTTGCTGGCCGGGTGCTGGAAATCAATGAACAGGAAATCAAAATTCTTGATTTAGGTTTTGAGCGCCTGATGCACAAACACGCCTGGGGTATCCACCCGAAAAATATTTATCAGGCAATGGCGTTAAACGCCTTGCTTGACCCGGATATGGATTTAGTGATCCTGACTGGCCCCGCCGGTTGCGGTAAAACTCTGATTGCGTTGGCTGCGGCGCTGGAGCTGGTGATTGAAAAGGGCATGTACGACAAAGTAATAGTCACCCGCAACACGCCGGAAATTGCTGAGTCTATCGGCTTTTTACCTGGCACAGAAGAAGAGAAAATGGCGCCATGGCTAGCGGCCATTACCGACTCGCTGGAAGTGTTACATAAAACCGACGAACATCCGCATGCCAGCGTGCAATATATTATGGATAAAGCCAATATCCAGTTTAAGTCAGTCAATTTTATGCGCGGCCGCAGCATTCAGAATGCAATAGTGCTGCTGGATGAATGTCAGAACTTAAGTGCAGCTCAGCTGAAAACTATCATTACCCGTTGTGGTGAAGGCACCAAGCTGATCTGTTCAGGCAACCTGTCGCAAATTGACAGTAACTATCTGACCGCTGTTACTTCAGGTTTGACTTACATCGTAGAGCGTTTTAAAAACTTTGAGGGTAGTACCACCATCAATCTCAATGGAGTAGTACGTAGCAGATTGGCGTCTTTTGCTGAGGCTAATTTATAAAAGTAATAAAAAGCCCCGCAGCAGAGCGGGGCTTTTTTAGTTAAGAAATGTTCACTTTGCGTCTGTACCAGGCTATCCCTGCCAATCCCAGCAGACCAAACCAACTAAAACTACCGCTATCCTCTTCCACTATCACAACCTGTGGTTCGTCGTATGACAAATCTTCCAATGGCAGTTCCGCTAATGCTGGTTCGTCAAAGCCGGAAATTTCGGCCAGTAAGTCGTTGTAATCGGCGTCATAAATCCGGATCACCAAGTCATAGTAAGCGGGGGGTAAGCTATGTAGCAGTTCGCTTTCTATTGAAAACCAATCTTCTGCACTAGTACCGTACAGAGTAAATACAGAACTGGTATGAATGATGACTTCAGGTGCTCCGGCACGTTTGAGCGCAAAATGAGCGTATACAGGTACTGAACTGTAGTTGGTATCTGCGTCAAAACGGACATATACGTTGTGATAAAAGCCGTTATTGTTTAAATCGGACTCAAATGAGATATCAATAGTGTCAAACCAGACGTTATTTTCGACGCTCTGGATCAGGATACCGCTGCTACGAAGTGCTGTTTTGGGTTTCGCAGTTTTTGCAATGTCCGAAGGTAACTTAAATGACTCTTTAGTGGATGCAATTTCTGCAGGCGCTGCGATCGAAACAAGGGGTAAAATAGCAGAAGTTATAACAAATACACTGACCAACCAGAATTTACGCATACACAGAGCCTCCTTAGCTTTGGTATCATTACAGGCTAATGGCCATGAATACTGGCTGAACTTATTTTTAAGTGAAGAATTATTTTGAAACTATCAAAAAAGCTGCAGATCACCACAGCACAACAGGCCATTGATGCTTTAGTTACAGCGGCACCACAGCTCAGCAAAGGTCGGCTGAAAGATGCGATGAATAAAGGGGCTGTGTTGTGGCGGCGTGGCAAGCAAAATAAAAGATTGCGCCGTGCTCAGGCGGATCTATTGCCTGGCGATAGTCTGGAGCTGAATTACGACGAACAGCTGCTGCAACGCAGTTGTGAGCCCGCGGTTCTTATCCACGAAGCCCGTGGCTACAGCGTCTGGTTCAAACCTGCAGGTATGCTGTCGCAAGGCAACGAATGGGGCGATCATCTCTCTTTATTACGCTTTGCGGAATTGTACTGGCAAGGTAAACGTCAGGTCTTTTTGTTGCACCGTCTGGACCGTGAAGCCAGTGGTTTGGTGTTGATTGCTCATACTAAGCAAGCTGCCGCAGCTTTTAGTCTGATGTTACAGCAGCACAAAATAGAAAAAGAATACCGTATTGAAGTGAAAGGCCAGTTGTCCGCTGAGCTGATTACAAAAGCTGTGCTGAATTCTCCGTTAGACGATAAGGCGTGCGCCACTGAGTTTGAACTGGAATCTTATTCTGAACAGCGTCGCAGCAGTGTAGTTCGGGTCAGGTTAATCACCGGCCGTAAACATCAGATCCGTCGTCATTTTGCACAAGCAGGACACCCGGTGATGGGTGACCCAGCCTATGGCTCAGGCAATAAAAATGAACAGGGCTTAATGTTACAGGCGGTAAAACTGAAGTTTATATGTCCTTTTCGCAAAACCGTGATGACATTTGAACTGCCAGAATCCTTGTTGCAGCTTCAGATATGAGCCAGTTGGCTCTGTAGTTTTGCGCTTAGCGAAACGCCGTTGGCCTGAACCTCTAATAAACCCAGACTAATGGAGTTAAATAAATCCTGACGTAGTTGTTCAGCTTGCCAGGCACAAGGTCGACTCTGATGACACTGATAGCCCAGGTGTAATGCGCCTTTCAAACCTTGTTGCTCCGCCAGATACAAGCTGTACCACACCAGCTCTCGCAGCGCATCTAAATCCTGTTCGCAAATACGCTCTGAAAGAAGTGCATGCAGGGGCAGGACTGCAGAGTGAGCCTGATAGTCTTCAGGCAAGCTTTGTACGAGTTGATGTTGCAATTCCACAGCCTGTTGTTCTGAAGCACAGTACAACCAGAATTCCTGATCCTGTTCAACCCAGAATAACGCTTGATCCAATATCAGCCTGAACCCCTCTAAATCAGTACTGACTTGTTGTATACCTTTGTTCAATAGCGCAGGCGTTTGTTGTGGCATCACCAGCAGCAAGTGTCCCTGAGTTTTGGTTCTGTGATGATGCAGCAATAACTCGGTAAAACTACGCCATTGTGGCATTTGGACCAGTGCGCCAGAACGATTTTTTTTCTGTTTGCTCAACAGCAGTAGTAGTGTCAGGACGGCAATAGCCAGTAGAACCAGACTAATCCGCAACCAGTATTTCAGTTGAGTTTGCTGACTGAAGTGCAGCTCTTGCTGTTTTTCCTGTTGCAGCTGTAATTCAAGACTGCTTTGCAGGTTGTCCAGTTGCAGCTTGCTGGTATCGTTTAGCTCTGCCACCTCCATTTGGTTGGCTGTTTTTTCCAGTTGATAAGCTTGTTGCCATTGTTGCTCAAGCGCCGCGAGTTCTGCGCTTAATGCAAGATGCTTACGCTTTAGAAAGGCCGCCAGCTTATCCGGTTCTGGAGCTGCTTCGTCCAGCATTATTTTGGCTGCACTATAGTTTTGTTTTTTGATAAATACGTTCGCCAGAAATAAAGCGGTTTCTGCTTTAATCGATTGTGCTGAAAGCTGGCTGGCCAACTGATGTGCTTTGGTCAATAACTGCTCAGATTGGTCTAAGTCACCTTGTTCCAATGCCAACTCAGATAAGCTGACATGGGCAGAGATCAACATGTAAGGATCCTCACTCTCCACTGCCAGTTTCAGTGCTTTGTTGTAGGTTGTTTTGGCGTTGTCTAATTGTTTTAAAACCAATTGACTGTCACCGCTATTAATCAGTGCATTGACCTGAGCACTTAAGCTGTTTAATTGCTGATACAGCCGCGCAGCCTCGTTAAAGTACTGTAACGCCAGCTCATGTTGTTCCAGTTTTTGATAGGCCATCCCCAAGCGCATACTAATGGACGCTATCGCTTGCTGATCACCCATTTCACTGGCAAGTGGCAACGAAGATTTAAAATATTGATAAGCCTTGCTCAGGTTGTTGTTTTGTAGATGTAGGCGTCCAAGCATGATCATGGAATTCAACTGACGCTGTTTATCTGCAGCTTGTGTTGCCAGGGTCAGGCTTTGGGTCGCGGCTTTCATCGCAAGTTCTACATTTCCCTGTTGATTATAAGCCTGGGCAAAACTTTCCAGAATATCCATACGCAAACTACGTATCGCTGTCGTGTCCTGTTCCGGCAAAATAGCTTCTGCCAGTTTTAACTTTTCGATGGCCATCGCGGTGTCACGATAAAATACGCCATAGCTTAAAGCTTGCATCAATAAGATGCGGCCAGCCAGTTCAGTGTCAGGTTCCAAAGTCATAGCTTTATTGCTGAATTCCAATGCCGCTTCTTTATTATTCAGGACATAATGACTGTAAGCCAATAAAAAATGCTCTTCGGCTGTTTTGGCTGGGTGCTTTAATTGTGTGTCAAGTTGTCCTTGTGGGTTGGCTTTGACTTGCTGCATTAATTGAGACAAATCTGCTGCATGAACCGAAAAAGTAACCAGTACTAAAAGAATGCTTAACGCGTGGCGCATGCAGAAGTTCTCCAAAAATAGACAACGCAGTGTAACTGAAAGAAAATCAGACAGCCAGATGAAAACGATGAGGTGTTTAGTGACTGATAATTCAGGATATTTATGGCTTCGGCAATGGCTTTTTTATAGCCTAAAAGTGCAGTTATCCAATCAGAGCGTTTGGAATGAGCAACTAAGGCGTTTAAGCGAGGAGCAGCCCTCGCAGTCATTTATTATCGGCATCAGCGGGGCGCAAGGCAGTGGAAAAAGTACACTCGCTGCCAGTTTACAACAATTATGGCTTGAGCAAGGGGTGCGCTCTGATGTGATCTCGCTGGATGATTATTATCTGGAACCAGCACAGCGGTTGGAGCTGGCACGTCTTTGGCACCCGCTCTTTGCTGAGCGTGGGGTCCCCGGGACTCATGAGACAGGCTTACTGCTTTCACAGCTTCGGGCATTTCTTCGTGGCGATGCTCAGAGTTGGCGCCGTTACGACAAAGGCAGAGACTGTATTTCAGCTTACTCTGAAAAAACAGATGCCCGTTTGCTGATCCTCGAAGGATGGTGTGTTGGGGTTGCGGCTCAAGCGGATGCAGCCTTGCTTACAAGTCTGAATATGCTGGAACAACAGCAAGACCCTGACGTGATATGGCGGCGCAAAGTGAATCAGCAGCTTGCTGATCATTACCAGCAGATCTGGCAATTATTAAACCATCTGCTATGGCTCAATGCACCGGACTGGGACGCAGTATGCCGTTGGCGAGCTTTGCAAGAACTCCCTTTACAGCAGCAAGGGCTTGGCAAAAGCCCGGCTGAACTGACGCAGTTTATGTTGTATTTTGAGCGTTTGACTCGTGAGAGCTGGCAACAACTGCCGCACTGCGCCGATTTTATTCTGACGCTGGGGCAGGATCACAGCCTGCGGAACCTCATACCTGACGAATAGGTTGTTGTGCCAGAAATGCCTGCAGGTTTTCAGCCAGTTGTGCCACCAGACGTTGCATGGCTTGACGACTAGCCCAGGCTACATGAGGAGTGATGATCAGGTTGGGTATGGCGGTTTGAAGCAGAGGATGATCGGCAGCCGGAGGCTCGGTACTTAGCACATCCAAAGCAGCTCCAGCCAGAGTACCTTTTAATAAGGCTTCTGCTAAAGCCACTTCATCAATCAGTCCCCCTCGGGCGGTATTGATCAGCAGCGCCTTCGGTTTCATAAAGCTTAGGGTTTTGGTATTGATCAGTTGTGCCGTGTCTTCTGTCAAAGGACAATGCAAAGATAAGACGTCGGCCTGACGTAATGCATCTTCGAACGAGGTTCTGCCAGTACGGATCTCTTTAGCGTCCGGACGTTCTGCAACAAGAACTCTCATGCCAAAAGCTTCAGCCAGACGAGCAGTAGCCTGACCTAAATCACCATAACCCAGTACAGCAATGGTTTTACCCGCCAGCTCTTCTATCGGCTGCAAGTGCAAACAAAATTGCGAGCTTTGACTCCAGGCTCCTTGTTGTACCGCCTGATGATAAGTCTGAATATGGTTGGTCAGTTGCAGCAACAAGGCAAACACCTGCTGTGGCACTGCAGTACCGGCATAACCCTGCGCATTGCAAACTACTATACCAGCCGCCTTGGCTGCGGCTAAATCCACCATATTGACGCCAGTTGCCGCCACCAGAATGCAGCGCAGCTCTGGCAGCGCCGCTATGGCTTTGGCATCTAATGCAACTTTATTGCTGATCAGCACTTGTGCGCCGCTGGCGTGATGCTGTAGCTGCTCCACAGAGGTAGATGGGTACAAAGTTAAACTAACGTCAGCCAGATGCAGCGGGCTTAAATCAGTGTCAGCCAAAGTGGCTGCATCCAGAAAAACAACCTTTGCAGCCATTAGCGATACACCACGTCTTTGTACATCGGGGCCAGCATAGCCAAAAATTCGTTTTGCGCTTCTATCGGCACTTGTTGTTGTTGCATGGCGCTGATGAGATGGTTCACCAGAGCGTCAAAATGGGCTTGAGTAATTTGGAATCCTGTATGGCTCTCCTGCATCGATGCGCCAGTATATTTACAGGGGCCACCAGCGAGTTCACAAAACTGTTCTATTAATAAACGGCGGAATCTGGGGATATCGGTATCAGCAAAATGATGCACTATGCTGGAATCGTGTTCTATACCAGATAAAACACCATCCACAATATTTTCGACTCCTGTTTCGCCGCCTAAACGCTGATATAAGCTGGCTTCAGGATGTTGTTGGCATGCAGTTAATACTAAGGTCGTTACGAACAACAGGTATTTCACCATGTGCCCTCCACTGATAAATAAAAGCCCGTTTGTTCGGTGAGACCGGCAATATCACCTAAATCAACATAACCGAGCACCACAGATGCATTTTTATTAATAAACCAGGCGGCAAAGACGTCACGCCAGTGTTGTTCATCAGCAAACCCCAGCTGATTAGGTTTTTGTTTAAATTCTGTCCCCAGCGCCAGATTATAATTGAGCAACAACACTGCTGAGCTTTCAAACATCAGTTTGTGGCTAACGCCTGCGCCACCAAAGCCTAATAAGCCGGTTTGATGAGCATCGGTGGAGCGAACAGTGGCATTGAGCAGCAGATTGCGGCCTGCTATGGCATCAAAAAATACTTTGCTGGCAGCCAGATACAGCTCATAACCTGAATCATCTCCGGCTCCGACCGCTGCAGGTAAAGCAAAATCACGGTTTTTCTTAAACTGAGCCCCGAGGCTTATTTGCGGCATACCAGAGTATAAAAGTTCGCCCGCGATTTTGTACTTGATCCCCAGAATGTCCTGACGCAGTTCACCACCTATGGTATCCAAGGTAAATTTTTGCCGGGCAAAGGACAGTTCCCACTGATTATTAAAACTGGCTCCTATCCCCACACTGTCCAGCGTAAAATCATCGACGCCAACCCGCCCAGCAAAGGTGTTTACCGACCACTCATCGCTACTGCTGTAGCCGTTGATCGTAGCCCAAGGCACTATGCCGCCCCCTGAATTACCTTCAACAGTGGTTGCGCCACCTGTGGCTATTACTTTTGAGCCTGCCATCAGGCTGCCACTGGCCATCAGTAAACAAAGACTGCAGAGGAGTATTTTCATTGATTGCTCTCTTGTTCAAACCATTCAGGGCTTTTTTCAGAAAACTGTTGAAGCCATTCGCCGAAAACTTCTGAGGTTAAAGGTTTTGAAAAAAAGTAACCTTGTACTTTATCGCATTGATACTGTTGTAATTTTGCCAGTCCTGCCAGATTTTCCAGGCCTTCAGCCGTTACTTTGAGGCCTAAACTATGGGCTAGTTGAGTGGTGGCGCTGACGATCAGGGCGTCATCCTGATTGTGTTCGATGTCTTTAATAAAAGCCCGGTCAATTTTGACTTCGTGTACGGGTAATTGTTTTAAGTAAGCTAATGACGACTGACCCGTACCAAAGTCATCAATGGCTAACTCAATCCCCATGTCACGCAGTTGGGTTAAAATCTGGATCACTTGTTTAGGGTCCTGCATCACAGCACCTTCAGTGACCTCTAAAGCCAGCACTGAAGAGGGCAGGTGATAGCATTGCAACAGTGCAGCTATATCTGCAGGCAGTTGCGGGTTGGTGAGATCGTGAGCGGACAAGTTCACGGCCACTTTGATCCTTTTTCCTTGCTGATACCAGAGCGCTAGTTGTGCAATAACGGTATTGAGCATCCATTCGGTCACCAGCGCTATATTGCCGGCGTGTTCTGCTAATTTTATAAATTCATCCGGTGGTACAAAACCTAGTTCCGGATGTACCCAGCGGATCAGCGCTTCTGCTGAATGGCAGGACTGTTGTTGCAGATCGACTTTAGGTTGATAGACCACAAAAAGCTGGTTTTGCTGCAAAGCGGCAGGTAAATCACGCAAAATAGTCAGCTCACGCTGGTGGCTTTCATCCTGGCCTTGTTGATAAAACGCGACTAAGCCGGGCTGCTCTTTAGCATGACTGAGTGCAATATCCAGCCGTCGTATTGCATCATTGGCATGAACACTGCCGAGACTGATGTTATAAGCTCCAATGGATACCTTCAAGCTCAATGGAGAGTCGGCCAGTAAGTACCCCGAGCGTAGTTGTAGTTTTAATTGTTCTACCTGTTCCGCAGAAAAATAGTGGGTATAGAGCAATAAAAACTCATCACCGCCTAGTCGGGCCGCTAAGACAGGCGTTGGATTTAGTTGGTGTAAACGTTGGGCCATTTGCTGTAGCAAAGAGTCGCCATTGGCAAAACCTAGAGCGTCATTGATATGCCGAAAGTTTTTGATATTCAGTAGTAACAAGCCCACATTTGCCGACGGCAGTAGTTCTGCCAGTCTACGTTCGGCTGCACCTCTGTTTTTTAACCCAGTCAATGAATCATGTTCGGCCTGATACAGCAATTCAGCTTCACGACTACGAATGTCCTGCTGCATCTTATATAAAGTGTTGCCTAACACGCCAATTTCACCTTTGGCTTCGGGCAAATCTGCAGTGGTCTGGCCCTGGCCAATCTGGCTGGCGAAATTGGATAATAAACGCAGAGGTTGTGTGATGCTTCGGGCTATCACAAACGCTAGCAACAAGGCCAAGGTTAAACTGAAACCAAAAATTCCCAGTAGTTGTTGGCGGATGTCCTGGTAACTTTCCTGCCAGCGAGAACTTGGATAATGCAATACAGCCCACAGCAGTTGCTGCTTGTCTAAGGCCAGCGCCAAGGATAAAAATTTATCCTCATTGCTGCTAAAAGGTTGCTGCCTGGTTTCAACCAGACTGGGTAACAATGGCAACAAACTTTGTTGAGTGTCGGTATCTAAAGTGGAATGCAGCGTCTGATTGCCTCTGTCGCCATTGGTGGTGAAACTGATGTCCAGATCCGTGATGCCTTTGATTTGTTCTGCAAGCTGCTTATTTAAACTAAAGCCCATACCAACCCAGGCTATAGTTTGAGGTGCTTTAACTGGTACTAAAACAAACTGATAGGAGTTGCCTGCTAATACAAGTATGTCGTTGACTGTGCCTGACTGATTGCCTTTGCTTTGCAAAAACACGGATTTTACATCGTCATTATTCAGGTCCGGGCTGGTGCTGGCGAGCAGATCTCCGGCAGGTGACAATAACAACACTAAATCTGCATTGACTCTACTGCCATGATTTTCCAGTACAGATAAAATAGTTTCCTGCTCAGCAGTGGCTACAGCCCGTCTAAAGCCAAAATCACTGGCTAAGATACTGACAGAACTGCTGAGCTGGCTGGCCCTATTGTCCAAAGCCTGCAGAAACACATTCGCTGCAACTTTCAATACTTGCTGTGCCTGCTGCTCGCTGTCTTTTTTCATGGTACTTAACGTGGCGAGGCCGCTGGCTAAAGCCAGAATAGTCAATAAGCTGATAAGGGAAACTACCAATCTGCTGCGTAATGAATCGAACATTTGACCTCGTTGTGGCAGCCCAACTTGAATGCTGTCATAGTAGATAAAAAAATTCCGGGTAGCGCAACACTGCGCGCTCAACTAAGCATAAGTGAAAAGCAAAGGTCTGGATATGTGTTTTAAAACCTTAGCAATAACTCGGTTTGCACTCAACTCTAAAGCGTCAGAACCAAAGAAAAACCTGATTATTCAATTTAGTAGTTTTACGGACAACGAAAAACAGCTCAAGAGGAGCCGTGTATGAAGGCAAAGTGGCTGCTGTGGTTATTGCCCATACTATTGAGTGAACTATCTTTTGCCGCCCAAACGGAGCATCAGCACCAGTTACCTTGCGACAAAGTCAAAAACCGTCCTTGTATTGCTTTAGTACTGGGAGGTGGCGGAGCCCGCGGCGGTGCTCATTTGGGGGTGATCCGTCAGTTAGAGCAGCAGTCAATCCCTATTGACTTGATTGTAGGGACCAGCATTGGTGCTTTTATCGGCGGGCTTTATGCAACAGGCCATAGCCCGGATGAAATTCAGCATATTCTGAATCACTTAGAATGGAGCACAGGATTTCGCGATAAAGTGCACCGGGATGAAATGCCGGTAAGGCGTAAACAGCAGCAAGATGACTATCCTATCCGTTTGGGCTTAGGTTTAGATAGTTCTGGTATCAAAATTCCAAAAGGAGTGCTGTTAGGTCAGGCCATGGCCGAGTTAATTTTAGAAGCCTATGGACCCGTATTAAATCACAGCCATTTTGATCAGTTACCCATTCCTTTTCGCGCTGTCGCGGCCGATCTGACCAACAGAGAAACGGTAGTGATGAGTCAGGGCAGCTTATTACAAGCCGTGCAGGCCTCAATGTCTATCCCGGGTGTTGTCAGACCTATGGAGATGAATGGTCGTGTTCTTGTTGATGGCGGAGTTGCCAATAACTTACCTGTCAGTATTGCGAAAGAGTTAGGCGCTGACAGAGTGATCGCAGTAGCAATCGACGCGCCGCTGCTCAATAAAGACCAATTAGATTCTGCCTTTGCGGTTACGGATCAGCTGACTAATTTTTTAGTGCGTCAGGTGGTGGATCAGCAGATTGCTCTATTGGGGACGCAGGACTTGTTACTGGTTCCGGACGTTGCGCAGATAGGGACTCTGGATTTTGAGCTGTTACCTCAATCTATTGAGGCGGGCAAAGTCAGCGCTTTGCAACAAAGTAAAGCCCTCGCCAGCTTTGCTTACCCCGAGCACTATTCACAGTGGCTGGCGGCGCACAGAGCACAACAAGAGCAAAGTATCGAGGTGGATAGCATAGAATTGGATAACCAAAGTTTATTGTCTGATCAGGTGCTGCTACAACGGCTTGCGTTAAAAGAAAACAAAATTTATGACAGCAAAAAACTCAAAGAAGGCCTGCGCCAGGTCTACGGAGTGGATACGCTGGAGAGAGCATCCTTGCAACTAGAAAAAAGCGAACAGGGAAAAGACACTCTGCTAAAGGTGCGGGCCGTAGAGAAAAGCTGGGGGCCTGGTTATCTGAATTTTCGTTTCGTCATGGAGGATGACTTCCGGAACAATAGATACTACCAGCTGGCAGGTTCTTATACGTACACCAATATCACCGATCTCGGCGCCGAACTGCACAATGAACTGGCACTGGGAACTGATAAATTTATTAGTTCAGAGTTGTATTGGCCTGTGTTTTCACCGGCCACTTTTATTAGTGCCCAACTCCAGCGGGAAAACACTATTTTGTCGCTGGAGGATACGCAAGGGTTATCTTTAGGAGATTTATCCAACAGAGAAACAGCACTGACAGCTAAGGCAGGCTGGAACCTATCGGATCATGCAAGACTAAGCTCCGGCTGGACTAACAGAGACGGCTATTTCCGTATTCCGGGTGTTGGAGCGGAGGATTTGGGATTGACCAGACTGGGTTATGATCGTGAAGGTCCGTTACTGGATTTTGTCTGGGACAGAATGGATAACCCGGTATTTGCCAGTCGTGGCTTTCGTGTCAGTGCAAACTGGCAATGGTTGGATGACACAGCCTTTGGCCGAACTTATCGTAGCCGCAGTCACTCGATTGAAGTGCAGGCTGCCCGCAGCTTTTTTGAACGCCATATTCTGCGTACCCGCTGGCGTTTTGAAGATTACACGCCAGGCGATCCAGAGGTTGCTGTTGAGCAGTTTTCATTGGGAGGCTTATTAAATCTGTCTGGTTATCCAAAAAATTATTTATTTGGCAGTGAAGTAAAATTTGGCAGTCTGGTGTATTTATACAAAATGAGTGAAAACAGATTCAGTGTTTTTAATTCACCATTTTATCTAGGAATGTCTCTGGAAAAAGGTCAGGTTAAGGGCAATATGATCCAACTGGATAGTCTTGCCAACGAAACAGACTGGATATGGGCCAGCAGTCTGTTTGCTGGCTGGGATAGTCCTTTCGGTCCTGTGTATATGGGATATGGCAGAGCTGAAGATGATATCAATGGGACTGCCTACAGGTATTATTTATCCCTTGGGCAGAATTTTTGACTTCAGGCGCTCTTATGCACACTTTACCTGGTTTACTGCTGATCCTGTGTTGTAGTTTTACTTCTGTAGCATCAGAGGGCGAAGCACCTTTGTTGGTGGGGTTGAGTCAGAATTCAGCACCAGAAAAACAAGGTAAAACCATTCAGTTTGAAACGGAGTTATTCCGTCAATTGCTGACAGAACTCGGGTACAAGGCAGAGTTTATCGCTGCGCCTCACGCCAGGTTGACCCGCATGTTACAAAATAAGCAGTTGGATATGGCGGCAAGACAAGGTGGGGAACCTGTTGCCGGCTTATTCTATAGCCAGCCTTATCTTGAATTTCATAATCTGGTTTTTGCCTTGTCAGACTTTCCGGATCAATTGCACAGCATACAGGATATGAGCCGTTATTCTGTCGCCAGTTTTCAGAATGCCAGCAAAATGCTGGGCTCTGAATTTACGCAGGCAATGAAAATAGCTGCTTCGTTCCGCGAGGTGGTCGATCATGATCAGGCGATTGAGCTGCTGCAGCAGCGGCGAATAGAATTGCTGGTGCTGGATAAGATCACTTTTTACAGGCGCTGGGCTGACAAAGGATTAAAGCCCCATCAGGTCCGTACATTTGATTTGTTTCCAACTGCTCAGCACCATATTGGCTTTACCGATGCCAAGCTGCAGCAACAGGTGAGTCGACTTTTGCAGCAATGGCAGGATTCCGGCCGGGTTGCAGAATTACAGAAACAAACCCGGCAGCATAATCAGTCGCTGAACTAGCTTTCTTCTACCAGTTTTTTAGCGGCTTCTTTAATCAGCTGTTCTTTTTGTTTTTGCAGCATTTCTAATTGCGATTTCTCCGCATCGCTCAGCTCGCCCTTTTTGTTGGTAAGGGCTTCAATTTTCTCTTCTATTTCTTCCAGCTTTTTCCTGTCTATACCCAGTTTACCGTCCAACACTTGCTGCATCAGCGTTGCTAACCTATCGGGTTGTTGCAGTGATTCGTTTTTATCCTGGTTTTGTATGCCCGATTCAGTTGAAGCCGTATTGTGTTTAGCTAAATGCTGATAGGTCAAAGCCGGTTCTTGTAAGCCGCTGGATAAACTAACTTTGTCGGCACAAGGATCGTCAATAAATACTTTATCTTTGCCAAAAGACGGTGATTGAACCAGTTGAACTTCCGGTCCCAGTGCCGGAGCCAGACCTGAAATACTGAACATATTTATCTCCAGAGCTTTAGGTTGTGGCCATGGTACTGGCCTTTTGCTTGAACAAGAGCAAATTTGATGCCAAAGCGAGAGCACTGGATCTTCAGCAAAATAGCGGGGCAGTAGCTGGGCTGCGGCAAAAGCTGGCCGCTTTTGACATTTTTTTACATCTACTTTGCCACTTTACACCATTGTTCGCTGCGCTGGCTGACTGCAGCTGAACTGACGTTGATACTGGCGTGGACTTATTCCTAATTGTTTCTGAAATTGCTGGCGCAGATTCAGAGTCGAACCAAAACCTGTCAGATCTGTGATCTGCTCTATCGAATGCAGGCCTTGCTCCAGATAGTGTTGTACCAGTTGCAAACGTTGTTGTAACAGCCATTGCAGAGGACTTAGACCTGTACTGGCTTTAAAATGCCGGTCAAAGCTACGCCTGGACATACCCGCCTTATTTGCGAGTTGTTCCACAGCTAAAGGCTGATGTAGATGCAATAAAGCCCAGTCCATGGTTGCGCTGAGTAAATTGGTTTTTTTCTGCAGCGGCTGAGCGACAAATTGAGCCTGGCCACCCTGACGGTGCGCTGAAATCACGGCTCTTTTGGCCACTTGATTGGCGATTTCAAACCCAAAGTCCCGCCTTATCACGGCCAGTCCTAAATCCAAAGCGGCGGCACTGCCAGCAGAGCAGCCAATCTGACCATCAAAACAATAAAGGACATTTTGTTGATAGCGACTCTCTGGATAACGGCGCTGAAACTCATCGGCATAACGCCAGTGCGTTGTTGCTGCTTTATCTTTTAGCAGACCAAGTTCCGCTAATAAAAAAGCGCCAGAACAGAAAGAAATCAACCGGACTCCGCGCTGATAAGCGGCCAGCAATTGTTGGCGTAATGTGTCGGTTGGCTGTGGCACTGAGACAGACCAGTTTGGGATCAGAATAGTATCGTAAGGACTTAAATCCTCAATCTGCGGCACTAATAACTGCAGACCACCAGTGGCCATTAAAGGCCCGGGAGCAAAGCTGACTATATCGGTCTGATACCAGTTAGGGTATTCAGGCCGGTTTAAAGCAAATAATTCAGAAGCACAACCGAGCTCAAAGGTTGCTACTGAAGGGCCTAATAAAATCGCAACTTTATGCATGCCTGTGCTCCGGTTTGCTTTGATACTCAGATTTGGCTTAATACTAATCTGTTGTGTCTTTTAAGCCAATGGTGTGAGTTGTGTAAGCAAAGTACGGTGCTGCTGAACCTGATTTGCTTTGAACAACCACCTACTTAGGAGCGGCCCTTATGTCATCTATGGTATCCAGACCTGCAGCAGCGGGATCAGCCCAAGCCATTGCTCACTTTAGCGCTTTATTACAATTTGAAACGGACTGCTGGGATGTACAGCATGCTATCAGCAATAAAAGACAGGATTTTGTACTGTTGGATGTGCGGGGAGAAACTGCTTATGCCCAGGGCCATCTGCCGGAAGCTGTATGTTTTCCTCAGAGCCGAATTTCAGCAGACACTGTGGCCGGATACCCGGCGGACACTTTATTTGTTGTGTACTGTGCCGGACCTCATTGTAATGGTGCTGATAAAGCGGCGCTAAAACTGGCGCAACTGCAAAGACCTGTGAAGAAAATGATAGGTGGAGTCACAGGTTGGCTGGATGAGGGCTTCAGGTTAATTCGTTAAAGAGACATCCAGTACACCAGGTGACAAATAACCACTACAGTGGTCAGATGATTTCTTAATCTGTTATAGGCTGGTGAATAATTGAGTTGGCTTTGCTGTGTGTATTCAAACAGCCGCAATGCGGCAAAAGCTGCTGCCAGCACAAGCAGTTGCTGCTTAGGTAACAGCAGACTGCTAAACCAGCCTGCTAAGGCAAAACTGACCACCCAGAGCGGAAAAAGCTTTCCAGAGTGTCGATAAAGCACAGGCCATAGGACCCCTGCCATAAAGGCCAGAATAATCTGACTGTAGCTTTGAAACGGGATAAAGGAAGCAGGAAAAGTTGCAAGCTGTGGCCAGAGCTGCAGGCAGGTCAGGCCGATAAAGGGCAGTAAGCCAGCGTAACCTAAAATCTGGATAAGGGACATAACAGTATTTCTTTAAGCAAATTAATTACTAATACGCAGTCAATCAGGTTCTGGATGAACAGTAAAAAAAAGAGGGAGAACCACAAGGGTTTCCCTCACAAAAATCCAGGACAATCCAGAGAGTTAAAGCAACACGTTGACAGGGTTCGCACTTAACTGATGCCCATTATCCGGCTAGTTCGTGGCAAATTTATGACAAGTTGATAAAGCTTTCGCGACACTTGCCAATTGAGTCGCTTTGCGGTTGACTGTGCAGGAGCCGTTTGGTCTGGAGTAGTAGATGTTAAAAAATACCTGCAGCAAATCCGTCAGGGTAAGCCTGTGCATTACGGCCGTATGCTGGAGTTGTTGCCACCGCTGTTTTATCAGAAAAAGTCCGAGATGTTTAAGGTGCGGCAGTTAGGCTCGGGTCGTTGGCAGGTTAATATCTTATCTGAAGCTTTGTTTAGCCAGCTTGAGCAGCAAGCGCTTAAGCCGGCATCACGCAAAGAGGCGGCTCAGATTGGTGACTCGCATCAGGTCAATACCTCTTTTGGTTACCAACTGGTGTATCACCAGTCATGTCTGAATCGACAACCTGAAGTGGTGGTGTTGGACGGCAACAATAAATTCCAGAGTTATCAAGCGAAACCTACCTTGTTACTGATTGAAAACGAAGAATGTTTTTTCCGTTATGCGGAGCTCTTGCCTGTCTGTGGTCAGATGCTGGCGCTGGATTTTTCTTTGCACACTACCGACATTGGGTTTGCCTCTGGCAGTAAAGCCAGTTCAGCCTTGCTGATGCCGTTTTACCAGCAGTACCAGCAAATTTATTGCGCCTTTGATTTTGATGCTGCAGCGTTAGAGCTGTTTGATTTGTTAAAGCAGCGCTTAGGCGACAAACTAAAATTTGTTACACCAGCAGATTTCAGCCCATGGCAGGCGTTGTTTAACAACAAACCCAAGCACCCTAATCAGTTGGCAAAAGCCTGGAGTTAGCAGAAAAACATCATTTTTATGGTTTGTTGGATGCGTTGCAGCAAAAGGGCTGCTTTTTGGAGCAAGAGGCGCTGTTAGAAATATAACGGCTTTAGTGGTGAGATCTGTCGTAAGCAACTACAGTGTTCAGGACGCAACAGGCAGATTAAATTCGCTGTAAATCAATAAGCTGTGTCTGTTATTGGGCTTTGTGGTTACTAGGTATAACTATTAAGGGGAAATCTGGTTATGTATAAAAATATGCTGTTTGTTTTTGTAGTGATAATGTTTAGCTCTTTGGCTCAGGCCGCCGGTGCTTTAGCTATTGATGAAAATCAGGGCGATCAATATGGTTTTGCCTATGACTATGCTTCAATTTCAGAAGCTTCAGAGAGAGCTTTAGCAGAATGTGGTGGAAATTGCAGTGTAGTGCAGGTATTTGAATCTGGTTGTGCGGCTTATGCTGCTGACCAAACTGCAGGCAGCACCATTTATGGTTGGGCGACCAGCAGTGATGGTGGCGATGCTCAATCTCAGGCGTTGCAGTACTGTTCAAGTTATGGCGGTAGTCAGTGTATGGTGCGCAGCTGGGGCTGCAATTCACAGTAAATCGGGCGCCAGACAGTCCAGAGGCCGCTATGCTGCAAAATCAGCCAGAGCAACAGTGTGATGCCATAGAAAAGCTGGTGCAACAGGGCTATATAGTGCGCATCCGCAGTGATGAATTTCATCCAACAGCCTATTCTATTGCAAGACGGGATACGGCTTTGCGAAGTGCTGCTCAGATTGTTTCCACCGACTTTTATCCACAAGCGCCACAACAAACACCTGATGGCAAAGCGGTGCAATTTCCGGATCAAAGCCTATGGCGTTGTCACCCTAAATTAACCGATAACCCTTGTGTGGTCTCAGAATAATCTGCAGAGCCTGAGCACAACTTTTTTGTTTGCTCAGGCTCTGCTTAGGTTTACCGCTATGAAGATACAGCATCGACGTCTGATTTTTGTAAACGCTGAAACAACCAGCCAAGCATAACCAGACTTAAACCTAAACCAATAAAAGATAAGGCCCTGAGTACCCCGGTTAAGTCGTTTAAATCCACCACAAAAACTTTCAGCACCACACCACTTAACAACACAAACCCTGCTTTACGCGGTCCACTTTTGTTTTGCCATTGCGAGAGCAACACTGTAGCGATGGCGATGGTTAAAAACACCAACGAATAGCTGTATTGCTCCGCCACTGACGTCGGCAAGCTCAGCAGTAGTTGCCCTTGTTGCCAAAAATGTCGGATAGCGCCAGTCAGGTACAAAGTGCCACTGCCGAAAGCCAGATAAAGGGCTGCTTTTTTTAAGCGAAACTTTAATGGCAAGCGGCTAAAACCCCAAAAAATGACGGCAGGTAAACCCCATAACAGCAGCAACAGATTCAGCACAGGCACAGAGCCTAAAGACTGAGTATGCCAGAACGGGTTTTCTTCAAGGCTAAGTTCTAAATGCGCCAGACCGACCAGTATCACTAAAACAGCGGCTGCTCCCCGGTAAAGTAGCGCTGTGCTGCCTGCTTTACCGCTGCGCCATTGATAAACCCATGCCATGAGTAGCCAGTTAAAGGCTGAATAGTCAAGGTATTAAAATTCATATCAGTAAAATCAACGACACCCTTATTGAGCCAGTACTGGGTTTGCACTGTGATAAATACAGCCACCAAATGCAGTAACGCTCCCTCCAGATAGCTTCGAAGTGTGGTGCTAAACCATAAGTACCAGCTCAGTGCAAAACAGAACAGAGCGACAGGGTAAACCACAAAAGACCAGTGCACCCCCAATAACAGCTCGGTTTCATAGTGTCCAATCAAAGGGGCCGTTGTTAAACGTACCAGTACGGCAGCCACTATCAGTTTGATGAGCCAGTGCGGCACAGGCATGTTTGATCGGATACCTAGCAGCGTCAGCAGCACCAGTTGAACGGCGATAGCTAAAGTTAAAGCTGCATCGGAAAGCCACAAGGTAAAACATAAAGTCAGTGCAAAGTTAGCTCCTGCCATCTGAATAAAGGCAGCAGCTTTGTGGCTGGTTTTCAGCGCCATCGAACTTTGAGCCGCAACCAGAAGCAGCGCTAAAAAAGTCCAGAACAGTTGCAACTGTTGCTGTATTTCAAGGCTGGCCTGGGCATGACTCACTCCCAGTATCAGCACAGGCAATAGGGCCAATGCACTGCTCCATTGCAAACGCTGCGGCCACTTCAGTGCTACAGAGCAAAATGGCACTGCAAATACAGCCAATAACAGCAGATGTTGTTTTAGGCTGGCACTGCTGGTGGCATAAGGGTCTGCGGATAATCCCAAAGGTTCTAGTATCAGCCAGCAAAGGGCCGGCAGAAAGCTCAGCCAGATCAGTAGTTCTGACTTACTGTCTGTAGCTGCGCAGCACAGCATCAGTAGGATAAGCACAACCAGGCCTGTGAAACTGACGATATCTGCAGTGTTGAACAATGCACAGCATGCCACCACCAAAAGCGCCAGGCTCAATATCAGCGTCCGGTTCAATGGCCACCAACTGCGCATGGGCTGATGGGTAAACTGCATATGTTGTGCTTGAACACCAATACGGGGTAACCAGACCAGCATCGCAAAACTGCCACAAAGTACCAGCCAAAACGCCCACAACTGATGTGAACTAGCCAGCCAAATCGCGGCAAAAAGCCATAACAGATGGACAGACATGGGCAACCACCATAGCCAGAGGCGTTTCACTTTTTGTTCGACCAGTACTGAAGATGCGGTGACCAGTGAAATATAAGCCAATAAAGCCGGCACATTGCCTGAATCCGTGGACACCAGTACTGGCACTGCATAAGCACCCACAATACCAATCAGTGCTAATAATGGGCCTTGTCGCAAGGACATCCAGGATGCAGACAACGCAATAATGGCAAGGAGTGGAAAAGCAACAGCAGGGCTCATCAGTTGATACCAATCCAGCGCTACCAGCACAGCTGCATAAAGGCTGATAAAACCACCACTGGACAATGCCGCTGGCGCATAGTTGTTCAGCGCATGGCCCTGACTACGTCTATGCAGCCATTCACTACCGATAATCAAAGCCAGACCAAAGACAGCGCCGGACGCGCTGCGTAAGGCCGGAGATAACCAACCAGCGTCCAGTGAATGTTTGACTAAAAAGATGCCTCCCAAAGCCAATGCCAAAGCGCCTACCCAGACCATGCCTCTTTTAATCAGCTGTTGTTCTATCCAGCCAGATAGAGCAGAAAATAAATCGACAGGGGCAGCTTTAGTCTCTGTGCCTGCTGAATAAGTAGGTTGGGGTTGAGGTAGAACGGCTAATGGGTTGAGTGGATTCAGCTCTGAAGCTTGCTGTTCTGCCATAACTGGCACGGCTTTAACAGAGGCAGGAGCTGAGCTTTTTAGTTGTTTTTTCAGCTCAGCCAGTTCTGATTTTACTTTTTGTAACTGTACTAAGGCGGTGATGCCACAGGCTGCACCAAGCAGCACAGCAAACAGAGCTAAAAATGCCAGAGCTGTCATAAGTCTGGCCTTTTAGTTCGGGTCATCAGAGAAACAGCAAACAACATCCGGACACTCCATTGTATAGATAGGCAGCTTCACAATAGCCTCAGCTGAAATAGGCCGCAACCTCAATGTGCAGCCCGTGACGAGGCTTAGTGGTTGCGTTGTTTTAGTTCTGATCGCAAGGCCTGTAATTCCTGCTGGATCTCTTTGAGTTGCTGGTGCATCAGCTGTTGTTCTGCCTGCTCTGCTTTTTTATCTTCAGCCCGCTCTGCCGCATGCTCCTGTTCGGTAAAAGTTTGCATGGTGTTGACGATAATGGCGATAAAAAGGTTCAGCATGGTAAAAGTAGCGATCAGGATAAAAGGCACAAAAAAGGCCCAGGCAAAAGGGAACTGTTCCATCACAGGACGGGAAATACCCATGGACCAGCTTTCTAATGTCATCACCTGAAACAGAGTATAAAAAGATGCACCAAGAGAGCCAAACCATTCAGGGAAGGCACTACCAAATAACTTAGTGGCGATGACAGCGAAGACGTAATAAATCAGCACTAAAACCATAGCTATAGAGCCCAAACCAGGTAAAGACCCCAGCAACGCCGACACGACGCGGCGCATCGAAGGCACAATAGATAATAAACGCAATACCCGCAGTACCCGTAAAGCCCGCAGCACCGAAAATTGTCCTGTCGCTGGCATCAGGGCTATAGCGACTACAGCAAAATCAAACAAACTCCAGGGATCTTTAAAAAAGCGCAAGCGATAGGCGAAAATCCGTAGCAGTAGTTCCAGCACAAAAACCGACAACAGGATCTTGTCTGCAACTAGGATCACGGTACCAAAGTTTTGCATCAGTGCCGCTGAAGTTTCCAGGCCCAGTAAAACCGCGTTAATTAATATTAGCACTAAGATACTGTGACTAAACCAGGTTTTCTCCACCAGTTGTTGCACCTTATGTTGCAGCTGTTGTTTCATTTTTCCCTCTGAGTATGCAAAATTATGCCGCATTGTATCTGTCGCTTTGTGAACTTGGTAGCTGGCTTTGAAGCTCGGTTGTCAAAAGAATGTCTCTCATACTGGCTTGTATTTTGCTTGGTCAGCCTGAGCTAGGTAAGGACATTTTTATGAAACTGGACAACAGCAATCTTTTTGAAACCTTAAGTCAGATCCGCTCTGGGCAGTATTCTGCTCTGTATGCAGCTGTCGCGAAAAGGGAGCAACAATCTGTCGCTGCTCCAACTGATCAGACTGTGGACAAGGGGCAAGTAGGGGATGGTAAGACCCTGACCTTTGATCAGATGAGCCGCAAACAATTATCCGACTGGCTGACCAAGGGCCTGGATAGCGGTAAAATTCCAGCGGATCAGGAGCAGGCGTTTCGGGTCTTGCTGTATTCAGGGAAAACTGAAAGTTCTGCTGAGCAAAGCGGTGCAGATACTACTGCAGTCGATTTTATGGCCAAAGCCAAAGAAGCATTACAAAGTGCGGTGCAGCGCAACGATACCCGCTCTATCCGGTTTTGGGCCAGTGCTATGGCTACTATGAATCAGGATCAGGGCAATACAGCCTAAGGCAGTACCAGACTGCCTGGTAAAACTGTTATTCAAAAGGTGACAATAAAGTCCGCAGCGCAGGGCGGAATGCCAGCAAAATGGTGTCTTTTTGCAATTCTGGATATAAGGTTCGGCGCATTGCCAAACCCGTGATCATCGAAAAAATGACATTGATACGGGCATCCAGTTCTTTGTCCGTCGCATCTTTAACCAGACTGCGTTCACCAGTTAACAAGCGGCGCATTCTTGCTCTGGCCTGGGTGTCAGATTGTTGCATTAAAAACGCCACTTTTTGATTACGGGCTGCTTCTGCCAGCATCTCCAACTCCAGTGCATTTTTTTCTTTATCTATATGCCGTTCAACACCATGATCTGCACCATCGAGCATAATGGTCAGCAGATCACCAGGATCGTCTTCGAACTGCTGGAATATAGAAAACATCTCTTCCATATCACGCTGAATAATAGCTTCAATAATGGCTTCTTTGCTGTCGAAATAGTTGTAAATGTGACCTGCGCTCATCCCTGCGGTTTTTGAGATCTCCGCCATACCAGCACCATGGTACCCCTTGCGGCGAAAACACTCCGCTGCCGCTGTCAGTACCTGATTTCTCCGCGCCGCTGCCAGCGCAGGATCTGTATGTCTTTTTGTGATTTTTTCTGTCATAGGGAACTCCGACACCGGGCCCAAAAGCCCGGTGATCACGCATTTATTCGGCTGACGTATTACTTTGCTGCCAGCCACCGCCGAGCACTTTATACAAACTAATCTGGCTGGCAAGTAAAGCTTGCTGGCCACTGATTAATTGTTGTTGTGCGCTGTACCAGGACCGCTGCGCGTCCAGTACCTGCAGATAACTGTCAGCCCCTTGTTTAAAGCGGGCTTCGGATAACAGAAAGCTTTGCTGGTTGCTATTGGCCAAATCTTGCTGTGCCTGCAGCTGGGCCGCATAACCTTCACGATCTGCTAAACCGTCAGACACTTCACGAAAAGCCTGCTGGATTTTTTGCTGATAGGTTGCTAATGCTACTTGCTGCTGTGCTTCGGCCACTTCTAAATTGGCCTGAGTACGGCCCATGTTAAAGATCGGCAGGTTGATGGACGGAATAAAACTCCAACTGCCTGAACCGCCTTTAAACAGATTATCCAGCTCAGCTGAAGCAGAACCCGCATTAGCCGTTAAGCTGATGCTGGGGAAAAAGGCCGCTTTGGCTATGCCAATATTAGCGTTTGCTGCCAGTAAGTCATGTTCTGCTGCTTTTAAATCAGGCCGTTGTTGCAACAAATCTGATGGCAGGCCGGCTGGTAATTCCGGCAATTGTAGCAATTTGCTCAGTGGCTGATCCGGCAACAAGTCTGCCGTTACTTGAGTTCCTGTAAGCAAGTCCAGCGCGTTTTTATCGCGGGCAACTAAACGCTGGTACCGTGCTATATCTACTTTGGCGGTTGCAACTGTACTTTTCACTTGCTGTAGTGTTAAAGCTGAAGCGGCGCCTAAGTTGTAGCTTTGCTCTGTCAGTTCCAGGGTTTTTTGCTGGCTATGCAAGGTATGGGCTGCCAGTTCCAGCAACTGCTGATCGGCGGCATAGGTTAGCCAGGCATTGGCCAGCTCTGCTACCAGACTGATCTGGCTGCTCAGCTGTGCCTGCTCTGAAGAATACAGCTGCTGCAAGACTTGTTCTGACTGATTCCGCACTTTGCCCCAGAAATCCAGCTCGTAGGAGGTAATACCCACAGTCGCACTGTATTGCTGATTGATTTGCGCGTTGCCTGTACCTGTTAAATCAGCTGGCAGACGCTGGCGTGTGCCGGATGCGTTTAAGTCCAGAGACGGATACAAAGCCGAGTCTTCAATCTGGTACAAAGAGCGTACCCGCTGCACATTCAGTGCAGCGATTTGCAGGTCTTTGTTGTTGGCAAGACTAAGCTCGATCAGCTGTTGCAGTTTCGGATTGTTGAAAAACTGCTGCCAATGCAGCTCTGCTGCTGCAGTGCCTGAGCTTTGTGCTTCTGAAGCATAAGCATTTGGCACTGGCAACTCAATAGCCTGCTGTTCTGGTGCCAACTGGCAAGCGCTTAATACCAGCATGGCCAGAGCGCTTACACTTAAGGTTTTTAATTTCATTCTGCGTTCTCCTGCGCTGCTGGGTGTTTAACCGGGAATACACGGCGAACCAGCACAAAAAACATCGGCACAAAGACGACAACCAGAATAGATGAAGCTAAAGTGCCACCAATCACGGAAATACCTAATGCGTTTTGTGCACCTGAACCAGCACTTGAGGCTATGGCTAAAGGCAATACACCACAAATAAAGGCCATTGAGGTCATAATGATAGGGCGCAGACGTAAACGCACAGCTTCAACCGCGGCTTCGACTAAGCCTAAACCTTGTTCCATGCGATGGATGGCAAATTCCACAATCAGAATGGCATTTTTCGATGCCAGACCTATGGTGGTTAATAAACCTACCTGCAGATAGATATCATTCGACAAGTTGGCAACCAGTGCTGCTAAAGCCGCACCAAAGACCCCTAATGGCACTATCATCATCACAGCAGCAGGTACCGACCAGCTTTCATACAAGGCAGCTAAACAGAGGAACACCACGAGCAAGGATAAAGCGTATAGCAGAGGCGCCTGACCGCCACTTAAACGCTCTTCATAAGAGATGCCTGTCCACTCATAAGCAAAACCCGGCGGTAACTGTTTGGCCAGTTTTTCCATTTCATCCATGGCCTGACCTGTACTGTAACCAGGAGCAGCTGCGCCCTGAATTTCCATTGATGAGAAGCCGTTATAGCGCTCCAGACGAGGAGAACCATAAGTCCAGTGAGAGCTGGCAAAGGCGGAGAATGGCACCATGTCACCTTCGCTGTTACGCACATACCATTTGCTTAAATCTTCCGGTACCATGCGGCTGTCCGGTGTACCTTGCAGATAGACTTTTTTCACCCGGCCACGGTCAATAAAATCATTGACATAACTACTACCCCAGGCTGTTGCCAGCGTACTGTTGATATCGGCCTGACTGACATTCAAGGCTTCGGCTTTAGCCAAATCTATATCCAGTTTCAACTCTGGCATATCTTCCTGACCATTAGGACGCACACCAGCCAATACCGGGCTTTGGGCTGCCATACCTAACAACTGGTTACGGGCAGCCAATAACTGGTCATGACCTAAGCCAGCTCTGTCCTGCAAGTGCAGGTTAAAGCCATTGGCCGTACCCAGCTCTACCACTGCTGGCGGTGGGAAGGCAAATACAAAAGCCTCTTTGATGGTGGAGAAATAGCCCATGGCTTTGCCTGCGACAGCACCCACAGATAAGTCAGGGCGCTGACGCTCATCCCAATGTTTTAAGTTGACAAAACCTAAGGCTGCATTTTGACCTGAACCGGCAAAACTAAAACCTGTCACGGTGAAAATTGACTTCACAGCTTCGCTTTGATCGTTCAGGAAATGGTTTTCCATTTTCTCCACGACTTTCAGGGTTTGCTCTGTGGTCGAACCTGCAGGTAACACCACCTGATTAAACATAATGCCCTGATCTTCATCCGGTAAAAATGCAGAGGGTAGCTGGCTGAAAATAAATACCATACCACCAACTATCAGTGCATAACCCAACAGGTAGCGTTTGCTTTGTTTAATCATACGGCTGACAAAATTTTGTGTACCTTTGTTGGTTTTATCAAAACCACGGTTAAAACCAGAAAAGAATTTACCCAAAGCAGAGCTATCATCGTGCACATGGCTTGGTTTTAATAAAGTTGCACACAAAGCAGGAGTCAGTATTAATGCCACCAGCACCGACAGGGCCATAGCGGACACCAATGTGATGGAGAATTGACGGTAAATAACACCCGTAGAACCACTGAAGAATGCCATAGGCACAAATACGGCTGATAACACCATAGCGATACCGACTAAAGCACCTTTAATTTCGTCCATCGACTTACGGGTAGCCTCGAGTGCAGACAAGCCTTCTTCGGTCATTACCCGCTCGACGTTTTCGACCACGACAATGGCGTCATCGACCAGCAGGCCTATCGCCAGTACCATAGCAAACATGGTCAGGGTATTAATGGAGTACCCAAAGGCCGACAAAATAGCAAAGGTACCGAGCAAGACGACCGGCACTGCTATGGTTGGGATTAAGGTAGCGCGGAAATTCTGCAGGAACAGATACATCACCACAAACACCAGCACGACAGCCTCAATTAAGGTATGTACTACTTTTTCAATTGATAAAGACACAAAAGGTGTGGTGTCGTAAGGCACTACAGACTTTAAACCTGTCGGGAAAAAGGGCTCTAAATCAGCCAAAGCTTTTTTCACGCCAGCCGCTGTTTCCAGCGCATTGGCACCACTGGCTAGTTTGACACCTAAACCAGAAGCTGGTTTACCATTAAAGCGAGCTACAACACCGTAGTTTTCACCACCTAACTCTACTTTAGCCACGTCAGCTAAACGCACGACGGATCCGTCGCTGTTGGTTTTCACCAGAATTTGACGGAACTGCTCTGCAGTTTGTAAACGGCTTTGGGCTGTAACGGTAGCATTTAGCTGCTGGCCTTCAATCGCGGGCATCCCCCCTAATTGGCCGGCAGAGACCTGAGCATTTTGTGCACTGATAGCAGCGCTGATATCTGCTGTAGTCAGTTCATAATTTTGCAGTTTGGCTGGGTCTAACCAAATCCGCATCGCATATTGCGAACCAAACATTTGCACTTCGCCTACACCGTCCACACGCGAAATAATGTCCTGCACATTAGATGCCACATAGTCGCCTATGTCGATGTTGCTCATGCTGCCGTCTTCAGAGACAAAACCTGCCACTAACAGGAAGTTACGGGCAGATTTAGCTACAGAGACGCCCTGACGTTGTACTTCCTGCGGTAACAGCGGAGTAGCTAAGGCCAGTTTATTTTGCACCTGAACCTGAGCTATATCCGGGTTAGTATCAGCGCTAAAGGTTAAAGTTAAAGTCACAGAACCATTGGACTCAGACGTGGATGACATATACATCAGGCCATCCAGCCCCTTCATTTTCTGTTCTATAACCTGGGTAACTGTATCTTCCAGAGTACGGGCTGAAGCACCGGGATAGCTGGCGCTGATGCTGATAGCAGGCGGTGCTATCGATGGATATTGTGCTATTGGCAGAGTATTGATGGCTAACACACCAGAGAGCATCACCACTATCGCCAATACCCAGGCAAAAATCGGCCTGTCGATAAAAAATCGTGACATCAGAATTCTCCGTTGGCTTTACTGGGATTTAGTTTGAGCAGCAGCTTCCGCTGGCACTGCCTGTACTGGCGCACCAGGACGTATTTTCTGCAAGCCTTCAATAATCAGTTGATCACCGGCATTTAAACCGCTGCTGACCAGCCAGTCTGAGCCTATTGTACGGTCAGCTTGTAAAATACGAGCTTCTACTTTGCCTTCTTTGCCAATCACCATGGCGGTGGCTTCGCCTTTGCTGTTGCGACTGATACCACGTTGTGGCGCCAGAATAGCGTTAGCTTTAACACCCTCTACTACCTCAGCGCGAACATACATGCCTGGCAGCAGTAACTTTTCAGGGTTAGGAAATTGAGCTCTTAAGGTAACTGAACCTGTGCCCGGATCTACGGTCACTTCTGAAAATTGCAAAGTACCTTTATGTGGATACGCAGAGCCGTCTTCCATCTTCAGTTCAACTTGTGTCTGAATGGCTGCATCTGAACCTAAAGCACCGGATGCCAGCGCTTTTTTCAGTTGCAGTAACTCGTTGCTCGACTGAGTCAGGTCGACATAAATAGGATCCAGCGAAGTGACTGTAGCTAAAGCCGTAGCTTGATTAGCGCTGACCAGAGCGCCGGCAGTGACAGCTGATTTACTGATTTGGCCGCTGATAGGAGACAATACTTTGCTGTAATTTAAATTAATCTGCGCTGTTTTCAGCTGAGCCTGCGCTGTTAATAAATCAGCCTGAGCTTGTTTATAGGCCGCATCTGCCTCATCAAATTCCTGTTGGCTAACGGCTTTAATTTTTAACAGTTCAGTATAACGGCTGGCTTTTGCTTTGCTGCTAGCAATACTGGCCTGAGCACGGGCTACAGCTGCTTTAGCGCTTGAAAGCTGTGCTTCAAAAGTAGCTGGGTCAATTTGATACAAAGCCTGACCAGCTTTAACTTCACCACCTTCTGTAAATAAACGTTGCAGCACTATGCCGTCCACCTGAGGGCGGATTTCGGCAATTTGTGAGGCGGTAACACGACCCGGTAATTCTTTAGTCAGGGTAATGGCCTGACTTTTCAGAGTAACTACACCCACAGGCATGGCCTGAGCAGCGGGCGCTGAGGCTTGTTGAGCCTGGCCACAACCGGCCAAAGCAACAGAGCCCGCCAGGGCAGAAAGGGCAAAAAATACAATGCGGGAACGCTGCATATTTTAAATCTCCATTTAGAGTGAACGTTCATTCTAAGTTAATTGGCCGACTTTTTCTAGCTTTATTTGTCGTCGTTTTTCCGGCTTTGGTCGTTACTAGAGCTGAAAAATGGCTGTCACCGACTTTGTTTCAGATCAACACAAGGGAAAAACGGCTGCTTTACACTGTAGCCACCTTTGACGGGACAACAGAGAAAAGTTCAATGCAGGTATTATGGTCAGCTGAATTAATACAGAAATACTCGGTGAATGGTCCCCGCTATACCTCGTATCCGACGGCTTTATCTTTACAGCCTGACTTTCCTGCTTCCGCGGTACGTGCTGCTTTGGCAGGCTCCGCCGCTGAGCTTTGCTTGTATCTGCATATCCCATTTTGTCAGCAGCTGTGTTACTACTGCGGCTGCAACAAAATAGTGACCCGCCATAGTGAAAAAGCGGATTTGTATCTGCAAAGCCTGGCGACAGAGATGGCCTTGTATCAGCCTTTAATCGCAGACAAAACCATAGCTCAGCTGCATTTGGGGGGCGGAACTCCAACCTTTTTAACACAAGAACAGTTATCCAAACTTATGCAGTTGCTCAGGCAACATTTTGTCTTTAAAGCGGACGCAGAGCTTTCGATCGAAATAGATCCACGCAGCTGTAGTCTGGAAAAACTGGCTCATTTACGCCAGTTGGGTTTAGCCGTGTTAGCTTTGGTGTGCAGGATTTTGACGAGCAAGTACAAATCACTATCAACAGGGTGCAAAGCGAAGATCTGGTACGCGCTTTGGTTACTGAAGCCAAACGTTTAGGCTTTAGCTCTATTAATCTGGATTTGGTTTATGGTTTGCCTTACCAAAAACCTGAGAGTTTTTTACTAACACTGCAAAGCGTATTGCTGCTGGACCCGGATCGGGTGTCTTTGTTCAGTTATGCCCATTTGCCGACTCGTTTTGCCGCTCAGCGCAAAATTCCGACTCAAAGTTTGCCGCAAGCTGAAGATAAACTGGCGTTGTTGCAGCTTGCTATTAAGCATTTCAGTGAGGCCGGTTACCAATGTATAGGCATGGATCACTTTGCCAAAACCACAGACTCTTTAGCCATAGCGCAACAACAAGGCAAACTGCAGCGTAATTTTCAGGGGTACACCACAGCGGGACAGGATGCGTTGATTGGGCTAGGAGTATCTTCTATCAGTCAGGTGAATGGCGTGATCTGGCAAAACCAAAAAGAGCTGCAGGACTATCAGCAGCTGCTTGCTGGCGGACAGTTGCCGCTGGAGCGGGGTTTTAGTTTAAGCCAGGACGATAAAATCCGTGCCGCTTTAATCAGCCAACTCATGTGTCATTTTGAACTGGATGTACCGGATTTTTGTCAGCGCTTTGCTATAGAGGACTTCTGGAGTTATTTTACTGATGCTTTACCTAAGCTGGATCCGCTGATCGCCGATGGCTTAGTGTTGTGTTCCGATCATCATATTCAGGTGACGCCACTGGGCCGGTTGCTGGTGCGTTTAGTCTGTGCCAGTTTTGACCGTTACTTGCAAAGCAATAGTAACCAAAGCTATTCCAAAGTGGTTTGATCCAACGCAAAACCCGGATAAAAGCAGGCGCTATGATGCGCCTCGTCTTTTTATGATCTGTGGATTGCCCAATGAATGCTCCTGAACTTTTATCCCCAGCCGGCAGTTTAAAAGCCATGCGGATGGCTTTTGCTTATGGTGCTGATGCGGTGTATGCCGGTCAGCCACGTTTTAGTTTGCGGGTGCGCAATAATGAATTTGATCTTGAAACCCTGGCCATCGGTATTAAGGAAGCTCATCAGCAAGGCAAAAAGTTTTATCTGGTGGTCAATATTGCGCCGCATAACAGCAAGTTACAGCGTTTTGTTGAAGATATGGTGCCCGCTATAGCGCTGAAACCAGATGCGCTTATTGTGTCCGACCCTGGCGTGGTGTTTTTACTCCGTCAGCATTTTCCACAGATACCACTGCATTTGTCGGTGCAAGCCAATACGGTCAACTGGGCTGCTGTATTATTCTGGCAGCAACAAGGCATAGAGCGGGTGATTTTATCCCGTGAGCTGGCGCTGGAAGAAATAGCACAAATCCGCGAACAAGTACCAGAAATGGAGCTGGAAGTTTTTGTGCACGGTGCTTTGTGTATGGCCTATTCAGGCCGTTGTTTATTATCAGGTTATATCAATAAACGCGATCCGAATCAGGGCGCTTGTACCAATGCTTGTCGTTGGTCTTATCAAAGCCATAAAGCAAAAGCTGACGAAGTGGGGCAATACAACCCTGCAGTAGCAGAATTACCGGAGCCTGTGCTGGTCGAAGAGCAAGGTCGCCCTGGCGAGCTGATGCTGTTGGATGAGGACGAACACGGCAGTTATATCTTTAATTCTAAAGACTTGCGAGCTGTACAGCATGTGCCAGCTTTGACGACTATGGGGGTGCATTCGCTGAAAATAGAAGGCCGCACTAAGTCACCTTATTATGTCGCCCGCACAGCCCAGGTGTATCGCAAAGCTATAGATGACGCGATGGCAGGCAAGAGTTTTGATATGGAATTATTGCAGCAACTGAACGGCATGGCGAACCGTGGTTTTACCGAAGGCTTTTTGCGCCGCCATGTTCCTGCCGATTTACAAAATTATCAGACCAGTCATAGCGAAGGTGAGCAGTTGTTGGTGGGGGAATTTAGTGGCGAGCTAAATGCGCAGGGCCAGGCTTTGTTACAGGTGAAAAATCGTTTTAGTTTTGATGATGAGCTGTTGCTGATGACACCACAAGGTATCACAGCCTTAGGCTCCATTTTCTATGCTGCCGATGGTCAACAACTGCTGGTGGCGCCGGGTTCTGGTTATCAGGTTTGGTTTCCACTGCCGGACGGAGTAAAGCCTGAGTATGGGTTTTTATTGAAGCAACAAAATACTCATGCTGCAGCAACCTGTGGGGACACTTTATGTCAGTGTGGATAGAGGCTGTCTGTATTAACTGTGATATGTGTGTACCTGAATGTCCGAATACTGCCATTTACAGAGGTGAACAGCATTATCAGGTCGATGCAGGCTTATGCACTGAATGTGTTGGTTTTTATAATAAACCGGCCTGTATTGAAGTTTGCCCGCTGGATTGCATCCAAATCGGTACGGTGGAAGCTGATACAATTTAATTTCTCGGTTTGCACTTCTTTTTCTGTTTTTCTCACTAAACTGTTGAAACATAGCCACTAGCTTTTAAAGGCTTGTGGCTGCTTTCAGACGATCCACAGTCGATCTACAGGATTAAAGTGAATGACAGACCCTTTTATGTTAGCTGCGATAGCACAAGCCAAAAAAAGTTTAGCCGAAGGCGGTATTCCTATCGGTTCTGTGCTGGTGATTGACGGCAAGATCGTTGGCCGTGGCCATAATCAGCGGGTACAAAAGGGCAGTTGTGTATTGCATGCGGAAATGGATTGTCTGGAAAATGCCGGCCGTTTAACGGCAAAAGACTACCAAAATGCCGTGTTGTATTCGACCTTATCCCCTTGTGACATGTGCAGTGGTACCGTGTTGCTCTACGGCATTCCCAAAGTAGTGGTTGGTGAGAACCGCACTTTTCAGGGGCCAGAAGATTATGTCAGAAGTCGTGGCGTACAGCTGATTATTCAAGACAATGCCGAATGTGTGCAGCTGATGCAGGATTTTATCGCAGCTAAACCCGAATTATGGAATGAAGATATAGGGGAATAATGTGAAGCTGTGGCGAGCGCTATTCTCGGGACTATTGATTACAACTCCGGCTTACGTTCATGCTTCAAGCCTGCTGTCGGATAATTCCGGCTGGCTGTTTCCGGGCGTTGCTGCACTTTTTATTATTTCTGCTGCTTTAATCTTTATCATTCACGGCAATCGTAAACTCAAGGCGTTAGTTATTGCAGGTCAGCGTGTAGCCCTGATGCAACAAAACAGAGGCAGAGTTCTGTCAATGATTGTTGAACAGGCGCCACTACAGAAGGTGCTGGATGCGTTAGTTGAGGGAGCGGAGCACATGGACCCGTCTGCTCGCTGCACAGTGTTATTACTGGATGAACAAGGTATTTTGCATGTCGCTTCCGCACCTCATTTACCAGATGAATACAATGCAGCTATTGATGGCATAGCTGCAGGTTATGGTGTTGGGTCCTGTGGCACCGCTGCGTATCTGGGGCAGCGGGTGATAGTGGAGGACGTGCGTGTGCATCCATACTGGCACTCTTATCAGGCCTTAGTTGATATCGCAGATATCCGTTCTTGCTGGTCTGAACCCATTAAAAATCGTCGCGGAAAAGTGTTGGGCACCTTTGCGATTTATCACAAAGAGGTCACGGCCCCATCGGAGCAGGATATTCAACTGATCAGCGAAAGCGCGGCGTTAGCCGAGATTGTCATAGAACGTAGTCAAGCCATAGAGGCGTTAAAACGCAGTGAAGAGCGACACAGGTTATTGGCTGACCATGCCACTGATGTGATCTGGACTATGGATCTGAACGGGCATTTTACCTACATAAGCCCCTCGGCAGAAAAGCTAACAGGTTTTACTGTAACAGATCTGATGCAACGCCAAATGCGGCAATTGGTGACACCTGAATCTTATATACAGGTGAAATTACAAATGAAAAAAGCAGCGAAAGCCCTACAAAGTGGCGAGTCTTATCCGGATTATGTGGGGGAGGTTGAGCAGATCTGTAAGGATGGCCACCGGGTCTGGAGTGAAGTAAAAATCTCCGGTATGTACGACGCTAAAGGTGTTCTCGTTGGTATTTTGGGAGTAAACCGTGATTTAACAGAACGGCGTAAAATTGAGGAACGTATGCGTTATATGGCGCAGCACGATACGTTAACAGGCTTACCGAACCGTACTTTATTCTCTGACCGCTTACAAAAAGCGCTGCAATACGCAGTGCGGCATAAAAAAACCTTAGCCTTGATGTTGTTAGATTTAAACAAGTTCAAACCAGTTAATGATACTCATGGTCATGCAGTGGGAGATTTATTATTGCAGCAGGTGGCAGACCGGCTGCTGCATACGGTACGTGCTTCTGATACGGTAGCCCGGATAGGAGGAGATGAGTTTATTATTTTGCTACCCAAAGTAGAAGAATGCCACAGTGCCGCTCTTTTGGCCGAAAAAATTCAGCATGCTATTGCGCTACCTTTTGATATACATGGTCTGAGTATCCAAATCAGTTGCAGCATAGGGCTGGCATGTTACCCACAAGACGGAGACTCTGATTTAGTGCTGAGTAAAGTGGCAGACCAGCGGATGTATCAGCAGAAAGCTGCTACTGTGGCTGGTCAGCTCAATAACGCTGATTTACAGCCTGAACAAAGGTTGTAAACTGACTTCCAGTTGTTGCGCTGTCAGCTCGTCGGTAATAAATACCAGCTTGCTTTTTCTTTCGTCATTCGGCCAGTCCGTCAATACAGCTGTGGGGTGCAACAATTGCTGTACGCCATGGATCACCATAGGGCCAGGAAATCCTTCTACATTTAAGATTGCTTTTAACCGCAGCAACTTATGGCCCATTTGTGGTAACAAGGCGTCCAGCCACATTTCAATAGCCCGCAAGCTAACTGGCTTATCAAGTTGATAACAAAAAGCTCTGATATTCCCCTGATGTGGACTGAGCTCCTGCTCTGCGGAACGGAGTAAAGTTGGTGTTTGCTCAGGTTTCAGTGGCTCAAATTGCACAGCACTAAAATTTAGCCAGTTGGCCAAGGGGGTACTGGAGTGAACTGGCTCTATATGGTCCAACTTCAGCAGCGAGCGCAAGGCCGTGACACCATTGAGCGCTTGTTGTAGTGGTGCAGTGGGGTTTAGCTGGCGGACCCGCTGTTGAACCTGCTGTAGTACTTCGGCACTGACCAGATCCTGCTTGGTCAGCAGAATTAAATCTGCAACCGCAACCTGACGTTTCGCTTCACTGTACTTTTCGATGCTATGCAAAGCATTGGCAACATCTACCGTAGTCACAGTGCCTTGTAATCTGTACTGCTGGAATAGTTTTTCATTGGAAATCAGCGTGTTTAAGATAGGGCTTGGGTCCGCTAGCCCTGTAGTTTCTATAATGACTTTATCAAAACTTTTGATGCCATTGCGGCTAAAACGCCAGCTGATATCGGTTAAGGTTTTTGCCAGATCGCCCCGTATAGTGCAGCAGATACAGCCGTTGGACAGCTCAACAATTTGTTCTTCAGTACTGCGGCTCACCAGTAAATGATCCAGGCTGGTTTCACCAAACTCATTAATAATCACTAAGGCTTTACTAAAAGCCGGATCCTGAACCCATTGATTCAGTATGGTGGTTTTGCCACTACCTAAAAAGCCTGTCAGCAGATAAAGCGGAATTCGCTGAGCTTGATTCACTTTGTTTGTCCTTTTGGCATGCCGCGCAAATACCATGAAATTCAACCGGCTGCTGATTTAATTTAAAACCTGAGGCTGCAATTTTGCGTCTTTGTTGCTGCAATGGATTTGAGCTGGCAGAAAAGGTGACAGCCTGACAGTGCTCGCAAATCAGGCACTGGCCGGGTTCATTCATCCCCTCAGGCAGCGCTATAAACTTGTTAACGGATACCAGCTTCAGGATCAGCTGCTTGGCCAATAAAAAGTCTAAGCAACGATACACCAACATAGGGTGAATGATCCTACCTATTTGCGGTCGCAGCAAATCTATAATTTCGTATGCTGATAAAGCCCTTTGCTGCGTTTGCATGAGCACCAATACGGCTTTACGATTGCCGGTGAGCTGAATTCTGGCTGGTTTTGGCTCAGTGCTGCTCGTTTGCATAGCTTAGTTCAGAGAAATCTGGCTTTCATTGGTGCTAAGAGTAGCAGCGGATTGACCATTTTCAGTGATCCAACTACTGTTGATGCTTTGCAACTGTGGAAACAGAGTAAAAAGATTCACCGTCACAGTCACAGGTCCGGTTGTTGTGCAATTGAAATGGTAGCTAGCTTCTATATCACTATGTCCTGAATGCTCATGCTCATGCTCATGCTCGTGTTCATGAGAGTATTCATGAGAGTGTTCGTCTTTAGAACCAGAATGGTGTTGCAGTTCAGCCAGATTAGATTGATGTTGTGTCACTGTGCACTCTGCGCCTTCAATCTTAAACAACTTATCAGGAGTGGACAGCAAAGCTATAGCTTTTTTCACCGTATCGGCTTGCGCCTGGTTTTGTGGTTGATGTTCAAAACCCAGAATATCCGTACCTGTGGCGTAAAAACCTATTTGTAATTCTGTTACCTGTTTAAACAGCTCCAGTCTGGCGACACCATGTTGATGGGCTCTGGTATCAGGCTGTTCGGCCAGAATATCCATACTTTGGCTAAGCAGCACTGTGCTCGCTGCCAATAAAAACGCTAAGCGCATAAAAATCCTCCTGTTATAGGTTATTCGCCCACTGGGTCCAGGCTCAGTAGTAAACGAGGTTGAGTTGTTTGTGGAGAGCGGTGCCAGATGGCACTCTCTTTACTGTCGTTCCAGGCTGAACCTTTCAGTAGCGCCACATCTTCGGCACCTATTTGTTGATGCTGCAAAGCGCTGGCTTCACTTTGCCATTCAGTACCTGCGCCTGAATAAGTCACCAATAATCGCAGTGCGACATGGTCGGTGTGAAAACGTGGGCACATGGCTTTTTCCAGTCGTTTCAGCCTGAAGCCTACCGCAGTGCAGTCCATCAAACAGGCCAACATCTGACTTAATAACTCCAGATCGGCGATAAAGTTAGTCTTACCTTCCGCCTCGGGCAAACGTTGCTCTAATATGCTTGTCAGCTCCTTGGGCTCTGCGACAAATTGCAATGCCTGAAAGTCGGACAGGCTTTGCGCGTAGGCGCTGATAAGGTCGTTGCTGTCACGCTGCCATATGGCCAGATTTACGTCTGGCTCAAAGATCTGCGTCAGCACTTCGGCAGACTGGCTTTGCACTTGCCGCATCCGGGGGAGGAGTTGGAAGGCAGCTGACATCAGGCAAATTCCGCCTGAAATGGACTGGGCAGTGCTTTCCAGTCGTTGACAGATAAGGCCAGCTCTTGCTCTGTCAGCAGACACTGTTCTAATTGTTCTCGCATCTGCTGTTGATCCAGTTGCTGACCAATGAATACCAATTCTTGCCGGCAATCCCCAAAAGGCGCTACAAAGCTACTTTGGATCTGATGTACGGTTTCTGCATCCTCCGGCCACTGCTCCTGCGGCACTGCATGCCAGAATAAACCTGCCATGCCATAACGGGCTATGCCACCGGCCTGATGCCATTGCCAGGCATAATCAGGCTCACTGGCCAGCCAGAAATAACCTTTAGATCGCAGCAGTTTGCCTTGTGGCCAGTCTTGGTGCAGGAAGTCGTAAAACCGCTCTGGATGAAAAGGAATACGAGCCTGAAAAGCAAAACTGCTGATACCATATTCTTCCGATTCAGGTTGATGCTCACCACGTAACTCTTTTAGCCAGCCTGGGGCTTGCTGAGCTTTTTCAAAGTCAAACAAGCCTGTGCCCAGTACTTTATCTATATCAATTTTTCCCTGACTGGCCTGATGGATTTGCGCTGTGCTATTGAGTTTACGCAGTATGGCTTTGAGCTCGAGTAAATCCTGTTCACTAACCAAATCTGCTTTACTGATGATCAGCACGTCGCAAAACTCGACTTGTTCTATCAGTAGATCGGCGACACTGCGCTCGTCCTCTTCACCCAAGCTTTCGCCTTTCTCCTGCAAAGAGCTGGCTTCGCGATAATCTTTTAAGAAGTTCACGGCATCGACAACTGTCACCATGGTATCGAGCCTGGCTACATCAGATAAACTCTGACCATCTTCATGCTCGAAAGTGAATGTTTCAGCTATAGGCAGCGGTTCTGAAATGCCTGTAGATTCAATCACTAAATAATCAAAACGACCTTCTCGGGCTAAACGGCCCACTTCCAGTAACAGGTCTTCGCGCAAGGTGCAGCAGATGCAGCCATTGCTCATTTCCACCAGCTTTTCTTCAGCGCGGTTTAGGCTGATTTCGTTTTTTACTATAGCAGCGTCAATGTTCAGTTCACTCATGTCGTTGACGATCACCGCCACTTTGCGACCAGCTCTGTTATTAAGAATTTGATTCAGTAAAGTGGTTTTGCCCGCGCCTAAAAAACCTGAAAGTACAGTGACTGGTAATCTTTTATCTTCAGAGTTCAGCATAAATCAGCTCGCTAATGAGTGAGGAGTAAGGGTATTCAGCAGACGTCTGTTCAGAAGATGCGCTGCAATCAGAATTAAACCAGCTAAAACTGCTAATACAGGTTCAGCCGACTCAGGGACAAAAAGGGATGTCAGCAATAAGCTAAAACCCAGACCGCCAATCAATAATGGTTTGGTATTGCGGTGCTTAATCCAGGAAGAAGGCAGGCTCCACACCAGCATTAGGCTGATTGGAGCCAACAGCAAATAATGCACCCATTCAGATTCAAACCATGCGCCAATCAGACCTACGCCGCCTAACGCCAGCAATATTGGTGTCACTAGACAATGCAGGATACAGAGCCCTGATAAACACACTCCTAACAGATCTTTCATGATGTTCGCCTTATTTGATGTAACTGAGACTTGCCAACAAACCTTGGTTTCGTGATATGTTATATTATCACAAAATGTGAAAGCAACCGAAACTGGAATTGTTTTTTGGGGAAGTGCATGCGTAGAAAAACTATAGTGGCGAGCCTTATTGCTGCGAGCCTAAGCGGTCCGCTTTGGGCTCAGTCTGTACAAGGGACTGTGGTCGATGAGCAAGGCCAACCTGTGGCGGATGCCTGGGTGACAGTAGTTGGACAAAACAAAAAAGTGAAAACTGATGCCTCAGGTCGTTTTGAATTCAAAGACTTGCAGAGCAAGCAGGCGGAACTGCATATCGAAGCGGGCAGTTTTGCCCACCGCAATTTCCGTCTGGATTTACCTGCTCAGGGTCTACAAAGTATTCAGTTAGCGCTAAATCCTACAGCGCTTGAAGTGATAGATATCAAAGCCAGCCCATTTCATGCCTCTGCGACAGAGTCTGCTTTACCTGTCAGTGTATTGGCTGGTGATCGTCTGAAAATGAATCAGCAGTCTACGTTGGGCGATACGCTGAAAAACGAAGTAGGGGTACACAGTAACTTTTACGGTTCTGTTGCCAGTAGTCCTATTATACGGGGTTTAGATGGCCCAAGGGTTCTAATCACGCAAAATGGTCTGGATGCAGGTGATGCCTCCCGCGTTGGTCCTGATCATAGTGTGTCGGCTGAAGCCAGTACTGCCAGTCAGATAGAAGTCTTACGTGGGCCTGCCACTTTGTTTTATGGCAGTGGCGCTATTGGTGGTGTGGTGAATGTGGTGGATAACAGAATTCCCACTGAGCAAGTCACCAAAGGCGAATGGATGCTACAGCGCGAGTCGGTGAATAACGAAAAACTGGCTTCAGGTTCCGCTCAGACCTTTGTTGGTCAAACTGGTTTATATGCCGACGTATTCTGGCGTGATAACGATGATTACAGCATTCCGGGTCAAGCAGAAGTACATCACGACGACGAAGATCATGACCACGAAGAAGGCGCTTCAGGCAAAGTGGTCAATACAGCAGCCACAGCCAAGGGGTTTAGTGTAGGCAGCAGCTATCTGCTAGAAAATGGCTTTGTGGGTGTGTCTTTTGGCCAGTTAAAACGTGAATACGGTATTCCGGGCCATAGCCATGGCGGTCATGAAGAAGAAGGTGAAGAGCAGGCTGAAGAGTCTGTGTATGCCGATTTAAAACAAGACAGAGTGCAGTTTTTAAGTGAACTGGAGCTGGGGTTGTCCTGGTTACAGCAGCTTAATAGCCGCATTGCTTACACTGACTACCAGCATATGGAAATTGAAGAGGGTGTAGTAGGCACTACCTTCAAAAACCAAAGCGAAGAAGCCCGCTTTGAATTGTTGCATCCGGTGATTGCCGATTGGCGTGGTGGTATCAGCCTGCACTACAAACACAGCGATTTTGCCGCAGTTGGAGACGAGGCTTTTACTCCTCCTTCGAGCAGCGAGATGCTTGCTATAGCTTTGATGGAAGAGCGTCATTTTGGTCCAGTGTTGCTGCAATTAGGTGCTCGTACTGAGCAAGTGACTATTGATGCCAGTGATGTGTTGTTGCCTGAGCTTGCTGCCCATTCACATGATGAAGATGTGGATGATCACGACCATGATCATGACGCAGAATTTATCCGTGTTTTTGATGTGGAGCATAAGTTTAAGCCTTACAGCCTGTCGGCTGGTGCTGTTTGGGATTTTACTGAGGGCTACAACTTAGGGCTGTCGTTATCCCGCTCTGAGCGCGCGCCCTCGGCTTCTGAATTATTGTCCTTTGGTCCACACATTGGTACTGGCTCTTATGAAGTTGGTGCCTTGTTTAGCCGCAATACTGACCCAGATGCAGAACAAGCCATAGTGCTGAATCGCCAGCCGATAGAAATGGAAGTAGCCAACAACCTCGACCTGACCTTCCGTAAAATCAGCGGTGATATTGGTCTGGTATTCAATGCCTTCTACAACAAAGTAGATAACTACTACTACCAGCAAAACACTGGTTTATTCGCTGAAAGCGGCCACAGCCATGATCATACCGAAGAAGAAGGCCATGATCACAGTGGTGAGTTACCGGTTTACCTTTTTGTCGCAGAAGATGTGATTTTGCATGGCTTTGAATCGCAATTGGTATGGCAAATAGCTCAACCTTATCGCTTTACAGTGCAGGCGGACTATATCCGGGCCCGTCTGGACAGAGGCGGTGATTTACCCCGCACACCACCGCTGCGTTTATCCAGCGAACTGGCTTATGAAGGCGATCAAATCTCGGCTGATCTGCGCCTGACCCGCTATTTCAAACAAGACAAAGTCTCGGAGCTGGAAAGCGCTACAGCTGGCTACAACCTGCTGGATGCATCAGTCAGTTACCACTTCAGTGGTGCCTTACAAGACATAGTGCTTTACGTCAAAGGCGAAAACCTGACGGACGAAGAAGCCCGTGTTCACACCTCTTTTTTGAAAGACAAAACCCCCTTACCAGGCCGTTCCTTGGGTTTAGGTATTCGTGGTCAATTTTAAGTTTTATCGCGGCTTAACGTTTCCTGGTTAGCCGCGGTCTTTTTATTTTTATGGAGTTTGTATGTTGAAATCAAAACTAAATGTGCTGGCATTACTGATCAGTGCCTCTTTGCTGGCCGCCTGTGGTGACAGCACAACGAACATAGTGGAAAAGGATCCTATTCCTGTGGAAGACGATCATGATCACGACCACGAAACCGGTGCTGGTCGTCTGGTTATTTCAGATAAAGACAGCACCATGCTCAGAGTCTATAACCTTGAGGACGGTGACTTACTGGGCCAATTCAGTTCATTGAGTAATGCATCAGCTTTGTATGCTTCAGCCAGCCAGCGTTTTGTCATGGTAGTGCAGCGTGAAAGCGATAAAGTAGAGTTTATCGATGGCGGTTTGTATCAGGAAGATCATGGCGATCACTTGCATCCTTATGAAGAAGAACCTCGCTTAATGAGCCTGCAGCTCAGCGAAAGCCGGCCTACTCATGTCACCACTACAGATGAACAAATAGCCATCTTTTTTGACGGCAATGTGGCCACCTCCAGTGTGGCAAAAGTCGCAATGCTGAATGATGAGCAAATCAATACAGGCAGCAATGACTATCCGGTTTTAACCTACAGCACTCATATGCACGGCGCCGCTCAGGCCCGGGGGGAGATATTAGTTTCAACTATTCGTGATGCAGCAACAGCCAGTACTTTGCCGGATCAGGTGGGTATTTATCATGTGCATGGTGATCACTTCCATCTGGAGCAGGAATTTGACCTGCGTTGCCCTGGTTTACATGGCAGTGCACAGAACAAAGATTATGTCAGCTTTGGCTGCACTGATGGCGTGATGCTGTTAAAGCAGGACGGTGAAACTTTTACAGCAAGTAAAGTGGCCAATACGGCGGATTTCACAGGCACTATGCGGATTGGCACGCTGGAAGGGCATGAAGACGCTGCGCATTTTATCGGCTTTGCCGGAGCCGCTGTGTTTTCGGTCAATCCGGTGGCGGGAACTATCAATAAAGTCGAATGGCAGGCCACGACTGGCGCCAGCATCATAGGCTATGGTTTTGCTAATCATGGTGAAAAGTTTGTGCTGCTGGATTCCACTGGTGCTCTGAGTATCCTGAATTACAATGCAGCAGCTACAACTGGTGCTGCTTTTGAACTGGCAGACAAAGTCCAAATCACCACAGCTGATTTAACCGCTATGCCCACAGGCAGTCAGTTGCAACTGGCTATATCCGCAGCAGACGACAAGGTGTATGTGGCGGATCCACTGAGCAAAACCGTCAGCACTATTGACCTGGAAGAAGCTGAAGTCACAGAAACTCAGGAGCTGGGTTTTACGCCACATAAACTGGTGTGGGTAGGCATTCCTGCAGGGCATGACGATCATTAATTGCTTCTTTTGCCACTAACTATTAATAAGGCAGCCGTTACAGCTGCCTTTTTTACGCCGTAACATCAGAGCATCAAAGCCTCAGCTTCTTGTGCTGGCAAATACTCTGAATAAATCTTTAACAAAGTATCGTCTCTCTTCAGCTCTTCCATTTACCTTTCATCGTTCAACTGTCCTTAGGCCAAATTATTCTGGTGAGCAATCAATGCAGTTAAGTAAGGCGGTAATGTAATGAACAGTAAAGGGTTTAGATGGAGAGACGATAAATTGCACAGAGGTAGCACAGACCTAAAGTGGATCAGAAGAAGTAACGTAAGTGCTTGATAAATGGTGGCCCCACCTGGACTTGAACCAGGGACCTGCCGATTATGAGTCGGATGCTCTAACCAACTGAGCTATAGGGCCATTTGAAACAGGCTTTAACTAAACAAGTTCAAGGGCTGAACTCTTTAAAGCGCAGGCAGTATAAGAAGTTTTTCCGCTGTTGTCACCGCTTGATAACACGGAGTTTGTATCGATTGCTTACTTTTTATCCGCTTCTGATTTGTTTCAATAAAAAAGGCACCTTGCGGTGCCTTTTTTTATGTCTTGATACTACTCGTCGAGGAAGCTTTTTAATACTTCTGAACGAGAAGGGTGGCGTAGTTTACGCAGCGCTTTGGCTTCGATTTGACGGATACGTTCCCGTGTTACGTCAAACTGTTTACCCACTTCTTCCAGAGTATGGTCGGTATTCATATCGATACCAAAACGCATACGCAGTACTTTTGCTTCACGTGCTGTTAAACCGGCCAACACTTCGTTGGTGGCGGCTTTTAAGCTTTCCATTGTGGCTGAATCCAGCGGCGATTCTGACGTGCTGTCTTCGATAAAATCGCCCAGATGCGAATCTTCATCATCACCTATTGGTGTTTCCATGGAGATTGGCTCTTTAGCAATTTTCAGCACTTTACGGATCTTATCTTCCGGCATGCCCATACGTTCGGACAATTCTTCCGGAGACGGCTCACGACCCATTTCCTGCAACATCTGACGTGAAATACGGTTCAGTTTGTTGATGGTTTCGATCATATGCACAGGGATCCGGATAGTACGGGCCTGGTCAGCGATTGAACGGGTAATGGCCTGACGGATCCACCATGTCGCATAAGTTGAAAACTTATAACCACGACGGTATTCGAACTTGTCGACAGCCTTCATCAAGCCGATGTTACCTTCCTGAATTAAATCAAGGAATTGTAAACCACGGTTGGTGTATTTTTTCGCGATAGAAATAACCAGACGTAAGTTCGCCTCAACCATTTCTTTTTTCGCACGACGGGCCTTAGCTTCACCAATCGACATGCGACGGTTGATATCTTTAATTTTAAAGATCGAAAGACCGGTTTCTTCTTCAATTTTTTTCAGCTTCTCAACGCTGCGGAATAAATCTTCACGCATCTCACCCAGCTTGGCTGAATAAGGTTTGCCTGCGGCAATTTCGGCGTCGATCCATGCCGTTGAGTTTTCGTTGCCACTGAAAGACTTCATAAAGTTTTTCTTTGGCATTTTTGCGTACTCAACGCAGTTCTTCATCACAATACGTTCCTGGACACGCACGCGGTCCATCATTTCACGCATGTTTTTGACCAGACGGTCGAACTGTTTTGGCACTAAACGGAAGCAACGGAACACTTCGCTCAGTTTTTCAATTTCTTCTTTGGTGGTTGGGTGTTCACGGCCGTTTTTGACGATCGAAGCACGGGTTACTTCGTACTGAGTACGGAGTTCACCAAACTTCTCGCGCGCCATTTCCGGATCCGGGCCAGTGTCCGCTTCATCATCACCGTCTTCTGACTCTTCGTCATCGCCAGAGATATCGGCATCTTCATCGGCCAGTTCTTCTTCTGGCACGTCAGAGCCGATATGGGTGGCCGTTGGGGCCATATCATCCACTTCGTTTGGATCGATAAAAGCAGTGACAATATCACTTAAGCGAATTTCTTCGGCTTCGAATTTATCCCATTGTTCCAACAGGTAGGTGATGGCTTCAGGGTATTCAGCCACAGAGGTCTGAACCTGATTGATACCATCTTCAATCCGCTTGGCGATGTCGATTTCGCCTTCACGGGTTAACAGCTCTACAGTGCCCATTTCACGCATATACATGCGGACCGGATCTGTAGTGCGACCTAACTCTTTATCCACACTGACTAAAGCCTGAGCGGCTTCTTCTGCGGCGTCTTCATCCGGCGCAGCATCAGTCATAATCAGGTCATCGGCATCTGGTGCTGTTTCAAACACCTGAATACCCATGTCATTGATCATGCGGATAATGTCTTCGATCTGATCGGAGTCAATAATATCTTGTGGAAGATGATCATTCACTTCAGCAAAGGTTAAATAACCTTGCTCTTTACCCTTTAAGATCAGGAGTTTTAGTTGCGACTGAGGATTGTGCTCCATAGAGGCTGTTCTTCCACCCAAATAGTTAGTTCAAAAATGCGAATTAGCGATTATAACAAAGCGCGGCTTTTCTAGCCACCGCGCAATGACAGCTTACTCACGGTTATTTGCTTTTAAAAGCTTTTAACAGCAACACAAATTCGTGTTTTTCCGCCGTGGTCAGTTGCTGCAAGGTATCTTTGCGTTGCAATTCTTCCAGACGTTGACCCAGATACTGATCCTCTATAGAGCGAAAGGTATCCAGAAATTCTTTAGTTAACTGCTCTTCGGCAACCTGATGGTCCCATAACGCCAGTTTCACTAATATGTTGTATTCAGGCGTATCACGCCAATGTTCCAGCAATTGCGCTGTGGTCAGTTCAGGTTGAGCTAATAACCTCTGTTGTAAGGTCAGTAACAACTGAATACCAGGCAAATTCGCTTCTGCCAGTTCAGGAGCCAAAGGCATCGCTTTCGCGAGGGCCGGATATTGCAATAACAGAGCTATAGCGCGGCGCATCGGCGTAATTTTTGTGGCCGCAGGTGCTTTGTTCTGCACCTTGTTCTGGCTTCTGGCTGTCGTATTCTGCTGCGACGATTTACCGACCAGCGAACCTAAAGTCTCAAACAAAGCATCGCGATAAAATTCACTGGGAATTTGTTTAATCAGCTCATTGCCTTTAACCCACAAGGCGGACTTTCCGGCATCGCTGTTTAAATCTAATTCTTTGGCCAGATGGTCAAATAAATACTGACCTAAAGGCATGGCCTGTTCCAGACGGTTTAAAAAGGCCTCTTTGCCTTCTTTTTGCACCAGCGAATCCGGGTCTTCGCCGTCCGGTAAAAATACAAAATTCAGTTCCACGCCGTCTTTTAAATGCGGTAAAGCGCTTTGTAAGGCTCGCCATGCGGCGTCGCGGCCTGCTCTGTCGCCGTCGTAACAGCAAGTCACAGTGCTGGTCAGGCGGAATAGCGTATGCATATGATCTGGGGTCGTGGCGGTGCCTAAACAAGCCACAGCAAAAGATATTCCTTGCTCAGCCAGACCTACCACGTCCATATAACCTTCAACAATCAGCACGCGATTCAGCCGATCCTGGCTTTGTCTGGCTTCATATAAGCCATAAAGTTCACGACCTTTATGGAAAAGTCGGGTCTCAGGTGAGTTTAGATACTTTGGCGTACCTTCACCTATCACCCTGCCGCCAAAACCTATCACTCTGCCGCGTTTGTCCCGGATCGGAAACATCAGCCGGTCACGGAAAAAGTCGTATTCACGGCCCTGATCATTGCGGCTGATCAGTTTAATTTCAAACAGCTGATCACGAGCTGAACGTGAAGCGCCTAACTGCTTTAACACAAAGTCCCAGCTGTCAGGTGCGTAACCTATGCCGTATTTTGTCGCTGTGGCCTCTGAAATCCCACGTTTCTGCAAATAAGTGGCAGCATGAACCTGTTGCTTCAGCTGTTGCTGATACAAATCTGCCGCTTTTTGCATCTGGCTGTAATCGTCGGCCTGAGCCTGCGGATACGGCTTACCACTGCCTTGTTCGCGTGGTATCTCTAAATGATGCTGCTTCGCCAGTTCTTCAATGGCTTCTACAAATTCAAGCTGTTCGTACGCCATCATAAAACTGATGGCATTGCCGTGAGCGCCACAACCAAAGCAATGATAAAACTGTTTGTCGCTACTTACGGTAAAAGAAGGGGATTTTTCGTTATGGAAAGGGCAACAAGCCTGGTAATTCTTACCGGCCTTTTTTAACGGAACTCTGTGATCAATCAGTTCTACTATATCTGTACGAGCTAATAAGTCGTCGATAAAGTGTCTGGGAATTTGTCCTGCCACCTTTTTCCTCATCTACTGATATAGACCCAAGCAACTTGATGTTGCAGGGAGGCGACAAGCTCGTGAGACCCAGGAGCATAGACGCACTATGTAACTGGGGCGAATGAGCGCAGTCAACAAAGCTGCAGCTTCAAGTACGACGGGTATACAGAAAAAGACAAGCCGTGCTTAGGGCACGGCGTGCAGTAGTTCAGCTAGAAGCTTAACTCAAACGAGCTTTAATAACCTGACTTAAAACGGCCATATCAGTACGGCCTTGAACCTGTGGTTTTAAGTGGGCCATGACTTTCGCCATGTCCTGCATTCCAGAGGCTGCAACAGCAGTAATAGCGTGTTGCACTAAATCATCCAGCTCAGCCTGAGATAAGGCTTGTGGCAAAAACTGTTCTACGATTACGATTTCTGCTAATTCAATATCAGCTAAATCTTGCCGACCTGCTGCACTGTATTGACTGGCAGATTCTTTCCGCTGTTTTACCATTTTAGTAAGCACAGGAAGAATGTTGGCGTCATCAGGCACCAGCTGCGAGTCAATTTGACGTTGTTTGATTTCAGCTAAAGCTAAACGAATAGTGCCAAGACGCAATTTGTCTTTGGCACGCATTGCATCTTTTTGCGCTTCTTGCAGCTGTTCTAACAATGCCATAGGTCAGGCAATAATCTTAGTAAAGCTTGATGCGACGTGCGTTTTCGCGAGAAAGCTTTTTCATGTGACGCTTAACAGCGGCAGCTTTCTTACGCTTACGAACCCAAGTTGGCTTCTCGAAAAACTCTTTAGAGCGTACATCTGCTAATACGCCAGCTTTTTCACAAGAGCGCTTGAAACGACGTAAAGCTACGTCAAATGGTTCGTTTTCTTTTACTTTAACAACAGGCATTAAATTCTCACCTCGGTCAACTCTGGTTAGTGTCTAACCAATACGATTAAAAATGGTGCGGCATTTTACTCAAAAGCCAGCCCCAATGTAAAGCAATAAGTGTTGTACTGGTGATGATGCTCGGATCCCAGTACAATTCGCCGCGTAGCATATAGGTAAGGGGAGAAAAATGCGAGTACTTGGCATAGAAACATCATGTGATGAAACCGGCATCGCTGTGTACGACGAAGAGCGGGGTCTGTTAAGTCATGTGTTATACAGCCAGATCCCTTTGCATGCCGATTATGGTGGTGTAGTGCCTGAACTGGCTTCCCGTGACCATATCCGTAAAACTTTGCCCTTAATTCAACAAGCGTTAAAAGAGGCGGGTTGTGAAGCGTCCGACATAGATGGGGTGGCTTATACTGCAGGCCCGGGTTTGGCCGGAGCTTTGTTAGTGGGCGCATCAATAGGTCGTAGTTTAGCTTTTGCCTGGGGTAAACCAGCTCTTGCAGTGCATCATATGGAAGGCCATTTACTGGCACCTATGCTGGAAGAAAATCCACCGGAATTTCCTTTTATTGCCTTATTAGTCTCTGGTGGTCATACCCAGCTCGTTCGGGTGGATGGCATAGGCCAATATCAGTTATTGGGTGAATCTGTCGATGATGCAGCAGGTGAAGCTTTTGATAAAACAGCTAAATTAATGGGGCTGGAGTATCCGGGTGGGCCTTTGCTTGCCAAATTAGCCACTCAAGGCCAAGCCGATAAATATGCCTTTCCACGCCCTATGACAGACAGACCTGGTTTGAATTTCAGTTTCAGTGGTTTAAAAACTGCTGCTGCTAATGTGATTGCAGCCGAAGGCAAAAGCCCTGCAGTACAGGCCGATATAGCAGCGTCATTTCAGCAGGCTGTAGTGGATACGCTGGTATTAAAATGTCGTCGTGCCTTAAAAGAGCAGCGCTTAAAACGTTTAGTGGTGGCAGGTGGCGTCAGCGCCAATACGTCGTTACGTGAACAGCTGGAAGTGTTACTGAAAAGCTTAAAAGGCGAAGTCTATTACCCACGCAAAGAATTCTGCACCGACAACGGCGCTATGATTGCTTTTGCAGGTTTTCAGCGGTTAAGAGCAGGGCAGCAGCAGGATTTAACCATAGGTGTGACACCACGCTGGCCTATGGAGCAATTACCTGCCTTGTAATAAATTGGGGCCTTTAATTATTCTTGTTCGGGATCTTGAGGTTTGGTTTTGCGGTTTTTATGCCAGACCTTAGTTTCCTGACCATTCCATAGCCTGATAATATTATCTTTGTGACGGATAATAATCAAAAGGCTCAGCATAGACACAGGAATGGTATACAAAGGTTTGATAAACCAGGTGAAAATGGGCGCAAGGCCTACAGTGACAATAGCTGCTAACGACGAATAACCGGTAGCTCCTACCAGCATCATCCAGGTCGATATTAATAAACCGGCTAAATCCAGCCCTATAGGCATCATGCTGCCAAAAGCTGTCGCAACGGCTTTGCCGCCTTTAAAGCCAAAAAAGATTGGGAATATATGACCTAAGCAAGCGCAAACCGCAATCATGCCCAGATAAAAGGCCTCTATGCCTAAAAAATACGAGCCCCAAACCGGAATAGTGCCTTTGAGCACATCAAACACCAGTACCATAGCAGCTGGAACAGCGCCGCCTAAACGTAACACGTTAGTCGCGCCAGGATTACAGGAACCATGAGTGCGTGGATCCGGCAGTCTGAACAGTCGACTGACCAGAATAGCAGACGAGATTGAGCCGCTTAAATAAGCCAACAGCATCAATATCGCTATGGTTAGGGTCATGGATTAAGGTTCCTCAGTCCGACAAAATGCGCTAAAATCGCGACCTGTGTAATAAGCTGCTCAGAGTATAGGCTTTTTTAGTTTTTGCCTATCCGACCAGCCTACCTGAAACAAGTCTTTAACAAAAGCGGAAATCTATGACGGATATAGTTTTTATCAGGCAATTCAAGGTTCAGACGGTAATAGGTGTGTATGAGTGGGAAAAAGCCATACAGCAAACACTGGAGTTTGATTTGGAGCTGGCCACCGATATCCGCCAGGCCGCTGCGACCGACGATTTACAATACACTTTGGATTACAGCGCTGTCTGTGACGCTATTGTTGAGCTTTGTCAGCACCCTCATGAACTGATTGAAACTGTGGCTGAAAAAGTTGCAGCTATGGTGCTGGAAAAATTTCAGACCAAAGCAGTGAAAGTAACGATAGCTAAGCCAGCAGCAGTGCCTGCTGCCGCCAGTGTCGGCGTGTCTATTTCGCGTGGCAGCTGGTAATGGCGCTGATTTACATCAGTATTGGCAGCAACATAGAGCGGGATCTGCATATCCGCGCTGCTTATCTGGAGCTCACGGCACTATTTGGTGAAATTGGTTGCTCTCAAGTATACGAAAGTGAGGCTGTAGGTTTTACCGGTGATGCCTTTTACAATTTGGTGGCGCAAGCCAATACCGATTTATCTGTGGCTGATTGTGTCGCAGCCTTTAAGGCGATAGAACAGAAATATGGTCGTCCTGCTACATCGCCCAAGTTTTGTGGCAAACGGCTGGATCTGGATTTGCTGACTTACGATCAACTGGTCTGTAAAACACCTGTTGAATTACCGCGGGACGAGATTACTAAAAACGCCTTTGTGTTGTTGCCTTTGTCCGAACTGGCACCAGAGCAAATCCATCCGCTGACAGGCTTGAACTATCAGCAGATGTGGCAAAACTACAAAGAAAACCAAAAGCTTTGGCCCATAGACTTCAACTGGCCGGATGCAGTTGCTGCCAAAGCTGTTTAGCGCTGCTGATAGCTTCAAGCCTTGCCTTGGCAACTTCCAGTTTAATCGCCTCACCTTTTAAACCCAAAGCGACTATAGCCTTCACATCAATAGCCCGAGCCGCCACTGCAAGCTGGCGCAAGTAATCGGCTTGCGGATAAGCTGCCTGTTCAAAGCCAGTCCGGCCGCGTAAATCGGCTATGGCACAGAGCAGCAATAAGTCCAGACGTTCGGGTTTACGCCATAAATCTATGCCATCAAATAACTTTTGCACTGTGGCAGGCCGAAGCTCAAAAGCTTTGTGCAGCAACTGATGGTATTCACAGGCCAGCAGCGCCAAATCACGACAGTCATTTGGCACCCGAATACGACTGCAAAGCTCCTGCACCAAAGGCAAGCCGCTATGCTCATGACCATGATGTTTAGGCCATAAAGCAGGGTCTGTGATGCCTTTGCCCAGATCATGACAAAGCGCGGCAAAACGCACATCCAAACGGTCAGACAAGAAAGCCGCTTGTTTCAGCACCAGCATGCAGTGGATGCCGGTGTCTATTTCCGGATGCCACTGCGGTGGGTTGGGCACTCCCCACAGTTGATCCAGCTCTGGCATCAGTACTTTTAACGCGCCGCAGCTGTGCAGTAATTCAAAATAAGCTTGTGGGTCTTGTTCTGTTAAAGCGCGAGCCGTTTCCTGCCAGACCCGCTCAGCCGTTAAATGCTGTAACTCACCACTCTGACTAAGCTCCGTCATTAACTGCAAAGTTTCAGCGGCAACGCTAAAACCTAAGTGAAAATAACGGGCATAAAAACGCGCCACTCTTAACACCCGCAATGGGTCTTCACTAAAAGCAGGCGAGACATGGCGCAGAATTTTTGCCTTGAGATCAGCAATACCGCCGTAAGGGTCGTGCAGCTGACCAGCTTCATCCTTGGCGATGGCATTGATGGTTAAATCACGGCGCTGCAAATCCTGCTCAAGAGTCACATCTTGAGCAAAATAACAGGCAAAACCTGTGTACCCCTGGCCTTGTTTACGTTCGGTGCGGGCCAAAGCGTATTCCTGCTTGGTTTTAGGATGCAAAAACACTGGGAAATCTTTACCCACAGCCTGATAACCCAACCCCAGTAATTGTTCAGGTGTAGCGCCGACCACCAGCCAGTCCTGGTCCAAAGCCGGGTAGCCCAGCAGCTCGTCGCGAACAGCGCCGCCTACAAGATAAATGTTCAATCTATTTCTACTCCAGCGACAACATAAGTTTTCAAAGCTTCATGCAGTCTGTTTTTTTGCCATTATAACGCCTTGCTTACAATTGTCGCCCTAACTCAGCATCAGGAAGCTTATGTACACCGGATTTTTCGGTTTAACCAGTCAGCCTTTTTCAATAGCCCCTAACCCTGACTTTCTATTTTTAAGCGCTCGTCATGCCGAAGCGCTGGCGCATTTGCGTTATGGTTTGGGCGAAGCCGGTGGTTTTGTGCTGCTGACAGGCGAAGTGGGCACTGGAAAAACCACAGTGTCCCGCTGTTTGCTGCAGGAACTGACCGATAAAACCGAAGTGGCTTTTATCTTAAATCCGACCTTAAACGAGCTGGAATTGCTGGCTGCTATTTGTGATCAGTTAAAAATTCGCTACAAAAAATCCGAAGCCAGCTTAAAAATGCTGACTGACAAAATTACTAACCGTCTGATGAAAAACCATCAGGCCGGCAAAAATACTATTTTAATTATCGACGAAGCACAGCATCTGCAACCTGCAGTACTGGAGCAACTGCGGCTGTTAACCAACTTAGAAACCAATACTAAAAAGCTGCTGCAGGTGATTTTAATAGGTCAGCCTGAATTGCAGCAGTTGTTGCAGCGCCAGGATTTACGTCAGCTCGCGCAGCGGATAACGGCCCGTTATCACTTAATGCCTTTGACTGAGCAGGAAGTGCAGCAGTACATCAGTTATCGTTTGCAGGTAGCGGGTTGCAGCCGGCCTGTATTTACAGCTTCTGCAGTAAAAAAATTATTTCAATTATCTGGTGGTATTCCGCGTTTACTCAATTTAATCTGCGACCGCGCTTTGTTAGGGGGTTATAGTCAGCAAAAGGCGTTAATTGATGCAGGTCTGGTGAATCAGGCGGCTTCAGAAGTGCTGGCAATAAAACCTCAAGCGGAAAAAGCGCCCTGGCCTGTTTGGGTATGGCCGCTATTAACGCTAGTGGCGTTAGGCGCAGGTGCCGGGCTGTCAGCATTCATTTGGTAGGAAACTTTTCATGTCGTTATTAATGGATGCGTTAAAGCAACAACAGCAAGTGCCAGTGGCCGCAGCAAAAACTGCATCAGGTCATGGCTGGCGTATTGCCGCTTTAACCTTATTAGTGGTTTTGGGTTTAGTGTTGGGGTTTTTTATAGGTCAGTATCAATTCGATACTAAAGAACCTGTAGCTGAAGTGGTGGTTGCTCCGGTTCAGGCTGCACCTGCTATTGCCAATGCAGCTGATATAGCGATGGAACTGCAACTGGCGGCTGACTTACTAAAACCAACAGAGCCAGTGCAACTGGAAGAAGTACCTGAAGAAGAGCCGCAATTGGTGGTATCTGCCAAACGTGGTGAGAAGGTGCTTGGCCGTTCACGAGCAGAAGAAATAGAAGAGGACTTTATAGATTTTGAACAAATGCAGGAAGCGGATGCAGAACAGGAACTGACCCCAGTTGATGAGCTATTGCCAGCAGCAGAACTGGAGCAGTCTGAAGTATCTGCGGAACTTCGGGGTAAATTTGAGTCGGCTTTAGCTGCTGAAGATGGCTCGCAGCGCCGCAAACAAGAAATTAATTATCATGATGCACCGGCTGTGGACATTAACCAGTTGGACGATTTATTGCAGCGTCAGTTACCTGCTTTACGTTTTGAAGCTCATGTCTATGCCACAGAGGCTAAACAACGTTGGATCAAAGTAAACGGCAAAGACTTACAGCAAGGCCAGTGGGTGACCGCGGATATTCAGGTGAAAGAAATATTACCTCAGTATGTAGTGCTGCAATTTAATCAGGTACAGTTTAGTGTCGAAGCTTTAACAGACTGGAGTTATCAAGGCCGCTAAAGGTTTTGTTACTCCAGCACTGACTGGCGGAAAAGACGGATCATATCAATACCAAAATCTTCCGGCATCGCAGCGCTTTCAATCTCCAGATCCACTTTGAGGTTTGCCAGATCAACAACTGAAACTTCAATATAACGTTTGAATTTGCAGTTATAAAATACTTTAACGACAGGACGTAGCGGCTCCAGCTCATTGGCTTTAAGTACTATCCCCAGCTTTTCATTACTCAGTTTCACTAGCGTACCAACCGGGTGAATGCCTATAGCTTTAATAAACTGGGCCAAGAGCACAGGATCAAAACTCTGAGGCGATTCTCGTTTTAATATTTTCAGTGCTGAAATACCGCTCTGGCCTTCTTTATAGCAACGTTGCGCGGTAATGGCATCGTAGGTATCAACAATAGCGATCATCCGGCCATAGACTGAAATTTGTTGTTCAGCTAAGCCATGAGGATAACCTTTACCATCCAGTCGCTCATGATGCACAGCTGCCACATCAATACTGACAGGACTTAAGCCTGGGATCTGCTGCAGAATTTCATGGCTGTACACCACATGACGGCGCATTTCCGCGAATTCTTCCGCGGTCAATTTACCTGGCTTATTCAGTATATTGTCCGGTACCAGAATTTTACCTATGTCGTGCAATAAGGCGCCTGTCGCCAGTTGTTGGATCAGCTCTTCGTCAAACTTCATTTGTTTGGCAAAAATGGTCATCAGAATAGAGACGTTGACCGAGTGCTCCAGCAAGTAGGCGTCTTTTTCGCGGATGCGGCTGATGCAGAGTAAGGCATCCTGATTACGAAATACCGAGTCGATAAAGCCTGTAGCGCAGTCTTGAAAGGGTTGCAGGTTCAACGCACGGCCTGCCTGAATATCGGCAAAAGCTTTTTTCTGCAGGCTTTTTGCTTGTTGGTACAGCGTATTTGCCTGGCCAAGCTCTTGCTCAAAACTGACTTTTTCGCGGTTTCTGCCCGTTGTAGTAAGAGGAGTTATAGGCGCTGCAACCTCTGGTTTGGGTTGATCTAATGTTTTACTTAAATCAACAACCAGTTCCTGCACGCCTTTTTGCTTTAGCTGCTCTATCACTGCTGCAGTTCTGGCCCAGCCTTGAGTTTTAATTTCGATAGTGCCTTTTTGTTTGTGCACAGACACCACATACATACCGGGCTGTAACTCGGCAATAGACAAAACTTTAAGCTGAGCTGGTGCTGTCATAAACTGACTCTCTCTGATTGCCAAAGTGGTTGATCCGCTAATATGTGTAAATATGAAAAAAATGATACATTATTTTCAGTTAAAAAAAAAGCCCGCAACAAGGCGGGCCCGAGATTTAATTAGCTTTCGCTGAAGTTTTAACCCAGGTTGTCTGTCATCGTCATTAACGAGGCATTGCCACCTGCAGCTGTGGTATTGATAGTGACGGTTTTTTCTGTCACTAAACGATGCAATAACTGATGATCAGCAGGGCTGGTGACCAAAGCACTGATAGCGCCATCACGGGCCGCCATCCACTGCGCAGATAAAGCTTTCAGTGGGTTGGTGCCTTCAATCACAGCTGTTGCCAGTGTTGGATGGGCTAACACTGCTTTTAAGGCAGGCAACTTCACCCAATGGAACAGGTTCGCTGGTAAACCAGCTTGCAGTAATAACTTACGGCAGGTATCCATTTCCGCATGCTGAGCTTCGCCTGCAGTACTGACCACTGCATTACCTGATACCAGAGCTGTGATTAACGCCAGCATCCAGTGTTGGAAGCTGCTGTGTTCGCTACGAATAAGCGCGACTACACCTTTGGCTTCCAGATGCAATTGGTTAGATTCACCTGTAGGTCCAGGCAGAGTTATAGGCTGAGCCAGCTCTTTTTCGATAAACTGCAGCTGTTCGCGAGCGGCGGTGATCACCTCGTTTAAGTCGTGTTCTTGCTCGGACACCAGCTTGTTACCAGCCAGCTGAGCGATAAAACGACGTAACACAGAGCCTCGATTGGTAACGTTTTGGTTCAGCCAGGCCACCTGAGCTACAGCCATTTGCTGCAGTTGAGTATTGAGCTGAGCATCAAAACCGCTGGCTGCTTCTAACTGTTGTTGGACAGCTGCATCCAAAGCTGGAGCCTGTAATTCATGTTCTTTCACCAGACGGCTTAAGTAGAACGGGCCACCGGCTTTAGGGCCAGTACCCGACAAACCACGGCCACCAAAAGGCTGAACACCGACCACAGCACCGATCATATTGCGGTTGACATAAATGTTACCTGCTTTGATTTCGCTGGCGACTTTCATTGTCGTTTGTGCAATACGGCTATGGATACCCATAGTCAGGCCATAACCTGTGGCGTTAATTTGCTGAATAACTTTATCCAGCTCTTCCGCTTTAAAGCGGATGATATGCACCACAGGGCCAAAGACTTCACGTTCCAGCAGATTCAGGCTGCTGATTTCATATAAACGTGGTGCGAAGAAGTAGTGATCGCCTGCAGCTGGTGCATCACAGACATAATGCAAGGTCGCTTTGCCTTCCAGATACTGCACATGCTGGTTTAAACGCTCCAAGGCTTTGTTATCAATCACAGGGCCTAAGTCAGTGCTTAACCAGGCCGGATCGCCTACATGCAGCTCTTTCATCGCGCCTTTGATCATCGTAATGATCTTATCGGCTACATCTTCCTGCAGGAACAGCACACGAAGAGCAGAACAACGTTGACCAGCGCTTTGGAAACCAGAAGAGATCACATCGTCAACCACTTGCTCAGGCAGAGCTGTAGAGTCCACAATCATACAGTTCTGACCACCGGTTTCGGCAATAAGCGGCACTGGCTCGCCACCACGTTCGGCCAGTTTACGGGCAATCCAGGCACCGGTTTCAGTAGAACCTGTAAACATCACAGCCTGAATACGAGTGTCCGGCACTATGACTTCACCGACCTGACGACCTGGTGCTATCACCAGTTGCACTACGTTTTCAGGGAAACCAGCAGCTTTCATCAGCTCCAGAGTACGCACAGCAATTAAGCTGGTTTGTTCGGCAGGCTTAGCTACTACTGTATTACCAGCTACTAAAGCGGCGCTGACCTGACCTAAGAAAATAGCCAGTGGGAAGTTCCACGGGCTGATACAAAGCACGACACCACGGGCTTGAGAAGCTTGCAGGTTCTTCGTGGCTTCAGCAGCATAATAACGACAGAAATCGACCGCTTCGCGTACTTCGGCCATGCTGTCGCCTACAGTCTTACCTGCTTCTTTAATACATAAAGCCAGTAATTCGTCGCGATGTAATTCCAGCTGATCAGCCAGTTTATTTAAAAGCGCAGCGCGTTCAGTCACAGCAGTGGCTGACCAGGCCGGGAATGCAGCTTCAGCGTTGGTTACTGTCTGCTCCATCTGAGCACTGTTGCTGTGATGATGGAAACCTATCACTTCTTTGGTGTTGGCCGGGTTAGTCACAGCAAAAGCACCAGCTGGTACTTCAATCTGGCTGACAGAAGCCAGCCATGTATCCATAGCTTCGCGCATAGCCGTGATTTGATCGATATCGGTAAAGTCCTGACCTTTAGAGTTCAGACGAGCAGCACCGTACAGCTGGTCTGGTAACGGAATAGAGTTATTACGTTTTTTGCTCCAGGCACGCACTGTTTCTACCGGATCTTTGAGTAAAGACTCCACTGGAATGTTTTCATCCACAATGTTGTTCACAAAAGAGCTGTTAGCACCGTTTTCTAATAAACGACGGACTAAGTAAGCCAGTAAGTCTGAGTGTTCACCAACAGGGGCATAAATACGGCAAGGTACTTTGTCATCAGCCACGATTTGATCGTACAGCGCGTCACCCATACCGTGTAAACGCTGGAACTCATAACCAGTGCGGTCTGGCGCCATTTCTAAAATAGTGGCTACGGTGTAGGCGTTGTGAGTGGCGAACATAGGGTAAATGCTGTCGCGGTATTCCAGCATCTTTTTGGCACAAGCCTGATAAGACACATCGGTCGACGGCTTGCGGCTAAATACCGGGAAGTCGCTTAAACCTTCGGTCTGGCTGACTTTGACTTCAGTATCCCAGTAGGCGCCTTTCACCAGACGCACCATCATTTTACGGCCCACTTTCACCGTCAGCTCACGCAGCCATTCAATCACAAACAAACCACGCTTTGAGTAAGCCTGCACTGCTAAACCAAAACCTTCCCAGCCGTTTAATTCAGGGTCGGAGAATACAGCTTCGATAATATCCAACGACAAATCTAAACGGTCAGCTTCTTCAGCATCAACAGTAAAGCTGATGTCATAGGCTTTGGCGGCAATGGCTAGTTGTTTTAAACGGGGCACTAATTCACTGATCACACGGTCGCGATGGGTAAATTCGTAGCGTGGGTGAATGGCCGATAATTTTACGGAAATGCCAGGGCTTTTTAATGGGCCACGTTTTTTCGCTGCTGTGCCTATGACTTTAATCGCCATCATGTAGCTGTCGAAATAACGGTTGGCGTCGTCCATAGTGCGGGCGCCTTCACCCAGCATATCGTAGGAGTAAGTAAAACCTTTGCTTTCCAGCTCTACTGCACGTTCTACCGCTTTTTCAATGCTGGTGCCCATCACAAACTGGGTACCCATAATTTGCATCGCATAACGCACAGCCTGACGGATCACTGGCTCGCCCATACGACCACAAGTACGTTTTAATAAACCAAACTGAGCTTTTTTCTGATCGTCGCTGTAATTCACCAGCTTGCCAGTCAGCAATAAACCCCAGGCCGAGATATTCACAAATAAAGATTCGCTATTGCCTAAATGCGAGCTCCAGTCACCGTTAGATAACTTGTCGCGGATCAGCAGGTCGGCGGTATGTTTGTCTGGCACCCGCAATAAGGCTTCGGCTAAACACATAAGCACCAAACCTTCGTCGGTCGACAAAGAAAATTCGTTCAGCAGGGCGTCTACACCGCCTTTACCCACCTGAGCTTCACGGATATTCACCACCAACTGACGGGCTTTTTCCCAGGCACGGCTGCGCGCTGCAGGGCCAATATCAGCAATAGGCAATAAGTGGTTAAGTACCTGATCTTCATCAGCGCGGTAATGGTCGCGCATGGTTTGACGAATAGCGTGACTGGTGGTCAGTTGGCCTTGGAATAACATAGGGTTTTAATCCAGTGAATTGAAAAAAATTATGCTGCATTTTAGTGAAAGCGCAGCCCTATTTGGTGGTTTCTTTTTCAAACTAACCTTATATAATTCGGTTTATAAATCATAAAACCCGAAAAAATACTGCCATGACTCAAAGCGCCAAAGGCCGGTTACCGGACCGTATCGACATGACAATTCTAGACACGCTACAAAAAGATGGCCGTATTTCTAATGTCGAACTGGCAAAAAAGGTCAACTTAAGCCCAAGCCCATGCATAGACAGGGTTCGCAAGCTGGAACAGGACGGTTTTATTGAAGGCTACGGCGCGCGTTTGAACGCCAGCAAGTTGGGTTTTGGCACAGCTGCATTTATTCAGGTGACTCTGGACAGAACCACAGGTGCAGTCTTTGATCAGTTTCGCGATGCTGTGGTCAAAATTCCACAAGTGGCGGAGTGTCATATGGTGGCCGGTGGTTTTGATTATCTGTTGAAGCTGCGTTTATCTAGTATGGAGGCATACCGCGGCGTATTGGGCTTGATTGTGGATTTGCCGGGCGTGTTACAGACTCATACTTATGTGGTGATAGAGCAGGTAAAGCAGGATGCGGGTTTGCCGCTGAAGTTGGCTACGGCGCCGGAGTAAATTGTAGGGGCGGGCCTTGCGCCCGCACGTCTAAAATGGCAATCAGCTGCCAGTATTATGCTGCGGTATAGCTTCCAGCCTTTCTGCAAGCCAGATTTTAATGATGGATTGACGAGTCACCCCTATTCTGTGCGCTTCACGATCTAAAGACTCGAGCATCCAGGCAGGAAAATCTACGTTGACACGTTTTTGTTTTAGCATTGGTTTTTTTATCTGGGTCAGATCAAGCTCCTCTGTTACATCTTCATCTGCTTCAAATTTGGCATCGAATTCATGCGCTTTCATACAGCTCTACCTCGGATTTTCGCGAACGTCTGACAGATATGATCCTTATCGTTGAACCCCGGTATGTAATTACACCTGACCAGTGTTTGCCATCAAGCCTAGCTATCACTAAAGATCGTGGTTCGTCGATAGTTTTAGCAGGGATCTCTACAAGGTCTGAATCATTCCACAAGTCTTGTGCTGTATGAAAATCAATACCATGTTTTTCGAGATTGCTTCTGCTTTTGTCTTGATCAAATTCAAACTCAATCATGAGTAAAAATTAAACCCTTTTTACTCATAATGCAAATTTCGTCCAGGTTGAAGTTTTAGTATCGAGAGCATTATTCTTGTTGGCTATATTCGTTGTGCCGCTGCGCACAACAAATAACATTGCAGCAACAAATTAGATAATATTTGAGTTCAAGTCGTTTCGTTGCAGGCGAGATACTATCTTCTGCTTTGCCAAAAAAGAGGTATTCAAAACAAGAAAGTGCAGGAGTTTTTCAGATTTTACTTAGATAAAACAGCTGTAATTTCAGCCAATACAGGAGCTGCAGCTCTGACAATAAAAGTGGAATAGTTAAAGGTTTTGAACTGATACAAGCTGAACGGACTTAAACCAGTGCTGAGCCTTTAAAGCCAACTCAGCACCTGATTTTTCAACAATAACTAGCGGTATTTCAGAGGGGAAGGCTAATAACCCTAAATCACATCCAGCGTTCTTTGCGGCGGCGTCCAGGGATCAGGGCTGGGACTATCAGACCTAATAACAAACCGGCGAAACCTAAAATAGAACCTAATACCATTTTGTCTTGCCAGAAGGCGGATGGTTTTTCCTGCAGTTGTTGAGTGAGCAGGGCAATGGTTTGCTGCGCCGTAGCCGTGGCTTTTTCTGCTTGTTGTACTGCGGCGTCTGTTTCATTCAGTTGTTGTTGTAACTGATCTTTTTCTTGCTGCAACTGCGACACCAGACTTTGCTGTTGTTGTAATTGCTGCTGTAGTTGCTCGCTTTCACCACCAAATACAGGAGTTAAACTCACATACTGTTTTAAAATCCAGCCGGTGCGGCCTTTGCTGTCAGTCAGTTGCCAGTATTCGGAGCTACTGTCTTCTGCAACCAATTTAATTTCTTCGCCAGCGGCTATGCTGCCAATAATTTTGTAGTCCCGGCCCGGGCCGTTGTACAGATAAGTGATCAGCTTATCGCTGATATAGGCATTTTGTGGGCTGACCGGGGTGCCTGTTGGTTCTTGTTGTGCAGTGACGCTGGTGCTCAGCAGCACTGTGGCTAGTAGCATGCCTGCTTGCCATGGTCTTGAGGTGATCAACATAAAAATCCTAAAAAAACCGACCAACATCTGGCCAAAATTGAGAATTAAGCCGATCATAGGCCAGAAGCTAATGACTTGACAACTTCTTCTTACAGAACAGGAATTAAGCCGCTATGGCGATGGAAGCTGAACTTAAATTTTTACTCACCCAAAGCACACTACCTGCTTTGGACTCCATGTGGCAGCAGTTGGCTGTGGCAGTGCAAAAACATGAAAGCGTGCAGTTACTCAATGCTTATTATGAAACGAATGATCTGTGGTTTCGCAGTCATGATGCGGGCCTGCGTACCCGGTTGAAGAAAGGTCAGTTTGAACAAACCATTAAACTCTCAGGGCAGCAGCATGGCGGTTTACATCTGCGGCCTGAATACAATCTGCCTTGTGCTTCGGTTTGGCCTGAACTCAGCGCTTTTCCTGCTGAAATCTGGCCGCAAAATACAGATTTAGCGATGCTGCAACGTCAGTTGAAACAACTGTTTCGCACCGACTTTGTTCGTCAAAGCTGGTTACTGACTTTAGCCGATGGCAGCACAGTAGAAGCTGTGTTGGATCAGGGCGAAGTAGTCTCAGGCGAACAAAAAGAAGTGATAGCTGAGCTGGAACTTGAGCTGCAACAAGGCGATGTGAAAGCCTTATTTGATGTGTCGCGTCAGCTTGTGCAATTGTTGCCGCTGCGTTTGGGTTGGCAGTCTAAGGCGGAACGGGGTTATCGTTTGGTGCAGAAGCAGCCTTTGGTCTTTATGCCACTGGATAACAGCAATACTGCAGCGTTATTAAAATCGCTGCAGTATCACGAGAGTTACTTTTTGCGCAGTCAGGATCCGCAGTCATGGCAGGTGATCGAACAATGTATCCAGGCCTTGTCTGTTATCTCTGCAGACTTTGCCGCTTTGTCATCACCTGATGCAACACAAGCCTTGAGTTTTTTCAGCAGTGCAGCTTATAACTGTGCTTTGCTGAATTGTTCTGAATCATTGTTTTCTGCCTGAGGTATAGATGAGCCAACCAACCGCCCTGTTAAGCCCTGTATTGCCTGCTGAGTTACAGCATGAAGTTGATTTGGTATGGCCCACTTTAGTCAGATCGGATTTAACTGCGAAGCAGCATCAGGATCTGCAATTACTGCTGGCGGTTAGTCCTTTTTTAAGCCGGGTGATGCAGCAGCAACCAGAGCTGATTGCTGTGCTGCTGAATACAGATCTATTGGCTCAGCCTTTAACACATCTGAACCCATTGTCTGAGCTTGCTGATCAATCCGAAGCTACTGTATTTAAAGCTTTGCGCCGTTGCCGAAACGCGCAACTGGCGCAAATTCTGGCGGCCGATATTCTCGCAGTGAAATCGACAGAGCAGTGCCTGCTGGATATCTCAGCTATGGCAGATAACCTGATTAACAGCGCTTATCAGTGGGCTTATCAGGATATAGCTACTCAGTGGGGCCAGCCTTTGGATCAGCAAGGCAAGCCTATGCCTTTGCTGATCTTAGGTATGGGCAAATTGGGTGGTGGTGAGCTGAATTTCTCATCCGATATCGACCTGATTTTTACCTATCCGCACAACGGTGAAACCAGTGGTGGCCGCAGGTCGGTTGAAAACCAGCAGTTTTTTACCAAGTTAGGTCAGAAGCTGATATCCGCTTTGCATCAGGTCACAGCCGATGGTTTTGTCTTCAGAGTGGATATGCGCTTGCGGCCTTTTGGCGATTCTGGCCCGCTAGTGCTGAGTTTTGCTGCGATGGAAGATTATTATCAGGCGCAGGGCAGGGAGTGGGAACGCTACGCTATGCTCAAGGCGCGTATTCTGAATCCTGACTCTGTGCATGCGCCTGAGCTGAATCAGCTGCTAAAACCTTTTGTTTATCGCCGCTATATCGACTTCTCCGCCTTGGAATCGCTACGCCGGATGAAACAGCTGATCGAGCAGGAGAACCGCCGTCGTAATCGCGTGGACAATATTAAGCTTGGCGCTGGCGGTATACGCGAAGTGGAGTTTGTGGTGCAAACTCTGCAGCTTATCCGAGGCGGGCGTCTGCCTGAGTTACAGCAAGTCTCTATTTTCAAAGCCTTAGAGGCTTTGCAAAGTCAGCAGCTGTTAGAGCCACAACAGTATCAGCAATTGCGACAGGATTATTTGTGGTTACGTAAAGTGGAGCAGCTGTTACAAGGCCTGGACGATCAACAAACTCAAACCCTTCCAGCCGATGAGCTGAACCGGCAGCGACTGGTGCTGGGTTTAGGTTTTAGCAACTGGCAGCAACTGACTGACACCACAGCAGAGGCTATGGGTCGTATTCACCAGCACTTTAAATTAGTGATTGATCAGGGCGATAACCCTGAACCGGAAGAAATGGTGTTAGGTCGTTTATGCTGGGACAGTGAATTGCCGTCAGCCGATTTAGCTGAGCATCTGGACTGGTTAGCAGCCGACGAAGCAGTGCAATTGCTGGAGCATTTAAAGCAGTTTAAACAGGATTGCCAAAAGCGCAGTGTGGGTCCCCGTGGTCGTGAGCTTTTAGAAAAACTCATTCCGTTTTTATTGCATCAGCTGGCCAAACAGCAAGGCTCGGCTGTGGTATTGCAGCGGGTTCTGGGCGTGTTCCGACAGATTGTCAGCCGTACTGCTTACCTTGAGTTGTTATCCGAAAATCCGCCTGCGCTGCAGCAATTGGTGATGTTATGCCATAAAAGCGGCTGGCTGGCTGAATATCTGGCGCGCTACCCGCTGTTGTTGGACGAGCTGATAGACCCGGCTCAGCTGTATCAGGTACCAGACTCGACAGATTACAGTGACAAACTACGGCAAGTGATGCTGCGGGTACCAACGGATGATTTAGAGCTGCAAATGGAAGTGTTGCGTCAGTTTAAACAGGCCCAACAACTGCGCATTGCAGCGGCCGATATCACGGGTATTTTACCTTTGATGAAAGTCAGTGACCACCTGACCTTTTTAGCCGAAGCCATTATTGCCGCAGTAGTGGAGTTGTCCTGGCAACAAATGGCAGAAAAGTACGGCCTGCCAGCAGGTTTAAAGCCAGAAGATGCCAAAGCTTTTGGGGTGCTGGCTTACGGCAAACTGGGAGGGCTGGAGCTGGGGTATGGCTCGGATCTGGATCTGGTCTTTGTGCACCAGTGTGACAATCTTGCGCCGACTCAAGGTGACAAAGCCATTGACTCCCGTCAGTTTTATATCAAGCTGGTGCAGCGCATCGTACATATGTTTACTACCCGAACTCCAAGCGGCGTGTTGTATGAGATAGATACTCGCCTGCGTCCTGCCGGTAATTCAGGCTTATTGGCTGTACATATTGATACCTATGCTGAGTATCTGGAAAAAGACGCCTGGACCTGGGAGCATCAAGCCTTAGTGCGCAGCCGCCTGGTGTATGGTGATGACAAAATTGCCGGGCGTTTTAATCAAATACGCAATGAAGTCTTAGCCAAGCCACGGGATTTAGCAGTGCTGAAAACTGAAGTGACAGATATGCGGCAAAAGCTGCGACAGCATCATGGTGAGCAGTCAACAGAAGTCAAACACGCGTCCGGTGGCATAGTGGATCTGGAATTCATCAGTCAGTATCTGGTGTTGGCGTATGGCCATCAGCATGCAGATTTGTATTTCTACAGTGACAATATTCGTATTCTGGATGCGGCTGCTGCTGCCGGTTTATTGCAGTTGGAACAAACTCAGGCGTTACAACAGGCCTATCAGCAATTGCGGGGCGTAAGCCACAGACAAACTCTGGATCCTGCTACTGAAACCGCACAGCAGTTAGAGCAGGCGATGGAGCAAGTACGGCAGGTATGGGAGCAGTTATTCGATTAACGTGAGGCAGCACGCGCCGCAAGGGGGTTAACTATTGACCCTGCGGCGTGGCGCGTTGATATTAATACAGTTTTGCTGCAAAAACGGAATGATTTTGTCAGTCAGTACCACAGCTCTGGAGACATTACAAAAGTAAGCCTGAACGGGTTGTTCAAAGTCTGAGGAGATAGCTTGTGATGCTTCCTGAATGGCACTGATGTAACTGAAGTCAGTTTGGAAATAATGTTTTACTTTATAGTCTTTGGACAAGACCCAAAACAGTTCCACACCTTCTTTTCTGCCTTGCATCGTCAGCACTGTTTTTAAGGTATCACCCACGCGGAAACGTCGGTCGGTTTCCTGTCCTTTCCAGTTCTCCGGTAAGGCGACCATACGATTGGCTCTGTCCTGCAACAGTGAGACCAGATTACTGTGATCATCCGTCAGTTCTATGACAAAATCAGCCGAGTCTTCGTCGTTATTGGTAAAGGAGCTACGGATATTGCTGTAAAAGTTAGTGAAACCTTTTACTGCTTCAGAACCTTTTTCAGACAGTGTGTCCGGCTTGAAGTACAGCAATTCAGGTTTAAACATCACAATAGCAGCAAGTATAAACAATAAAGCCGCAAGCAATAAGTGCTTGATCCAAAACCACATAGCTTTTATCCCTGGTCAGCGTCAACGCATCATAACTTGCCTTGACGCCGCCCTGCAACTTCAGTTCATTGCTGCTGAGCCTGATGCTTTTTTAATACAAGCTCGGGTCGTCCGGATTTGGCCGGGTTTTAAAGCGGCGATGTAACCACATATATTGTTCAGGGTGCGCCAGAATGCCTTGCTCCAGCCACTGATTAACACGAGTCACATCAGCTTTAGCATCACCACTGGGGAAGTGGTCAAAAGCAGGTAAGGCATCGACACGGTAACCCTGATACCCAGGCAAACGGTAACAATGAATAGGCACAGTTTCACAATTGGCGCTGCCGGCAAACAATAAAGTACCTGTGGTGGTCGCTGTTTCTTTGACGGCAAAAAAAGGCACGAACTCAGCTTTATTGCGGCCATAGTCCTGGTCGGGCAGATAAAAGCAGACTTCTTTTTCATTTAAAGCCTTAATCATGGTGCGAACATCCCGCTTACCTATCAGGTAGCGATTGGAACGAACCCGGCCATGGTATTGGAAATACTCCATAATTTCATTGTCGTTTGGGCGGTAAAAGCCGACCGCAGGGCAATGAAAACCAAAAGTACGGGCAATCATTTCCAGTGATAAAAAGTGACCACTGAGCAGCAACACGCCTTTGCCCTGATCTAAAATGGCCTGGATATGTTCTTTACCGGTGAAGTGACATAAAGGACGGGCGCGCCAGTCTGGCCACCACCAGCCGATAAAGGTTTCAAACGCGGCTTTGCCGGTTTCTTTAAAGTTTTGTTTTACTAAGGCCTCGCGTTCAGCCTCCGGCATATCAGGAAAACATAATTCCAGATTGCGGCGGGTTACTTTCACCCTGGATTTCATGGTTTTCATTAGCAACCAGCCGACGCCTTCGCCCATTTTCATCAGCACAGGGTAAGGTAGCCACAGCAGCAGCCACATCAGGCCTAAACCACACCATAAGGGCCAGTGTTTTGGATGCAAAAAACCAATGGTGAAACGTGGGACATGAACCACAGCAAATCCTCGGGCAAAAAAAGAGCGGCTATTGTAACGAAAAAAAACGGGGAAAAAAGCGCTAACTGGTAGGAACAGGCTCACCTGAAACTGCAATTACAGCCTCAGGTGAGAAAGTCTGGAAGAAGCTTTAGTTACCTAAAGCTCTGTTTACAGTGAATAAATCTTCTTCAGTTAAAGTACCAGCTGCTTGTTTTAAAGCTAAAACAGACAGGATGTAGTCGTAACGGGCTTTGGACAGGTTACGGCGGGCATCAAACAGGTTACGGGTACTTTGCAACACGTCAACAATAGTACGGGTACCTACTTCAAAACCTGCTTCTGTGGCTTTTAACGCACTCTCTGCTGAAACCACAGCTTGTTCCAAAGCTTTGGTACTGGATATCAAAGCGCCTACGTTGTTGTAGTTGCTGCGAACCTGACGAATGACGCTGCGGTGGCTCAGTTCTAAGTCTTCAGCTGCTTCTACATAGTTAGCTCGCACTACTTCTTCATTGGCGACAGTGCCGCCACCAGCGTACAACGGCAGAACCAACTCAATTCCTACTGAGCTGCTGTCTGAGCGTGGAGAGTTAAAACCAACTCCGGTATCACGGTTTTCACTGGTGCTGTTACTAAAACCTGTCTGAGCTGTCAGATCAACAGTAGGGTAGTGGCCAGATTTGGCAATCTGGATATTGTGCTCTGCAATATCTAACGACAGCTTACGAATTTTCAGCTCCAGGTTATTGTCCTGTGCAGTTTGCACCCAATCCTGTGCGTTATTTGGTGTCGGCTGGCTGGTGCTGAAACGTGCTGTGTTTAATGAATCCAGTTGTGAATGGTATTCGCCGGTAATTTCGCGTAAAAATTCACGGGCTGTTTCTAAATCATTCTGAGCACTGATTTCACGGGCAACTGCACTGTCGTACTGCGCCTGAGCTTCATGTACGTCTGTGATAGCCGTTAAACCTACAGCGAAACGTTGTTTGGTTTGTTCCAACTGACGTTCAATGGCGCGTTTTTCTGCGACAACAAAACTTAAATTATCGTTCGCTGTTAATACATCAAAATAAGCTTGAGAGACACGAACTATTAGGGTTTGTACCGCAGCGTCATAAGCCGTTTGACCTTGCAATGCAGCTTTTTCAGCGATAGACAGGTTCTCATAACGGCTCCAGTCAAAGATCGATTGACGTAAACTAATGCCTGCGCTGGTTGTAGTCGATTCAGTTTTAAACTGACCGCCTGTATCATTATCGAGTTGGTCGCTGAAGGATTTATTTGCACCAGCGGTTAAATTAACCTGTGGCAGTAAACGGGCTTTAGACACATCAATACCGGCTTTTGCTGCATCACGGGTGGCGGCAGCTTTTAATACCTGCGGGTCTTTTTTGGTGGCTAACTGATAAATGGTTTGCAAATTTTCGGCATTCGCCTGCACACTCAGAAGAGCCAGTGCCGAGCCTACCAACGTGCCTAACAAGGTTTTTTTCATAACCGAAAGTCCATAATGTTGCGAAAGTGAACCAATAATACCTTGTTGGTATTAACTAAGTAATGATTAAAGCGTAAACAGCATAGCTTCAAGTGTAACAGAATGTGAGTCTTCAAATGTCTGATTTCAAGCCAGAAAATTATCCATCCTTTCATCGTTCTGATGTAAAAATACTCGACCAGACCACAGTTTTTCAGGGTTTTTTCCGGATCGACAGCTACAAAGTACGGCATAAGTTGTTTAACGGAGGTTGGAGTGACGAAGTAAAGCGGGAATTATTCGAGCGTGGTCATGCCGTCATTGTGCTGCCTTATGATGTAAAAAATGACAGTCTGGTGCTGATTGAGCAGTTTCGCATTGGTGCTTTGCAGAATCCAAACGGCCCATGGTTGCTGGAAGCTATAGCCGGCATGATTGAGCTGGGGGAAAGTGTTGAACAAGTCGCACAACGTGAGTCAGAAGAGGAAGCAGGTCTGAAGCTAACAGAATTCTGGCCTATGCTTAGCTATCAGAGTAGCCCAGGTGGCAGTACAGAACGTATTTATTTAGTGCTGGCGCGGCTTCAGCAGCAAGTAGAAACTGGTATCTATGGCTTGGCATCCGAGCAGGAAGATATTAAAGTTCACAGCTTATCGCGCCAGACCGCTATGCAATTGCTACAGGATGGCAAAATTGATAATGCGGCTACTGTCATCGCCCTGCAATGGTTAGCCTTGAATCTGGACAAGGTACGCCAGGGCTGGGCTGAATAAATTCACTACAAGAGAGGTTAAGTCGCTGGTATGCCAAATCTGGCCCGAAAACGTTATGTGCCTTACTTGCCTGATTTTCTCAGTTTATGTGAGAGGAATTACGCACAGCTACGTTTTTTTCTGCCGGTCAATCAACGCGCAGGCCAGCGTTGCCTCATTCACATTAACGCCAGCGAAAGTTATCAGGTTGAGCTGTTAGAGCTGTGTAAATACACCACCACCGTCAGTATTGAACTCATTAGCCAGTCGATGACAGGCTGGTTAAAGCCCCGTTTTGAAGTACGTTTGTACCACGATGCCCGTTTGGCGGAAGTCTTGGCCTGTCAGCAGGTTCGGCAATTAAAGGCGGTCTACAGTTATCCGAATGTGGATATGTTATTGCCGGATGAAAAACGCCAGATTAATTTGTTACTGCGCGACTGGCTGAATTTATGCTCACGCCGTGGTTATCAGAATGCTGAGTTATTAGCCTGATGGCCTATGTGTTTGCGCTGCAAGACTCTTATCGTGTAATTCAAATTTCTGATTGTCATCTGCTGGCGGAACCGGACGGCTGGTTTTACGGTGTGCAGCCTTATCGTCAGTTAGCAGCGCTCGTCAGCCAACTGCATCGGGATCAACCCGATGCGCTGATCCTGACCGGCGATTTAACTCAGGATCATAGTCTGGCTTCCTACCAACTGCTCGCACAACTCCTCAGTGGCTGGTCTTGCCCTGTATTTTATCTGCCTGGTAATCATGACGATATGGAGTTGATGCAACAGGCTTTTGTATCATCACCTTTTTCTCCGGATATGGAGCTAAGTCTGGGCGACTGGCGGTTGTGTTTACTCAATAGCAAAGGACCGACACCGGCTGGTTATTTCGATACAACACGGCAGCAGCAGTTACAACAGCAGTTGTTGTCTTATCCTGCTGAAGCTGCAGTCTGGTTGTTTTGCCATCATCATATCAGCCCCATGGGCAGTTTTATTGACCAGCATATACAACTGGATGCCTCGGTATTATGGCAGATCATCGGCTCTGATCGGCGTATTAAGGGGGTTGCCCATGGTCATTGTCATTATGCCTATGACAAAATACAGCAGGGTATCCAACTGGTGGGCTGTCCTGCCAGTTCGGTACAGTTTTTGTTAACACCAGACTATCAGCCTGTTGCTGCTCGTCCTGGTTATATTGAATGGATTTTTAATGCCAATGCAAAAGCGGCTAGCGCAGTAGATTGGCAATTTCTGGAAGGGTAAATGTCTAAACTTGTTGTCTATTTACATGGCTTTGCCAGTTCATCGCAATCCGAAAAAGCTCTTATCACCAAAGGTTTTTTTCAGCAGCAATTGCCTGATGTCGAACTGTTGCTGCCGGATTTACCCTATACGCCAAGAGAAGCTGTAAGTGCCATTGAGCAGGCGCTGAATGGCCGGCGTCCTGATGCGGTGATTGGCAGTTCCTTAGGTGGTTTTTTAGCCACTTATCTGGCCGAAAAAAACGGTTGTTATGCCGCACTGATTAACCCGGCTGTGGCCCCTTATGAGCTGCTAAGTCAGCATTTCGGTACTTACCATCATCCGGTGCTGAAACAGGATTTTAAAGTGGCAGCAGAGCATATGCCACTGCTGGCTGAACTTGAGCATAAGCCATCTGCGTTGGACAGGTATCTGGTGCTGTTGCAGCAAGGCGATGAAGTGCTGGATTATCGCAAAGCGCTGCAGTTTTATGCTGGTTGTACAGTAGATGTGCAACCAGGTGGGGATCATAGCTATCAGGGCTATGCCAATTGCCTGCCCGCTATTGTCAAGTTTTGCCAATTAGAGTAAAACACTGGTTGTTAATACAGTTATACCCTATTTGAAGTAGCTGCAAAGAGCAGATAGTGATACTCAGATTACTTTGGGTATATTCAATGAGTGATTTAGTCATCAAAGAAGTGATGTTTGCCTTATGACAGACCAGCAATACAACGCCGATTCCATTGAGGTGCTGACCGGCCTTGAGCCAGTGCAGCGCCGTCCAGGTATGTATACCGATACCACCCGTCCTAACCACTTAGGCCAGGAAGTAATAGATAACAGCGTCGATGAAGCTTTGGCTGGCCATGCCGATTTAGTGCATGTGATTTTGCACGAAGATCAGTCGCTGGAAGTCATAGACAACGGGCGTGGTATGCCGGTGGATATCCACCCGGAAGAAGGGGTATCTGGTGTTGAACTGATCCTCTGCCGTTTACATGCTGGTGGTAAGTTCTCCAATAAAAACTATCAGTTCTCCGGTGGTTTACACGGCGTAGGTATTTCTGTGGTCAACGCCTTGTCCAGCCGGGTCGATGTGGCGGTGCGCCGTGATGGCAATGTGTATGAAATAGCCTTTGAACACGGCAATAAAGTCAGCGAACTGGCAATTACCGGTACTGTAGGTAAACGTAATACAGGCACAAGAGTACGTTTCTGGCCTGCCCCTGATTATTTTGACTCGCCGAAGTTTTCGGTCAGCCGTATGCTGCATGTGCTCAAAGCCAAAGCGGTATTGTGTCCTGGCCTCACCATCAAGTTTGACGACAAAGTAAACAACCAGAGTTATCAGTGGTGTTATCAGGCCGGTATCCGTGACTATTTAATGGATGCGGTCAAAGACATGGTCGCTTTGCCTCAGCAGCCTTTTGTTGGCAGCTTAAGCGCCAGCCATGAAGCCGTGGAGTGGGCCGTGCTCTGGTTGCCTGAGGGCGGCGAGTTGGTGACAGAAAGTTATGTCAACCTGATCCCAACAGCTCAGGGCGGCACACACGTCAATGGTTTACGTCAGGGATTGTTAGAGGCGCTGCGTGATTTTTGTGAATTCCGTAATTTATTGCCGCGTGGCATTAAATTAACGCCTGAAGATGTCTGGGACAGGTGTAGTTATATCCTGTCGTTAAAAATGCAGGAACCGCAGTTTGCTGGTCAGACTAAAGAGAAGTTATCGTCCCGTCAGGCTGTGGCTTTTATCAGCGGTGTGGTCAAAGACGCTTTTAGTTTGTGGCTGAACGAACACACGGACATTGCTGAACAACTGGCTGAGTTTTGTATCAACAATGCGCAAAAACGTTTGCGTGCGGCGAAAAAAATTATCCGTAAGAAAGTCACTGCTGGTCCTGCCTTGCCAGGCAAGTTATCGGACTGTTCCTCGCAGGATTTAAACCGTACAGAACTGTTTTTTGTCGAAGGGGATTCAGCCGGCGGTTCAGCCAAGCAGGCTCGGGATCGTGAATTCCAGGCTGTCATGCCACTGCGCGGTAAAATTCTGAATACCTGGGAAGTGGAATCTGAGCAAATTCTGGGTTCACAGGAAGTACATGATATTTCTGTGGCTATAGGTATGGACCCGAACTCAGCCGATTTAAGTCAGCTGCGCTACGGCAAAATTTGTATTCTGGCTGACGCCGACTCAGATGGTTTGCACATCGCAACCTTATTGTGTGCCTTGTTTATGCGCCATTTCCGCCCGTTGGTGGAAGCAGGGCATATTTATGTCGCTATGCCGCCTTTGTACCGTATTGATTGTGGCAAAGAAGTATTTTATGCGCTGGATGAAGACGAGAAAAAAGGCATTCTTGACCGGTTAGAAGCCGAGAAAAAACGCAGCAAAATCAACGTGCAACGTTTTAAAGGTCTGGGTGAAATGAACCCATTACAGCTGCGCGAAACGACTATCGATCCAAACACCAGACGTCTGGTGCAACTGACCATAGATGACTTGGTACAGACGATGGAAATGATGGATATGTTGCTGGCGAAAAAACGGGCCACAGACCGGAAAGACTGGCTGGAGATGAAAGGCGACCGCGCTATAGTGGCTGTGTAGCTATTGAGCCGTGCCTGAGGGATTACAGATGAAACAAAAACAATACCTCAGAACATGGGGAACTCTGTTAAGCCTCTGTTTTTGTTTGGCAGCTCCGCTGCAGGCGGAAGAAGCGGTCTGGCCTCAATGGCTGGTGCAGGTCAAACAACAAAAAGCGCAACAACCCGAGCAAATGCTGCAACTTCTGCAGCAGCAACAGTCGGCTTATGGCGATTGGCCTGTTGAGCTGCAGGTGCAGTACTTATTACAGCTCTCTGATGTGTATGAAAGTTTGGGCAAACACCAGCAGCAACAGGAAGTGGCTGAGCGAGGTTTGGCTTTACTGGGCGAGCACCGGGATTTAATCACCATCGATTTTTGGAACAATTTAGGTTTTGCCCTGGAGATGCAAAGCCAGTATCAGCAGGCCTTGCATTATTATCAGCAAGCCTCGGCTTTGGCGGCAGAGTTAAAGGCTGAAAAACTGCATATCGAAGCGGACATTAATATTGCAGCTATTTACAGCATTCAGGATAAGTTTCAGGAGGCTTTGGTGCTGCTCAAAAGCAGTTATGACAGAGCTCTGGTGCTAAAAGACCCTGAAATTCTCGCCTACGTAAATGCTGAATTAGGGTTGTTGTACGTAGGCCTTGGTTTTGACAAAGAAGCCATAGACTTTATGGAAAAGGCTATTGCAGGTTATGAGGCCTTAGGTTGGCAAAAAGACAAAATGGATGTGCTGTTTAATCTGGCCAGAAGTTACAGCTACTTAGAACAGTACGACAAAGCTATGCAAAGTTATGATCAGCTGTTGCAGTTGGCGGTGGCGCAGCAGGATCAGGCTAATTTGTATTTCGCCTATTTGGGTCTGGCTTCTACCAGCAAAGATAATGAAAAGCTGGATGCTGCTTTAGCCTATATCGAAAAAGCTGAACAGTATTTGCCAGGCTTGCAGTCGACTTATCAAAACTCAATACATCATTACGAAAAAGCGCTGATTTATCGTGAATTAGGGCAAACCTCTTTAGCCAGTCAGGAATTGGCTCAGGCGGAGCAAAGCTTAAGCAAAGAAGAAAATGATGCCAATCAATCAAGCCAGTTATGGATCCTGAATTTAAAAGCCAAGCTGGAAGCAGACTCGGGTCGTTATCAAAAGGCCTATGAGCATCTGGACCAGTTTTTTAAGGGCTATCACAAATTACGCAATAAAGAGCATGAGCTGTCGGTCGAAAAATTGCGTTTAGGTTTTGATGCACAGCGCCAGCAAGCACAAAATGAACTGCTGGAAAAAGACAATGAATTACAGGCTCTGCGCCTGCAGGAAGCAGAACGTAAAAGACAAAACCAATGGTTATGGATTGGGCTCTTTGGCTCTACCAGTTTAATTTTACTGGTATTACTGCTGTGGCAACTGGCACGCCGTCAGGCCCAGATGCAGGCACAATTGCAGCAAAAGTCACTTGAGAAAACACACTAGAAACAGGCTATAAGCTAACTATGACAGATATTATAATATCCAATGAAGGGACAGAGCAGCTGCCGCTGCGTCGCTTCACTGAAGAAGCCTACCTGAACTATTCGATGTACGTCATTATGGACCGTGCTCTGCCTTTTATCGGCGACGGTTTAAAACCAGTACAACGCCGTATTATTTATGCGATGTCAGAGCTGGGTTTATCGCATCTGGCAAAGTACAAAAAATCTGCCCGTACTGTCGGTGATGTGTTAGGTAAGTTTCATCCTCATGGAGATAGCGCCTGTTACGAAGCTATGGTACTGATGGCTCAGCCCTTTTCTTACCGTTACCCACTGGTGGATGGTCAGGGCAACTGGGGTGCGCCGGACGATCCAAAGTCTTTCGCTGCGATGCGTTATACCGAAGCCAAATTGTCCCGTTTCAGCGAAGTGTTATTAAACGAGCTTGGGCAGGGTACTGTGGACTGGGTGCCGAACTTTGACGGCACTATGGACGAACCCCGCACTTTACCTTCGCGTTTACCGCATATTTTGCTCAACGGCGTGACGGGTATAGCTGTAGGTATGGCGACAGATATTCCGCCGCACAACGCTCGTGAAGTGGCCAATGCAACCGCCTATTTGCTAGACAACCCTAAAGCCACAGTGCCTGATTTGATGCAGTATATTCAGGGGCCGGATTATCCAACCGACGCTGAAATTATTAGTCCGGCGCATGAACTGCAGGCTATGTACGAAACAGGCCGCGGTAGTATCAAGATGCGTGGTTTGTATCAGCTGGAAGATGGCGACATTATTATCACAGCGCTGCCGCACCAAACCTCGGGTGCCAAAGTGCTGGAACAGATAGCTGCTCAGATGAACGCAAAAAAACTGCCTATGGTCAGCGATTTGCGTGATGAGTCCGACCATGAAAACCCGACTCGTATTGTGATAGTGCCGCGTTCCAACCGCATAGACGTCGAACAGCTGATGGCACATTTGTTTGCCACTACGGATCTGGAAAAAAGCTATCGGGTCAATTTAAACATTCTGGGGTTGGACCAAAGACCCCGGGTGAAAAACTTAGTGGAAGTCTTGTCGGAATGGCTGGTGTTCCGCCGTGATACAGTGCGTCGTCGTCTGCAATTCCGTTTAGATAAAGTGCTGGACAGATTGCATGTCTTAGAAGGTTTGTTGATCGCCTTTTTAAATATTGATGAAGTGATCAAAATCATCCGTGAGAACGATCAGCCAAAACCTGTGTTGATGTCGCACTTTGGCATTTCTGAACGTCAGGCTGAAGCTATTCTGGAATTAAAGTTACGTCATTTAGCCAAGCTTGAAGAGATGAAAATCCGCGGCGAACAAGCCGAGCTGGAAAAAGAGCGTGATTACTTAGAAGGTATTTTAGGTTCAGAGAAAAAGCTGACCAAACTGATTCGTGAAGAGTTGCTTGCGGATGCAGAAAAATATGGCGATGACCGCAGAAGCCCGATAGTTCAGCGCGAAGAAGCCAAAGCCTTAAGCGAAAAAGAATTACTGCCAAGCGAAGCAGTCACTGTTGTGTTGTCAGAAAAAGGCTGGGTGCGCTGTGCCAAAGGTCATGATGTCGACGGCAATAGCCTGCAATACAAAGCGGGGGATGGTTTTAAAGCGGCTGCTATGGGCCGCAGTAACAGATACGCTGCCTTTATCGACTCATCGGGGCGCAGCTTTGCGGCGGAGGCTCATGATTTACCCTCAGCCCGTGGCCAGGGGGAGCCTTTAACAGGCCGCTTTACTCTCGTGGCAGGCGAGACCTTTGAGCATGTACTGATGGCGGAAGACAGCCAGAAGTTATTGCTGGCCAGTGATGCTGGTTATGGTTTTGTTGGCACTTTTGCCGATTTAGTCAGCCGTAATAAAGCCGGTAAAGCGGTATTAAGCTTACCGACTGGCGCTAAAGTATTACCACCTGTGCCTATTAAAAATCCGGAAACAGATTTAGTGGTCGCCATCAGTACTGAAGGTCGTATGCTGGTGTTCCCTGTGGCTGATTTACCTCAGTTGAGTAAAGGTAAAGGCAATAAGATATTGTCTATCCCTTCAGCCCGTGCCGCCAGTCGTGAAGAGTATCTGAAACTATTAACCGTAGTACCTGCTGCCACAGCTGTGACTCTAGTGGCAGGTAAACGCAAAATGACCATCAAGGTGGATGATTTAGCCCATTACATAGGGGAACGTGGCCGTCGTGGTAACAAGCTGCCTCGTGGTTTGCAGCGTATAGACGAGCTGCTGACCGGTGAAGTGGCTGGTGATGCTACGGAATAGATGTTGTTGCTTTGCGGGCGACCATAAAGGTCGCCCCTACGGTATTTAGGGTTGCTCATTGTAGATGTATGGACTCCCCTCCCTGCGAGGGATTATGGTGAAGTTGTCACACAAA
>NZ_LAMX01000027.1:0-172962 GCF_001275035.1 Rheinheimera sp. KL1
CTATACCAGTGTGAGAAAATCTGTTGATAGTTCAGGGGAGTCCATATAAGGGGCGACCGTTATGGTCGCCCGTCTCAAATTCCAATTCAATGCTGAGCGAAAACACCAAGCTAACAAAGCAGCAGCTTTAACTACACAAGTCTCAGATTTAACCAAAGTAGTTGAAGTTGCGGCGAGGCGGCAAGTGGTCGAGAACATGAAGCCAACAAAGCAGCAGCTTTAACTACGCAGGTTAAACAGATATAAAGCAAATATCAGGGTTATTTCAGGTAAAAAGCTCTGACAAATTTGATACTACAACTATCAAATCTGTCAGGAGAGTCTGTGATGAATAACAAATGGTTGATCAGCTCATGTATTGCGACAGCCGCAGGAATAGTTGCAGGGGCAACCTACCTGTTGTTTTCTGAATATTCAGTTTTATCTGGCGGTCAAAGTTGGGTGTTAAGTGCCACTTGGTCCAGTGTCATGTTGTGGCTCTTTGTCTCCATGTTTCTGCTGGCGTTGTTGTTTAATATTCTGGCCTTTCTGGAACTGGAACGTCAGGAAGAAGTGCTGAACCCTATGTGGTGGCCACAAGGCACTAAGCTTGGGCGACAACAGCAACAGTTCAAAGAAAATACTCAGCATTTATTGCAGTTTTTTGGCCGTGAAATGGAATCGGTAGAAGACTGTGATTCTCACTTCTTAGTTCGCCGTCAGCAGCAGGCTTTGTTGCTTTATATCCAACCTGAATTGGATCAGGCTTTAACTGTGGCCCAGGTTCGTTCTGTATTTCAGCAAATGTTATCGCTCAATTGTCAGCGTGGCTTAATTGTCTGCTATCAGAAAATTAATAGCCAGGTGCGTCTGTTTGCAGCTGAGGCGGGGATCGAACTTTTTGACCAACAGCGACTGAAAAAATACATCAATGCTGAAAATTTCAGTCAATTAGCGCTGATATAAGGCTGATGTAAAGCTATATAAAGCTTTCGTCATGTTTTTATCGCCAAATTTGTCATGATGATCAAGCGTTTACGAATGTTAGACATGGAACGAACAAAGATAACGGATTACACACTTCCTGCCTGGCCAGACACTGTCTGGCCATTTTTTTAACCTCCACACTGAGCTGTCCTGAGTTTTATTCTGCATCCCTGAGAGAGTTTAAATACAGCTGCAAAGAGCTACTTTTACTAAGGGCTTCGCTTTATACACCTACTGGGTTTGGTGCCGCGTTACTCAAGTCTGTATTACAAAAGAAGCTGCTAAAACCCCTGCGGATTAAAAGGGAGCTGATTGTGCCTGATGGACGAGATAACTTGTGATAAAAAAGCCAAGGCAATAGCTCTGGCTGATGGCTGTGCTAAGAGGCGCGACTTAATGCAACTTGAAGCTACGCACTGCGTTTTCCAGTGTGCCTGCAGCTGTCGCGACCTGAGCGCTTTGTTCTAAAGTCGAGGTAGCGCGTTCAGTACTTTGTTCTGCTAACTCCACCATACTGTGCATACTCTGTTCTATCGCAGTACCAAGTTGCAATTGACTGGATGTTGTAGTGGCTATGTTATCGCTGATCTGATGCATGGCTTCAATAGCATGATTAATTTCAGCTAAGGCTGTCATCAACTGACCGTTTTGTGCCACACAGTTATTCGCATCCATCTGGCCTTTTTCGATAGATTTTACCGCATGTATACTTTGTTGTTGCAAACTGCCGATCATAGTGCGGATTTCATCTGTGGCTTGCTGACTGCGCACCGCTAAAGAACGGACTTCGTCTGCAACAACCGCAAAACCGCGACCTTGCTCACCTGCTCTGGCAGCTTCTATCGCTGCATTTAATGCCAGCAGGTTGGTCTGTTCGGCGATGCCACGAATGGTGGTCAGAATGCCACCTATGTTGTTTGATTCAGTATTTACCGCCTGCATGGTCGTGCTGGTATCATTCAGCTGTTGCGCCAACTCCTGGATCAGGCTGTTATTGGCTGCTGAGACCTGATCAATTTGCTGGCTTTGCGTCAGAGCTTGCTGCATTTGTTGCTGCGCCATATCTGCCTGTTCAGCAATCTGATGGGTATTGGTTGCCAATTGATGGGTAATACCGTTTACCTCTGCCACCTGATGATGTTGGGTACTTAAAGCCTGGTGAATAGCGCTGACTTCCTGACTGGATAAACGCGCACTTTGATTCAGTTCCAATACGCCTTGCTGGATTTGCTCAATCAGTTGTCGCAGGGCTTTGATCAGTGTGTTGACATTGGCGGATAATTCACCAAACTCGTCGTCTGAATTAATGCTCAGCTCTCGGCTTAAATCGCCTTTTGCGATTTGATCCAGCACTCTGTTGATACCGGCTAAAGGCGTGATCATGGCTTTAATCGTCAGATAAGCAGCACCTATGGCCAGACCTACCAACACAATCAGCATGATGACCGCTCTTATGGTGCCTGAGTTTAAGGCTGAGGATAAATTCTGCTGTAGAGAGTTAAACTGACTATCCGCCTGGCCAATCATTTGATCCAATGCAGCCACAGCCTGAGTCACTTGTTGTTCAGACAAATCCAGTTGCTGCCTTGCTGTTTGCAGCTGGCTGACCTGTAGCAACTTAATGCTGACCAGACTATTTTCACTTTCAATCCTGCTCTTTGCCTGAGCGAGCTGTGCCAGGAAATCCTGCCACAAATCATCAGCTCCCACTTGCTTCACTATATTAGCAATGTAATCCAGGTTGCTTTGCATATCACTAAAAGCAAACTCCAGATTCTCCTGGCTGCTGGCAAGTTGCGCCGGATCGGTCATGGCTGCGATTTCGCGCACAGTTTTCATCAAACCTAACAACTGACCATCCACCCGGCCTGCAGCACCTTCCAATAAAGCCATTTGTGCACTTTTGCCGGGAGCTTCTAAAAATGAAATATCAACCAGTGTGGCGCCAGCAGCATCGATCAGATTTTCTAACTCTTTCAGTTCTGCCGCCGCTTTATCTGCCAAAGCTATAGCTTCTAAACGCGATGTAAATAGCTGTTCTACAGCTTGTTGATAGGCTAAAGAGGTTTGTTGAGCTTCAGCTAAAGGTTTTTGCAGACCAGGCTCTTTTGCAACTAAAGGGGTCAGACTGGTCATTTTGCTACGGTAAACGTCTGACGTCTGGATAAATTCGTTTTGGTATGCGGTAATTTTGGTCGCATCTTCGGCGGTATAACCCAGAGCAGATAACTTCGCTAGTTTAAGGAGCTGAATTTGCGCCATATTGCTTTGTTGTTGCACCGGCACTGCGGTTTCATTCATCTGGCTGCTGGTGCTATTCACTACAGCGAAACTCCAGAGTGACGATAAACTGGCGACTAATAGCAGCAAGGCAATAAAGCCAAAGCCCAGATAAATTTTATGTGCGACACGAAGTTTCATAGACAAATTCCAACTGCTGTTATGGTTTTAGTATTGGTTAGAAAAAAGGCAAAAGATAATGGAAGGCTGAAACTAACAAAGTTTTTTTAACTGGTCTAGCCAGATTGGTGCAAATTTAGTTTTTTCTTATAAAAAAAGAGCACCGTTTTGGTGCTCTTTGTTAAAAGGCGTAATTAAACTAATGGTTTAAAAACTGCTTAATAAATTAGCCGGTAATAAAGAATTTAAACGGCCATGACGTAACAGTTCAGCTGCTTTTTCGATATCAGGTGCAAAGTAGCGGTCGACATCATAAAAGCTGACTTCTTTACGTAGCAGAGCCTTTGCCTGTTCCACGGCTGCAGCACCTTTAAGTGGCGCACGGAAGTCCATACCCTGAGCTGCTGCCAGATATTCAACGGCCAATACGCCTAAGGTATTTTCTGCCATATCTGCTAAACGACGGGCAGCAAAAGTGGCCATAGACACATGGTCTTCCTGATTAGCTGAGGTAGGTAAGCTGTCGACAGACGCCGGATGCGCCAGAGATTTATTCTCTGAAGCTAAAGCTGCAGCTGTGACCTGAGCAATCATAAAGCCGCTGTTTACGCCGCCGTTATTGACTAAAAAAGCCGGTAACTTGCTTAAATGTGAGTCGATTAACAGTGCCATACGGCGCTCTGAAATAGAACCAATTTCAGCAATAGCCAAAGCCAGATTATCGGCTGCCATAGCCACAGGTTCAGCGTGGAAGTTACCACCAGAGATAATGTCATCTTCTGCAGCAAACACCAGTGGGTTGTCAGTCACACCATTGGCTTCTACCAATAACACAGAAGCTGCAAAACGGATTTGCGCTAAACAGGCACCCATCACCTGAGGCTGACAACGCAAACTGTAAGGGTCTTGTACTTTTTCACAGTTGATGTGTGAGTCGGCAATTTCTGAGCTTTCACCTAATAAATGGCGGTAAATCAGAGCGGCATCAATCTGGCCTTGCTGACCACGCACAGCATGAATACGGGCATCAAAAGGCGAGCGGCTGCCCATAGCGGCTTCCACACTCATTGCGCCAATCACAGAACCTGCTGCATATAAGTCTTCTGCACGGAATAAACCTTCCAGAGCAAAAGCAGTGGACGCCTGAGTACCGTTTAATAAAGCCAAACCTTCTTTAGCCGCTAACGTAATAGGCTCTAAACCCGCTATAGCTAAACCTTCTTTGGCCGAGTAAATCTGACCAGCGATACAGACTTCGCCTTCACCAATTAAAGGCAACACCATATGAGATAAAGGTGCTAAGTCGCCTGAGGCGCCGACTGAACCTTTTTTCGGAATACAAGGGTAGACACCAGCATTGACCAGTTGGATCAGCGCGTTAATCACCAGCGGACGCACACCTGAATAACCACGGGCCAAAGAGTTAATTTTCAGCACCATCATTAAACGTACTGTGCTGTCGTCCATCAGATCGCCAAAACCAGCAGCGTGCGATAAAACGATAGAACGTTGCAGCGTTTCCAGTTTGTCTTTTTCAATTTTGGTATTGGCCAATAAACCAAAACCAGTATTGATGCCGTAGACAGTGCGGTTTTCTGCGACAATTTTTGCCACAGTAGCAGCGGATGCTTCAATAGCTGGTAAAGCGGCCGGGTCTAACGTCAGAGTCACAGCATGTTGTTGTACCTGACGCAGTTGCGCCAGAGTCAGTTCACCAGGGGTGATGGTTAAAGCGTAAGTCATGTTGTTATCCTTCAAATTAGTTCTGGTTAACCATTGGCAGATCAAGGCCTTGTTCGCGGGCGCAATTTTTCGCTATGTCATAACCTGCATCGGCATGACGCATCACGCCAGTGCCTGGGTCATTCCACAATACGCGGCCTAAACGACGTGCTGCGGCCTCTGTACCATCGGCTAAAATCACCACACCAGAATGCTGGCTGTAGCCCATACCTACGCCACCGCCGTGGTGCAAAGACACCCAGGTCGCGCCGCCTGCTGTGTTAAGCAGAGCATTTAATAATGGCCAGTCAGATACAGCGTCTGAGCCATCCAGCATGGCTTCGGTTTCGCGGTTTGGACTGGCGACAGAGCCTGAATCCAAATGGTCACGACCAATGATAATAGGGGCTTTTAATTCGCCGTTTTTCACCATTTCGTTAAATGCTAACGCAATGCGGGCGCGGTCTTTTAAACCAATCCAGCAAATACGGGCTGGTAAACCCTGGAATTTAATGCGCTCCCGCGCCATGTCCAGCCAGCGGTGTAAATGTGGATTGTCAGGGATCAGCTCTTTGACTTTTGCGTCAGTTTTGTAGATATCTTCCGGATCGCCAGATAACGCCACCCAGCGGAATGGACCTATGCCTTCACAAAACAGTGGACGAATATAAGCGGGCACAAAACCCGGATAATCAAAAGCGTTCGCTACACCCATATCAAGCGCCATCTGGCGGATATTGTTGCCGTAATCCACAGCCACAGCGCCTTTGCTTTGCATATCCAAAGTAGCCTGAACCTGAATGGCCATAGAAGCTTTAGCGGCTTGCACTACTGCAGTTTCGCTTTCAAGGCGGCGTTCTGCTGCTTGCTGCATAGTCCAGCCTTGTGGCAGGTAACCGTTTAACGGGTCGTGCGCAGAAGTTTGGTCAGTCACTACATCAGGAATGATATTGCGCTTCACCAGTTCAGCGAAGATATCAGCAGCATTGCCTAATAAGCCGATAGAAGTGGGTTTACCTGATGCTTTGGCAGCTTCAAGCTGAGCTAAAGCTTCATCCAGGTTGTAGGCTTTTTGGTCAACATACCCAGTGCGCAGACGGAAATCGATACGGGATTCGTCGACTTCACAGGCAATCATATGAAAACCAGCCATAGTGGCCGCCAATGGCTGAGCGCCACCCATGCCACCTAAACCACCGGTCAGAACCCATTTACCCTGTGGCTCACCGGCAAAATGTTGTTTCGCTATGGCGACAAAAGTCTCGTAGGTGCCCTGAACTATGCCCTGAGTACCAATGTAGATCCAGGAACCTGCTGTCATTTGGCCGTACATCATCAGGCCTTGTTTATCCAGCTCGTTAAAATGTTCCCAGTTGGCCCAGTTAGGTACCAGATTAGAGTTAGCCAGCAACACACGAGGCGCGTCCGGGTGAGTCGGGAATACACCGACGGGTTTACCGCTTTGGATCAATAAGGTCTGGTCGTCATTTAATCTGTCCAGTACTTCGATAATTTTGTCGTAACAAGCCCAATCACGGGCAGCACGGCCTATGCCGCCGTACACCACTAAAGAGGTTGGATGCTCGGCGACTTCAGGGTCGAGGTTATTCATCAACATACGTTTGGCGGCTTCGGTCTGCCAGCTTTTGGCGGTAATTTCACTGCCGCGGGCGGCACGGATCACACGGCTTGGGTCTAAACGTGGATTGCTCATAGGGTTATCTCTTTAAGTCTTAGGGTGGATAGTCAGGTGCCCGCCTAAACGATAGCGGCTGCCTGCAGAGGTCAGATAGGCAAAACTGACAGCACCACCCCGACTGAAGGTGCGGCGTGTCAGGCGTAAACAAGGTTCAGAAGCTGGTATTTTTAAATGCTGACGGGTCAGTTCATCCGGCAATACGGCTTCGACTATATGCTCGGCGTCTGTCAGTGGCGCCACAGCACTTAAGTATTCATGCGGTGTTTGCAAAACAAAGTCCTGAGCTAAATAGTCCGGCACTTGCTCTGGATTGACATAACGGGCTTCCAGCTGCAGTGGCTGCTGGTTTTCGTAGTGCACAATGAGTGAAAAAAACACCGGCGCATTGCGACTTAAACCTAATGCTGTGGCAACCACACCAGGGCAAGGTAAGCTGGTCAGTTGCACTAATTCTGCTTTATGAAAATGACCACGGCGCTGAATTTCATCGGCAATATTACGGATTTCCAGCAAAGAGGATTGCGACTTAGGTGAGGCGACAAAACTACCAACCCCCTGAGTGCGATACAACACGCCTTGTTCGGTCAGTTCCTGCAAAGCACGACGTGCAGTCATGCGGCTGACTGCAAACTGAGTCGCAAGCTCGTTTTCTGATGGAATACGGCTATGCTCAGGCCAGGCCGCAGTTTCGACCTGACTCAAAATGTAATCTTTGATCGTGGCAAACTTCTTTTGCCCGGCACTGTTGTCCATGGTTGTTTTGACACCTCAAGTGGAATGCAGAGAAAAATAGCTGAATTTGGTTGTATATACAAGTTGATCGGGTAGAATTAATTTCAGGCCGATAAGAGCAAACCACAAGCCGTGCAGGGGAATAAAATGCAAGTCTTTGATGCAATTTGGATTAATGTCAATTTAGCTACTATGACTGATAACGGTCAGCCTTATGGAGCTATTAGTAATGGCGCCCTGGCGGTGAAAGATGGCCGTATCGCCTGGTTGGGTCCTAAAGCAGAATTGCCAGAAACTGACTTGTTATCAACTCCTTTGTATGATGGCAAAGGCCAGTGGTTATTGCCGGGTTTTATCGACTGCCACACCCATCTGGTGTATGCCGGCAGCCGCGCTAACGAATTTGAAATGCGCTTAAATGGCGCTACTTATCAGCAAATCGCAGAAGCGGGTGGTGGTATTAAATCCACTGTGGCGGCCACCCGTGCCGCCAGCCACGAAGAGTTATTTGTGCTGGGTAAGCAGCGCTTAAATGCGCTGTTGAGTCAGGGCGTGACCACTGTTGAAATCAAATCTGGTTATGGCCTGGATTTGGAAACGGAGCAAAAAATACTCGAAGTCGCAGCAGAGCTTGATCGCACTCATCCAGTTGATATTCAGAAGACCTTTTTAGGCGCTCATGCCTTGCCGGTGGAGTATGCCGGTCGGCCAGATGAGTATATGCAGTTGGTTGTGGATGAAATGCTACCTGCGCTGCATCAGCAAGGTTTAGTGGATGCCGTCGACGTGTTTTGTGAAGGCATAGGTTTTTCGGTTGCGCAAAGCCGCTTGTTATTTGAAAAAGCCAAGGCCTTAGGTTTGCCAGTCAAGGCGCATGCTGAGCAGTTATCGCATTTAGGTGGTGCGAGTTTAGTGGCTGAATTCAGTGGTTTATCTGCCGATCATATTGAATACCTGCAAGAACAAGACGTGCTGGCGATGAAAGCTGCCGGCACTGTGGCAGTAGTTTTGCCGGGTGCTTTTTACTTTTTACGTGAAACCAAGCTGCCGCCTTTTGAGCTATTGCGCCAGCATCAGGTGCCTATGGCGATATCTACCGACTTAAACCCTGGTACTTCGCCTTTCTGTAATGTGCCTTTAATGCTGAATATGGCCTGTACTTTATTCCGTTTTACGCCACAAGAAGCTATAGCAGGAGTGACCCGACACGCTGCCGCAGCTTTAGGCATGGCCGACAGAGGCAGCTTGGCTGTAAGCCAACTGGCTGATTTTGGTCTGTATCAAATCAGTCAGCCAGCAGAGTTGTGTTATCAGTTTGGTGTGAATAGCTTAACTCAACTGGTCAAGGGCGGGCGCGAAGTCAATTTGCGTGGACTGGGCTAACTTTACAAGGCAGGAAAACAGAGTAATCTTAAGATCTTATTGATCTTTTGAGTGCTGGCTGTGCTGTTATCTTCCCGGTCTTTGTTGTCTGCTTTATTGCTTACCAGCTCTGCCCCAGCTTTGGCTCAGGGTTTGGTAAGCCAGCCTTCGTTTTATCTGCTTGTTTTGTTAACTTTGCTGGTGCTGCTACTCGCACTTTGGGTTGTGCTGCTAAAAAAACAGTTGGTAGCGCAAAAGGCTGTTCAGCAAGACGCTAAACCCAAAGATTTGTCCTTTTTATCTTTGCGCGATGACACCAGTGGTTTACCGAATAAACTGCAGTTACAGCAGCAGTTTGAACTTTGGTGTCGTAGTCACCCCAATCAAAAAGCGTCCTTGCTGCTAGTGAAAATTCAGAACTTTGAGCGGGTAAATCAGGCGCTTGGCCACCAGAATGCCAATCTGGTGTTAGTGCAGATAGCACAACGTATCAACGCAGCAGTGCAGCAGGATCAGGAATTACTGGTGCTGGAACAGCAAGACAAACACACCAGTAAAGTGGCGCATATAGGTGGAGTCGATTTCGTACTTTGGGTCGATGCCAGTATCCGCCAGCATGCAGCAGAGCAAATAGCCCGCCGATTGGAGCACACTGTACCTGAAGCTTTGCTTATTCATGGTTGTGCTGTGGAATATCAACTACAAAGTGGTATTGCGCATTATCCGCAGCATGGCGAGTTGTTATCTGATTTGATAGACCGTGCCTATCTTGCGATGCAAAACCGGCAATGGATGCACAGCAGCTCTGGGGTTTTTCATCCGGATCTAATCAGTTACAACAACGATAAACTAGGGTTAATGGCTGAATTGCGTCATGCTATTGGTCAGCAGCAATTGAAACTACATATTCAGCCGCAAATTGCCTTAAGTTCCCGTCAGGTATTAGCAGGTGAAGTCTTAGTGCGCTGGCATCATCCCCGCCGTGGTTTGCTGGGACCCACTGAGTTTTTAGAGCTGGCTGAACAAATGGGGGTGATTTACCCGCTGACGCAATGGGTGCTGGAAAAAGCCGTGATGACGTTGGCAGAGCTTGCAGCGCAAGAGATCCATTGCAAGATAGCTGTGAATATTTCCAGCAAAGATTTACTGCAGGATGAACTGGTCGATAGCATTGAGCTGCTATTGAAACGTCACAGAGTGCAAGCTTCGCAACTGGTACTGGAACTGAAAGAGAGCGCGTTGGTGGCCGAACCCGACAAAGCTATGCGGATGCTAAAACACCTGGCGCAGCTTGGCGTAGAACTGGCGCTGGATGATTTTGGTACTGGATTTTCCTCGCTGGCTTATTTGCGTGAACTGCCGATCAGCCAGGTCAAAGTAGATTGCTCCTTTATCTTTGACTTACACCGCTCTGATACTCATACCGCTATAACGGGAGCCATTATTGATATGGCAAAAAATATGAATTTTATCGTGGTGGCCGAGGGGATTGAACAGCCTGAAGTGGAGCAAAAACTAATAGCTATGGGCTGTGCCAGAGGGCAGGGCTTTTTATATGCCAAGCCCTTTGCACTGGATGCCTTTCCTGAGTGGGTCAAGCAGTGGAGCTATAGCAAGGCGACCTATTAAAGCTGCTCCTTACCAAACAAAAAGGCGCAGACCAAAGCTGTTAAGATTTGCCCTGCGTCATTCATTCCTGCGGCTAAGCCCGCAGGGTGCTGGGCTGGCGCAGCTTCTGCCAGATGCAGATAACGGCTTTGAGTCTGACTTGCAAGCAAATAGACGAAATGCTCAGCTTGTTGCACTGATACTCCGCAACTGTTGTAGGCGCTGACCGGCATACCAGTAATAGCGTCTGTATCCAGTTCTATACCAAACACCTGCTGTGGATCACGTTGGCTTAACCAGAGTTTAAGTAGTTCTGGCCAAGGGGCCTGTTCCCGCACAAAAAGTTGCTGATAACTGAATACATCCACACCAGCGGTTTTAATTTGTGCTAACGAGCTGGCCGAGTTTTTCAGTTCATGCAAGCCCATCACCAGATACTTATCTAAATGGCCCTGAGCTTTGGCATAACTAAAACCATTACCGCTGTGACGGCCTTCCAGTAAACGAAAATCTGCATGAGGGTCGAGGTTGATACAATTGACCGCCTGCTGCTGGTTTTTCGCTAAAGCGCTTAACAACGGCAAACTGTTGTTATGACCACCACCTATCACTATAGGAGTTAAACCCGCCTCGAAAATAGCCAATAACACAGGCTCTAAACGTAAATCAATCTCTGCACAGAGGCTGCGTAAAGTAGCGACATCGGCATTTTGACTTTGCTGTTGCAGGTCGGCGCAGTTCAGTTCACCCAATAACAGTATCTGTGATCCGTCTAAAAATTCGTTTTGCTGCAAGTTAATAAATTTATGGATAAAAGCCTGCCAGCCCAGATCGGAACCACCCTGACCCAAATTGGCGCGTGGGCCTATATCTTCAGGCACGCCGAGCAACACAAAAGCACAGCCTTGTTGTTTAGCTGCAGTTAAAGCTTCTGCCAGAGGTAAAACAGGATCGGTATAACATAGTACTTGACCCAGGCGGGTTTCACCGTCCCGGACCTGTTGAAAGGCCGCCAAAGAGGCGGCCTGATAACGGATTAGCGCGTCACTCATCTGCTATTCCAGATCTAAAGGCTCAGGAGATAAAATAATGCCAGTATTGTCGGCATACAAATGATCGCCAGGTAAAAAGGTCACACCACCAAAGTTGACCGGGACTTCGTGTTCGCCAAAACCACGGTCATCGGCACCTACAGGAATAGCATTAACCGCCTGAATACCTATATCAAAGTCTTCCAGAGTGTCGACATCACGCACACTACCGTAACAAACAATACCTTCCCAGCCATTGGCCGCAGCGATAGAAGCCAATTCACCATCAATCAAAGCGCGGCGCGAAGAACCACCACCGTCAATCAATAATACTTTACCTACGCCAGGTTCAGCTAAAGCCTGACGAACTAAACCGTTGTCTTCAAAACATTTAATGGTCTGGATTACGCCGCCAAAAGAACGGCGACCACCGTAGTTGGCGAAAATGGGTTCAACCACATCGATCATGTCTGCGTAAAGGTCACATAATTCCGAAGTGTTATATTCCATGTTGTGCTCCAAACTTAAGTCTTTGATCAAAAACACAGTATACCCGTCTCACCTGAAGCTGCAAGGTCGTTGACAGCGCTCAATCTGCTCCATGCTGATTTCTCAGCAGTTATTCATACCTAAGTTTTCACTATTCTGCTGTCGCTTGATTGTGACTCTGCATTGCCAGTGTTAAGGTGATTTTGCTAATTTAATTTAAGTTGTTTAATCAGGACTTTGCCTTTGAACTCAGAGCTGTTAGCCCGTACCTTGTTGCACCTGACACAGATAGGGTTTGCCGTTACCCTTACTGCTTTGCTTTGGTATTTTTTTAAAGTCTATCAACGTAGTTATCTGAAATCATGGGCTATTGCTTTCAGCTGTTTTACCGCTTATGCCACCTTTATTTTGGTTGAAATATTTTGGCAGCCAGTGTTTGCTGCCGAATTTCTTGGTTTAGGCGTCAAGTTTTTATACATCAGCTTCTGTTACGGTTTTGCGGTTTGGATTTTAGTTGGGGTGTATGAGGCGGTTAAACAGCAGCGACTGGCAACCCGAACTGTCAATCAATTGCTATTGCTGGTGACAAGCATAGCTTTGCTGTCTGTGACTCTGTTTTTACTGCTGCCGCAGTGGCAGGAGATGACCTTATATTTGCAGTTTTATATGCGTCTGGTGCTGATAGGCTTTGCCTTGTGTGTGGCCGGATTCTGGCTTTGGAGTTTAACCAAACGAATTTTTGCAACTAAAGTAGTCGCCAGTGCTATGTTGGCTTGGGGAAGCTTATTTTTGGCCAGTGCTGGCTCTATGCTGCTGCATGATGTTCAGGAAGAATCTATCCAGATCATACTGTATTTTAAACATTTGGAGCTGCTGGTTCAGGTCATTCTGGGGTTAGGTCTGATCATTTGGTTGCAAGAAGACGAACGTAGCACCAACCAGCAATTAACCGCCAAAACTCAATATCTGGACAGCCACGACCCCTTAACCGGCGCATTAAACCGCGATGCTTTGTTGCGGCAATTATCCTTGGTTTTACAGGCGGATAAACCCATCATTTTGCTGATGATAGGTTTAGATAGTTTTAAAGTAGTGAATGAATCTGTTGGCTTAAAACAGGGCGACCGTATTTTACGTGAAGTGAATCGTCGCTTTGAATCCTCTATTGTCAAACCTTGCTTAATAGCCCGTACCGGTGGCGATATCTTTGCTTTAGTGTTGGAGGATTGCACAACAGATCGGCAAAAGTTATTTGCGCTGCAGCATCTGGAACAGTTAATTGAAAAGCCTTTTACTACAGACAGTGGCCTGATCAAACTGACCGCCAGCATAGGTCTGGCTTGCGCGCCCCAGCACGCTGTGGAAGCAGATATGCTGTTGCAAAAAGCCAATATTGCGTTTCACCACTGTAAACGTTTGCAGCAACGCTGTACTTTTTACCAGCCGGGTATGGAAGAAGAGTCGGCTCGCTTACTCAGTTTGGAAAAAGATTTGTTGTTGGCGTTGGAGCATGATCAGTTTGTATTTTATTTTCAGCCGCAATGGGATCTGCGTGAACAAAGAATTGAGGCTTTTGAAGCCTTAGTGCGTTGGGAACATCCACAAAAAGGCTTGTTGATGCCTTGTCAGTTTTTACCGCTTGTAGAGCAGGTTGGATTGAGTAAAGAGCTGGATTTACTGCTACTGGAAAAAGCAGTCTGCACTTTAGCTGAGTGGAAAAAACAAGGTATTCAGGTGCCACTGGCCGTGAATATGTCACCTGTGCATTTTCAGGTTGATGGTTTAAAAAGCCGTATTCAACAGTTGCTGCTCAAGTATCAGGTATCACCCGCTGTATTGGAGTTGGAGATCACAGAAAATACTGCTATGGGCGATATGGAAAAAGGCTCGAACTACATTAACGAGCTGCAACAAATGGGGATCAGGGTTTCTATTGACGACTTTGGTACCGGCTATTCCTCTTTAGGTTATTTGCGCAAAATGCCGATCGACAAAATTAAAATAGACCGTAGTTTTGTTACTGAGATGGCCGCCAACGATTCCGATATGATGATAGTCAAGACTATGATCACGCTGGCGCATGGTTTGGGCAAACGCATTCTGGCAGAAGGGGTAGAAACTGAAACTCAGTTGCTGCTGCTGCGTACTTTAGCCTGTGATGCGATTCAGGGCTATTTATTGGCCAAACCTTTACCTGAAGCAGAAGCTTTAGCGTTGCTAAATGGTTGCGCTTTATCGCGCTAATTGATTATTTTTTGTCATGTGTTTGTCACTAAGCCACTTTAAGCTGAACCTAGTCAAAGCAAAACGGCGGCTTGCTTATGTGGTTACAACGACTTGGAGTATGGGATCAGCGTTGTTTTCTTATGCTGTTTAGTAAAAGTGAACGCAAGCGCATCCATCAACTCAGTTTCTGGTGCTCCAAAACCGGTGACGGCCCTTTGTATCTGGTTTTAGTGGCGCTATTGTTTGCCTTCGAACTGACTCACGCCAGCGCTTTTACTGAACTGCTGCTGCTGAGTTTTGCTATTGAATTGCCTCTGTATCTGGTGTTAAAAAACTCTATTCGTCGTCAGCGCCCTTACCAGTTGATGGCAGGCATGATGCAGGCTCATATCGAAGCCTCAGATAAATTCAGTTTGCCATCGGGCCATACAGCTGCCGCTTTTGTGGTGGCTAGCACCTTGTTATCTTTTTATCCGGACTGGGCCTGGTTGGCCTTTAGTTGGGCCGGTTTAATAGGCTTATCCCGTATTCTGCTAGGCGTACATTTTCCGCTGGATATTCTGGCTGGCTCGTCTTTAGGTCTGTCTAGTTGTCTGGTGGCGCAACAAATCCTGCATTGATTCTGCAACTTTTATTAAATATTTCACAGTGAGCCTGGTAAAAGTCTGCTTGCTTTGTATTCCCTCTCTATAATTACTGGTAGTTTCTATATCCTTAGCTGATTCAACTGCTTGCGCAGTATTTTTTGGAGTTACCTTCTATGACTTTTTTACGTCAGTTTTCTATACGTCAGCGTTTATTGCTCAATGCAATTACTGTGGCTGTGTCGATGTTAATCATGTTGGGGTTGCTGCTGTTTCAAAGCAGTGAGCTGACTAAACTGGCGGAGCTCCGTCTTGAAGTGGAGCGGCTTAATCTGAACGTGTTGCAACTTAGACGCAGTGAAAAAGATTTCCTGCTGCGCTCCGATTTAGAGTATCAGCAGAAATTTAATCAAACCGCTACTGAGCTGAATCAAAAGGCTGCTTTATTGGCCGAAGGTCTGGTAGCGCACAGTATAGACGTTGCACCTTTAAACTCTTTTATTGGTTTCACCAAAAGTTATCAGGAGTTATTTAATCAACTGGTGCAATTGTCGGGGCAGGTTGGTTTAGATCCTCAATCGGGTTTGTATGGCGAGTTAAGAGCCAAAGCCCATGAACTGGAGCAAGCCTTTAAAGACACTAACGATTTGATGCTGACGACTCAGTTACTGCAGTTACGCCGGGCTGAAAAAGATTTTATGCTGAGGCTGGATTTAAAGTATCTGGAAAGTTTTAACACAGGTTTCACCACATTCCGGTCCCAAATTCAAAGCAATATCTCAGACACAACACAAGCGCTACAGATGCAGCAATTGGCTGATGCTTACAGTGTAGCTTTTGTGCGTTTGGTCGAAGGTGAGCAAAAAATTGGTTTAACTCATGATCAAGGCCTGATGGGACAAATGCGTGACGCTATTCACCAGACTGAAGAAAGCCTGGCTCTGATGTCGGAGCGGACTGAAGCCGCCGTCAATCAGGCCAGCTCAGCCAGTCAGACCTTAGCCATCAGTTTATTTGTCCTGGTGTTGGTAGTGGTGATAGCACTGGTGCTGATGACCAGTAAAAGCATCTTAGTGCCTATCCAAAAAGTGTGCGCCACTATAGGTTTAGTCCGTCAAGACAACGACTTTCGCTTGCGCGTGGCTGAAGATGGTCAGGATGAAATGACCCAATTAGCCAGAGATTTTAATCATATGCTGTCGGATGTGCAGGAATTGGTAGGTAACGTCAATCAGGCTTTGGTTATGCTGGATACTGCGACCAATGAGTTGGCTAAATCAACGGCCGAAACCAGCAAAGGTATGGCGCAACAGCAACTGGAAAGCGACATGGTGGCGACCGCTGTAACCGAAATGGGCGCTACAGTGGACGAAATAGCAGTGAATACCGAAAACACTGCTACCAAAGCACAAAATACCAATACCAATGCGTTGTCAGGTTTGAAAGAAGTGGAGCAAACAGTAAGCAAGATCAACGCTTTATCACAGGAGTTACAACAGGCTTCTGTTGTGTTGGCTGAGCTGGAGCAGGACAGTGCCACTATAGGTTCGGTGTTGGATGTGATCCGGGCTATCGCTGAACAAACCAATTTGCTGGCGCTAAATGCCGCAATTGAAGCAGCAAGGGCGGGCGAACAAGGACGAGGCTTTGCCGTGGTAGCGGATGAAGTCCGTACTTTGGCGCAGCGCACTCAGGAGTCTACAGGTCAGATTGAGAAAATTATTTCTGGCTTGCAACAACGCACCAAAAATATTGTGGCTGTGATGCAAAACTGTCAGACTCAAGGTAAAGAGAGCGCCAGTCAGGCAGGCTCTACGATAGAGTTGTTACGGCAAATTACCAGCGATGTGGGACTGATTATGGATATGACCACTCAAATTGCGACAGCGGTGGAGGAGCAAAGTTTAGTCGCTGCTGATGTGAATAAAAATGTGGTGCGTATTCGTGATATCTCAGAAGACTCGCTGAGTATTTCCAAACACAATGCGCAAATCAGTGAAGAAGTCGCCAGTCAGGCCAGCATGTTGCATCAGACTGTGGATAAGTTTAAAGCTTAATAAATTGGGTCAGATCACCTGGTTAAAATGTGATCTGACCCGGTTTTCATAGTTGCTTGATGGTCAGCTGTATCTCGCGGTTGCTGTTGGCTTGTTTTAAACGCTGCAAATAATCTGCCCAGAGTTCATTCTGCTCTGTGCCCAGTTTGGCCAGATAAGCCCAACTGTACAAACCCGTCTGATGACCATCATCAAATACCAGTTTCACCGCATATTGGCCTACTGGCACTATCTGGCTGATGGCGACAGCTTTTTTATGGCTGACCAATTGCGGCTTGCCATGACCACGCACTTCCGCCGAAGGCGAAAACACCCGCAAAAATTCAGCGCTCAACTGAAAGAGCTGGCCGTCAGCAAATCTGACGTCCAGCATTTTGCTTAAGCGATGATAATGCAGCACAGAGACTTGTGGCGTAGGGCTCACATTTGTTTGGATCTGCGCTGTCATAGAAGCTCCTGCAGCTATTTTTATAAAATAAAACGGCTTAAATCTTCGTCCTGCACTAAAGCGTCCAGATGTGAGTCGACGTAAGCGGCGTCGATCAGAATGTGCTGACCGCTGTGATCGGCAGCATCAAAAGACAACTCTTCGAGCAAACGTTCCATCACTGTATATAAACGACGGGCACCGATGTTTTCAGTACGTTCGTTTACTTGCCAGGCCGCATTGGCGATACGTTTAATGCCGTCATCGGCAAAACGCACCTGCACGCCTTCGGTCGCCAGCATAGCGACACTTTGTTCGGTCAAAGAGGCTTTAGGTTCCGTCAGAATGCGCTCAAAATCATTGGCTGATAAGGCGTCCAGTTCAACACGAATAGGTAAGCGACCTTGTAACTCTGGTACTAAATCTGATGGTTTGGCCATCTGAAAAGCGCCTGAAGCAATAAACAAAATATGATCGGTTTTGACCATACCGTGTTTGGTGTTGACTGTGCAGCCTTCGATCAGCGGCAGTAAATCCCGTTGCACCCCTTCACGCGATACATCAGGGCCACTGGTTTCGCCACGCTTACAAATTTTGTCTATTTCATCGATAAAGACAATACCTGTTTGCTCCACAGCATCTAAAGCTTTCAATTTCAGCTCTTCCGGATTCACCAGGCGGGCGGCTTCTTCTTCCACCAGCTGTTTAAAGGCGTCTTTAATTTTCAGCTTACGGCTTTTTTTCTTGTCAGCCCCTAAGTTCTGAAACATAGACTGCAGCTGGGAGGTCATTTCTTCCATACCAGGAGGCGCCATAATTTCCACCCCCATCACTGGTGCTGCCAAATCGATTTCAATTTCTTTGTCGTCGAGTTGGCCTTCTCGCAACTTCTTACGGAAAATCTGACGAGTGCTGCTGTCGGATTCGCTTTGTTCAGCTTTGCCCCAGGCATCACGGGCCGGTGGCAACAAGGCATCGAGAATACGTTCTTCTGCAGCTTCTTCAGCGCGGAATTTGTTTTTCGCTACTTCCTGCTCACGGAACATTTTTACGGCGCTGTCGGTTAAATCGCGGATAATACTTTCCACTTCTTTACCTACATAACCTACTTCAGTGAATTTAGTCGCTTCGACTTTAATAAAAGGCGCGTTTGCTAATTTGGCCAGACGACGGGCGATTTCAGTTTTACCTACACCTGTTGGGCCTATCATCAGAATATTTTTTGGTGTCACTTCCTGACGCAAGGCCGGATCCAGTTGCATACGACGCCATCTGTTACGCAGTGCAATGGCGACTGCTCTTTTGGCATTCGCCTGACCAATAATGTGGCGGTCCAGTTCGTGGACTATCTCTCTTGGGGTCATATCAGACATGCAATTTACCCTTACAATTCTTCAATGGTCTGGTGATGATTGGTATAGACACAAATATCACCAGCTATGGTTAAACTTTTTTCCGCAATTTCGCGGGCGCTCAAATCAGTGTTAGCCAAAAGTGCTGTTGCAGCGGCCTGAGCAAAAGGCCCACCGCTGCCTATGGCGATTAAGTCATGTTCTGGCTGGATCACATCACCGTTGCCTGTGATGATTAAGGAGCAATTGGCGTCAGCTACAGCAAGCAAGGCTTCGAGCTTTCGCAGCATGCGGTCGGTGCGCCAGTCTTTAGCCAGCTCCACAGCAGCGCGCATTAAATGGCCCTGATGCATCTCGAGTTTGGCTTCAAAACGTTCAAATAAAGTAAAAGCGTCCGCTGTACCGCCGGCAAAACCTGCGAGCACTTTGCCGTGATACAAACGGCGGACTTTGCGGGCATTGCCCTTCATCACGGTATTACCCAGCGAAACCTGACCGTCACCGGCAATAGCAACATGGCCGTTTCGGCGCACAGAAACAATAGTGGTCATCAGAAGCCCTTTTTGGCTGAAGAAAACAGATTAGCAAGGAGATAAGGGTGGGAATGCAGATTTTCAATACCCTAAGCGCTGAAAGCTTTGGCTTACAAGGCTTAGGGTATGGATATGAAGATGTTTAAGTGGCGTTCGCTATGCGGCAATCAGCCACTTTTTGCCGCAGTAAGCGGCTTTTATCACTTTCAGCCTGACGTTTACTGGTATAAGGCCCTAAAGTGACGCGGAAAAATACGCCATTTTTTCCTTCGATACGTCGCACTTCCGAAGGGTAACCAGCAAAAGCGACTTTGGCTTTCATTTGCTGTGCGGTTTCGATAGCACGGTAAGTACCACAAAACATTAAGAATGGTCCTTTGGCTTCCAGCTCTTCTACCTGTACCTGAATCTCTTTGTTTTCCAGCTCTTTAATATACTGGTAAGGCTCGGCAGCAGGCTTGGGGGGTAACTCGTCTTTTTTCGCGGTGATAGCAGGTGTGACTGCATCCTCAACCGGAGTTTTTTGTGACAAATGGTATAAAAACCATACGAAACCAATAACTAAAGCAACGACCGTTATCACTAACGGCCAGGGGAAAGGTTTGGCTGTTTTGGTATTTTTTCTGGGTCTGGGGGTTGCCCGACCGGCTTTGACATAATCTTTTGGTGGCATCTTCACAACTAACAACAACTGGCCTGATGTCCCGCATTCTACTGCAGTTTTGTTAAAAAGAAATGATTAATTCAGGTCCTGCGGGTCCACATCCAGCTGCCATTTCACTTTGCGGCTTAACGACCAACGGCTGATTTCTGCCAGTACAGAGTCCAGACTTTGGTGCAATTGTTTCCTGTCTTTGGCAAACAATTGAATTTGCCAGCGGTACTTACCTGCTTTACGTTCCAGCGGACAAGCCAGCGGGCCAAGCAACTGGACTTGCGGCCAGTTTTTGTAATGTTCCGCTACTTGTTGCAGCCATTCTTTGCAGAGCTCCAACTGGTGTGCTTCCACTCTGAATAAGGCGAGGAACATAAAAGGCGGCAAAAAAGTCTGTTGTCGCTCTTTTAATGCGCTGCGGGCAAAGGAGGCGTAACCATTCTGGATCACGTCCTGAAGCAGGGCATGGCCCGGATAATGGGTTTGCAGCAAAACTTTACCCGGCTGAGAGCCTCGTCCGGCGCGACCCGACACTTGAGTTAACAACTGAGCTAACTGTTCCGGTGCTCTGAAATCATTGCTGTATAAAGCCGAGTCGACATCAATAATCACCACTAATCCGACATTCGGGAAATGATGGCCTTTGGCCAGCATTTGAGTGCCTAATATCAACTGAGGCTTGCCTTGTAAAATCTGATCCAAAGCCTGCTGTAAACTGCCTTTACGTCTGATGCTGTCTCTGTCCAGCCGGGTGACAGTAAATGCAGGAAACAGCTGTTGCAGCTGCTCTTCCAATTGTTCGGTGCCCTGACCCACAGGAGCCAGCTGAGTACTGCCACAGCCGCCGCATTGATGTGGGACGCCTTTAGTTGCACCGCAGTGGTGACACACCAACTGACGGCTTTGTTTATGAAAGGTAGTAAAAGCGCTGCATCTGTGGCATTCGGTCATCCAGCCACATTCATGGCAAATTAAAGCCGGCGCAAAACCACGGCGATTTAAAAACAGCAGTACCTGCTGACCCAGTTTTAAATGCTGCTCGATGCGCTGACGGGTTAATCCCGCCATGCCATGGATCATTTGCTGTTGTTTTAAATCGACCAGCTCAACAGTTGGCATTAACTGACCCGCGGCGCGGTCGGGTAATTCCAGATGCGCAAAACGGCCTTGCTGCACATTGGCAAGGCTCTCTAAGCTGGGTGTTGCTGAGCCTAATAAAATAGGGCAGCCCTGAATAGAGGCGCGTTTAATAGCTAAATCGCGGGCGTGATAGCGAAAACCGTCTTGCTGCTTAAAAGAGTTGTCGTGTTCTTCATCAATGATCAGCAAATCAAGTTTCAGGAAAGGTAAAAACAAGGCGGAGCGGGTACCTATTACGATAGCTAAATCTCCGGTTTGGCAGCGTTGCCAGACGGTAAAACGTTCAAGGTCCGTCATATTGGAATGCCAGACGCCAACAGGCACACCAAAACGTTGTTCAAAACGAGCTAAGGTTTGTGGTGTTAAACCAATTTCAGGCACTAACACCAACACCTGCCCCCCTTGTTTTACCACTGGGCTGATGGCCTGCAAATAGACTTCAGTTTTACCTGACCCTGTTACCCCTTCCAGTAAAAAGCAGCTAAAACTACCTAAGGCTTGTTGCACGGCTGTCACAGCCAAAGCCTGCGCCGGATTCAATGGCAAAGATTTTTGCTGTTCAGCTGTGGTTTGATAAGGGCCATAAAAAACTGGTGTGACTTGAGCCCAGCCCTGCTCAACAAAATACTGCAGCTCTTTGCGTTGAAAATGCTGCAGTAACTGGCTTTCGGTTTGAGGTTGCTGTAGCTGTTGCCATAACGCCAGCCGTTTTTTGGCCGCTTTAAACTGCTCTGCGGTTAAATGCTGGCCAGCTTCTGTCAGGCTATAACTATGACCTTTCAGCGGATCCGCATTTTTACCATCCCTTAATAAAGCGGGCAGGGCACTGGTCAACACATCGCCTAACGGATGATGATAGTAATCTGCGGCAAAACTCAGAAGCTGACGAATGGGGGCTGCTAATACCGGAATTTGATCCAATACTTCGGTCACAGCTTTGAGTTGAGCTGCGTCGTAGCTGTCAGTCGGGTTCAGTTGCCAGACAATACCTATCAGCTCGCGTTTGCCAAAAGGCACTAAAACACGACAACCCGGGCTTACCTCTTTGTCACAAAGGTAATCAAAATGCAGCCGAAGAGGTATGGGCAAGGCTACCCGAATCACCATCACAGTCAAAATCCACCTGTTTTATCAAGCAATTAGTGTAAAGCCCGTTACAGAACAAAGCCATTAAAAATAAATCAGCCAATTTGTTGAAACTTTAAGCCTTAGCCATTAAACTACGCGCCCTAATTTAACTGAAATTGCGTATGGTGTCTGACAACAGTTGATCAGATAGCGATACGGCCTAACGAGGTAACCCATGAAACCAAGTATCCACCCGGATTACAAAGAAATCACTGCAACTTGTACTTGCGGTAACTCTTTCAAAACTCACTCTACACTGTGCAAAGACATCCACTTGGACGTTTGCTCAGCTTGCCACCCATTCTACACTGGTAAGCAGAAAGTGTTAGACGTAGGCGGCCGTGTTGACCGCTTCAAAAAACGTTTCGCAGTACTGGGCGCCAAGTAATTTCAGGCATCAGTCAAAAAAGGCACCTCGGGTGCCTTTTTTACATTTTGCTGTCCTGCAAAATGCCCTTCGGGCCAGCTAAAGCTGTTAAAAATCGTTCCAGACGATTTTTTATGCCTGTAATTCAACAATGAGCGGGATTTACCCTAAGTAATTGGAGTTGTGGCAAGGCGGCAAGCCAGTGAGACCCTGGGAGCATAGTTGCCTATGTGACAGGGGCGAACGCGCGAAGCCAACGCCGCTACAGCTTCAAGAACGACGGGTAAAAAATCAATGCTTTTATAATGCAGCCCATAACTATATATTAAACATATAGTTAAATGGCGGCTGTGGTTATGAACGGTACTTTCTTTTTTGGCGAGTGGCAGGTGGACCCCAGCGCCAATACGCTGAGGCTTGGCAAACAGCTGATCCAGCTTGAACCTAAAGCTATGGACGTGTTGGTTTTACTGTGCCAAAAGGCCGGAGAAGTACTCAGCAGCGACGAGATTGTCAGTGCCTGCTGGCCTCAGGCTGAAGTGGGCGATAACCCACTGCATAAAATCATCACCCAAATTCGTAAGGCGCTTGGCGACAGTGCTACTTCTTCTACTTACATTGAAACCATACGTAAACGTGGTTACCGCACTTTAGCTCAGGTCACTTTTCCGCTTGGGCAGGAAGAAAGCGCGACCCCCCAAAGCTGGCAGGGCGGTTCACCTTTTCCGGGGTTGCAGGCCTACGACGCCCGTTATGCTAAGGTGTTTTTTGGCCGTGGCAGCCAAATTGAAACCTTATTGGAACGTATAGCGCAGCAAGTGCACTACGGCAGAGCCTTTTGTTTGGTGTTAGGCCCTAGTGGCTGCGGTAAATCCTCGTTAATCAATGCTGGCGTGATGCCAAATCTGATGCAAAACAGCGGCTATAACGGCGTCAAGGTAGAGTCGTATAGCAGCCTTGATTTAGCTGACCTGACCCCAGGCCAATTGCTGATGCAGCTGGCCAGTGCCTTGCTCGACTGGGATCTGGCAGACCAGCCGGTATTTGATGGCTGTAGCGCAGAGCAGTTGGCAGACAAAGTACAACATCAAATGGACTGGGTGCTGCAAAGCTGTAAAAAAGCCCTACTCAGTCAAAGTAAAAGTCAACACCAACAGGAAAGCAAAGTCCGTTTTGCCATTTTTATCGACCGGCTTGAAGTGCTGTTGTCTTCGCCACTGTTTAGTGACGAGGAACGGCTGCTGTTTATCGACCGGATGGAACAACTGGCCACTTCAGGTTTTGTTTTAGTATTAAGTGCCTGTCGTAACGAGTTTTACCCTTTACTGGTCAACCATGCCAGTTTAATGGCAGGCAAAGCCCGTGGTGCGCATTTTGACTTAGCTCCACCGGGCCGGGCAGAACTTTTACAAATGATCCGCTTACCCGCCATAGCCGCCAATTTAAGCTGGGACATAGACCCCAACACAGCAATTCCACTGGATGAGCTGTTATGCAGCGAAGCCGCCAGCAACCCCGACGCTTTGCCTATGCTGCAATACACCTTGCAGGAATTGTATTTACAGCGCAGCGACAGCAATCAGTTGCTGTTTTCTGTCTATAAAAACTTAGGAGGCATTGAAGGCGCTATAGGGAAGAATGCCGAGCAGGCCATAGCCATGTTAAGCACAGCAGAAAAAGACAGCTTACCTCGCGTGCTCTCTTTACTGGTGACGTTACGTGAAGATGAACAGTCCATCACCAGCCGCACCGCACTCTGGCAACAATTACAAAATGACGCTGAGCGCGCTTTGGTTAACGCCATGGTGGAACATCGTTTATTTGTCTCTCACCTGCAAAATGAGTTGCCTTGTTTTAGTATTGCGCACGAAGCTTTATTAAGGCGCTGGCCACGCGCCACCAACTGGATAGCCGAACATCATCAAAGTTTAAGTGTAAAAAGCCGCTTGCAGCATTTAACCAAACGTTGGCTGGCCGAAGATAAACACAGTGCCTATTTATTGGCCGACGGCAAACCTTTAGCCGAAGCTCAGCAGCTGGCGCACAATGGCTTTTTTACTTTAGATACCAACGAACAAGCTTTTATTTTGGCCTCAGGCAAAAGGTCCAAGCTACTGCGTACCAGCAGGCGATTAACCTTTGCTTTACTCTGTGTGCTGACTTTTACCGCGGTATTAATGAGCTTCCGAAGTTTTGAAGCCGAAAAACAAGCACAGCAAAAACGCTTAGCCGCCGAAAGTTTATTAGGTTTTATGGTGGGTGATTTTGCCGACAAATTACGCAGCATAGGCCGGATGGATTTACTCGACGGTATCAGCAATAAAGCACTGGAGTATTTCAGCGACTTTTCTGATGCCAACAACGATCAGTACCTAAGTACTCAAGCTCGCTTGCAACATGGCCAAACGCTGGAAGCTATGGGCGAAGTAGCCTATTCGCGTGACAAAATTGATGAAGCTAAAACCGCTTTATTAGCAGCCAGAGAAAAGCTGGCACCAGTACTTAACGAGCAACCGGATAATTTAGAACTGCTAAAAACCTTAGGCGCGAATGCCTTTTGGTTAGGGCAAATTCAGTACGATGCCAATAACTGGCCGGGCGTTAAACCAGAATTTGAGCTGTATTACAGTTATAGTCAGGCTATGTACAAAATAGCGCCAGACAGTGTCGATGCCTTAATGGAGTTATCCTACGCTACTAATTCGTTAGGCTCTTTGGCGATGAATTTGCAGCAGTTTGAACAAGCCACTGCTTTTTTTGATGAGTCGCTCAATCTTAAATTATTAGCAAAAGTCAAAGACCCGGCCAATACAGCCTTAATTGCAGATATAGCGGATACCCGTTCCTGGTTGGCCAGTGCAGCTTTAGCTAAAGGGGATATTCATAAAGCTATAGCTGTGCATTTGCAAATTCAGGCTGAATTTGAGCGGATGAATAATGATATTAAAACAGATGCTTATCTGTTAGATAAAGTGTTTAACAGTTACTCAAATCTGGCTGAAATCTATGATTATCAGGGAGCAACCAAACAGGCTTTTGAGCTGCTGTATAAGGCTCACATTACTTTGGAGCGGGCTGTTAAACAGGATCCCAGTAACAAAGATTGGCAAAGTAGTCTGTTTCATCGCAAAGTTCTTTTAATGAGATTGAACGCAAAGCTGCTTGATCCACGGGTAGTTTATACGCCTGAACTGTTGAAACTGGAGCTTGATAAAATGAAAGTGGAATTTGATAGTGAGCCAGCCTACCTGAGAGTACTTAGTAACCTACAGTTTGAATCAGCCCGTTATTATCAGATGAAAGGGCAATCCACAAAAAGTGAAGATTTAACATTGCAGGCATTAGCCTTTTATCGAGAATTGTTTGCTGTTGAGTCTGATAATTTACGCTTGGCAGCTACTTTAGCAGAATTAGAGTTATTACAAGCAATTCACTACAAATCGCGACTTCAGCATGATAAAAATCAGCAATCGTGTTCTAGGGCTAAAAGCTTGTTGGTGCCTTTGCAGCTAAATAATAAAAAGCCTCAATATATTCAACCTTATGCCAGAGCTTTAAGTTGTCTAAATGAACTTGAGCAACACCCTGAACTGCAACAACTTTTACAGAAATCGGCTATCGTGCTTACTACTTTTTAATTCTCGTTATTTAACTCAAACCAAGGAAAAGTTATGAACGCAACAAACTTAATTCAGGGCCCTGTTATTGAAGTCATGATCACACTGGATGCGAATCAGGAACCTAAAGTGACTTATCTGCAGGATGGTGAAGTTTGCACTGGTAATGTAGTGGTGACTTGTGGTGAAGATATTACCTACCGACTGGTTAATTCTGCTGGTTATGCTTTTATGGGCGCAGGTTTTTTAACCCCTTATGACAATATTATTGAGGCAGTACAGGTATCTGAAGATGGTCAGGAACTGGTGCTGGTGGATGAAGACAATGTGGCTGGTACAACAAAATTCCAGTTAATTTTTACTAATACTACCAATAGCCTGTTGCTGCTAAGTCCTGATCCACAAGTAGTTAATAAAGATGTAAAACCACCTAAGTATTAAGACTGCCTCTAGTTCTTTTCTTCTAAAGACTGAGCTTAATTCGGTACTTATCATCTATAACAGTCAGTAACTCTTAGTCTAAAGCCCCAGTAGGGGCTTTTTTTTCCAGTTTTAAAAAGCCACTCTCAAGTTGTCCCCGATTTTCTCTTGTTTATTCGCTGTCCCTCTATTAGTGTGGAGTCAGATTTGTCCCCATCTTAACCCTTTCAATTAAAAGGAATTAGCGTGAAAAAAACGACCTTACTTTTTACTGCCTTATTGGCAGCAGCGCCTTTTTTAAGCCAGGCCGCTACTCAGCAAGAAATTGATTTGGCGCTTGCTCCTGTAAAAACCAATGCCGACCTGCAGCTGGTGCTGAATTCAGCCTCAGCTTTAGATGCGCTTGCAGAACATTTACCTGAGTTTTTGCAGAGCATCACCTATGTGCAGCAGGGCTAGGGCGTAAGTTTTGACAAAGAGCTGCTGGAAACAAACTTATCCGCTACGGAGATTTATAAAATTCTAGCCTTATTCGGCCAGCAAAGCAGTATAGGCCAGTATCAGGGCGCTGCTATTGTCACAGACACAGACAGATTGTTATTAACTGGCTCAACCTTGCCATTTTGCGACGCCGCCAGCCCTATCGAGCTAAGAGTGACTTTAGATGCAACTAAACAAGCGCACTTTAGCTATGCACAAAGTGGCACCTTCTGTGATGGCAATGTGGAGCTGACAGAAAATACCACTATTACCTATCAGCTGGTGCATGAAGCCAATTCCCCTAAAGGGCTGCGTTTAACAGGCGCAGGTTTTACCAATGCGTTTGATGGTCATATTGAAGTGGTTACTGTAAGTAGCGATGGTCAAAGCATTAGCTTACAAAACAATATTGAAAATTTGGGGGTTAGCAAATATCAGTTTATTTTCGCCTCGGATGAAAATAATTTGTTGCTGGTTAGCCCGGATCCTCAAATCGTTAATAAAGACAATCCGCGAGGTTTAGTACTTTAGCGACAGTACATGATTCGGCCAGCACTAGCTGGCTCATGCAACTGATTTATGTAGCTACAGCATACTGCTGGCACAATGTAGTCTGAATGCTGTTATAACACTCCTAAAAAGACCCTGCCGGGTCTTTTTTTCTTGAGATTTGAATTTTTTTAACAGGCTCCGTGTGCAGTTTATGTGCCGAATGAAAATGTTTATTTCTTTAAATACAATAACATAAATCAGAAGGTTGCCGGAAGGTTTGTTTTTTCCATAAGTTCTAAAGTCATGCTCAGTAAACGCATCAATTGCGTCGGTACAAGGGCTTATGGAGCACAGACCTATGACACGTTCAGCACAACCTAAAAGATTATATTTAACCTCTGCACCTGTAAGTGAAGCGAATGGCAGCCCAGCTGAGTTGAACCCTTCGCTTTATAACCGCAACGATGTAAGCCGGATCGATTTTTCCGGTGCTGGTGGTTATGCGGTGCCGCATCTTGAGTCTTTACCTGCTTTGATTGAGTATTTGTCTGAAGCTGTATTAGTGGTCAATTCCAGCGGCAGTATTGTGTGCATCAACAGCAAAGCAGCGCAGTTTTTAGGCCATACCCAAGGCGCATTGCGTGGCCATTGCTGGCCAGACTTTTTAGTCAAACGTTATCAGCCGCATTACCACAATCTGGTCGATATGGGCCGTCGTGGTGTGTTGTCGCAGCAACAAAAGCCGACTGAAATGGCTATTATTTGCGTCAATGGGGATATAAAAGATATTGAGCTGACCCTGAGCTACTTGCCTTCAGATGACCCGTTGCTGGTGATTGTGATGCGTGACCTGACTTCTCATAAAGCTGAATGTTATAAATTGCATACGCTGGCCTGCACCGATCCTTTAACTGCGCTTGCCAATAGACGCCATTTTGATCAGATGTTGCAGAACTATTGGGATGAATGCAATAAAACACAAAGCCCAGTTAGTGTGCTGATTGTTGACGTCGATCATTTCAAACAGTTTAACGACCAATATGGCCATATTCAGGGCGACGAATGTTTACGCCGTATAGCCGCTGCTATTTCATTGGCCGTTCCTCGTGGTCAGGGTTTAGCGGCCCGTTATGGTGGTGAAGAGTTTGCGCTTATTCTGCCGTACCACGACGAAGCTATGGCTAAAGCTGTGGCGGTTAAAGTGCAGCATTATGTCAGTCAGCTGAAGTTCTCAGAACAAGGTTTGTCAGACGATATCTCTGTGGCTGTCAGCCAGGGGTTTGCCAGTGAAATCAACGGTCAGTTCCGCACACCCTTTGCGATGTTATGTGCTGCTGATACAGCTTTATACCGTGCTAAGGCTGAGGGAAGGAATTGTATTAGCAGTAGTTGCTGATTGCCCGTCGTACTTGAAGCCGCAGCTTCGTTGACTTCGTATTCTCGCCCCAAAACACAGCTGGTTTTGCTGCAACAACATCTGCTGATTGTTTTACGCCTCGCTGCAAAGGGGCGTTTTTTTATTTGTGCTGCTCTTTTGTCATAGCAGTTCAGCGCCTAAGATAAGTCACCTTAAACCGCTTTTAAGTTCTTGTTATGGCGCTCCAACTTATATCCCCCAACCAATGGCAAACTCAGGCCTGGAAAAATGGCGGTGGCATTACGCATCAGCTTGCCCGTTCTGACGACAATGCCGGTATGCGCTGGCGTGTTTCCATCGCTGAAGTCGCCAGTGACGGTGCTTTTTCCCGTTTTGAACAAACCGACCGCATTATTATGCTGCTGCAAGGCAATGGTTTTTGTCTGCATGGCGCTGAAGATCAGCCCGTGGTGTTGGATAAGGCCTTAGTACCTTTTGCTTTTACCGGTGAAACCGCTATTAACTGCACTTTAATGGACGGCCCGGTACGGGATTTTAACCTGATGACCAGACGCGCTGATATAAAAGCCAGTTTGCAGGTTGTGTCTGTGACAAATCCTTTGTCTTTGGTGCTGGCACAAGAATCAATCTTGTATCTGGCTTCTGGCCAGCTTCAGGTCAGTTTCGCCGGGCAGAGTGATCAGCTCGAAGCAGGGCAAAGCTTGTTATGCACTGACGAGGTGGGGGAGTTGCAGATTAGCGCTGGTACAGAGCCATGTCAGTTGGTGTGGATCTGTATTCACCAACAGCCTCCTTTACAAGCCAGCCAAGGCGCGTAACATAAAGGTACTGATGTTAGAAAGGATTTACTAATGAGCAAACAACATTCCCCAGGCTTTTTGGCTGTAGTAGAAGATGCCAAAAGCAGAGTAAAAGAGCTAACCATTGCTGATTTGCAGCAGTTTCCAACCCCTTATGTGCTGGTCGATGTGCGGGAAGATTTAGAGTGGCTGGCCGGGCATTTGCCTGCTGCTATTCATTTGGGTAAAGGCGTGATTGAGCGCGATGTGGAAAACGCAGTGCAGGATAAACAGCAAACGCTGATTTTGTATTGTGGTGGTGGTTTTCGTTCGGCTTTAGCGGCCGATATGCTGCAGAAAATGGGCTATCAGGATGTCTGGAGTCTGGCGGGTGGTTATACAGCCTGGGTCAATGCAGGTTTGCCTTTGACTAAGCCGCAAGTTTGATTTGAACATTGAGACGAACATAAAGGGTCAGAGCACTTTTGCTGCGCAAATGTGATCTGACCCTAAGCGATTTATTTCAGTAACGATTCAGTCAAATGCGGGCGCATGCCTTTTAACATGGCACCTAATACTTTTGGACTTGCGGCTACTATGTTGCCGCTGCGCAGGTAGTTGTTACCACCAGCGAAGTCACTGATTAAGCCACCGGCTTCACGTAAAATCAGCTCGCCTGCAGCAAAATCCCATGGCTTTAAACCAATTTCCCAGAAACCATCAAAACGGCCTGCTGCGACATAACATAAATCCAGCGCTGCCGAACCAGTACGACGCACGTCTGCGGCCTGAACCATCAGAGTTTTAAAGGTTTCAGTGTACGCGTCTAAATGGTGTTTGTGTTTAAAAGGGAAACCAGTCGCCAGAATAGCGCCGCCTAAATCAGGTAAATTAGTAGTACGGATACGACGGCCATTGAGCTGAGCGCCTGCACCACGGGATGCGGTGAACACTTCGCCACGTAATGGGTCAAATACCACGGCTTGATCCAGTTTGCCCTGATGACGCAGAGCTATGGATACAGCAAAGTGAGGAATGCCTTTGATAAAGTTGGTGGTGCCATCAAGCGGGTCGATGATCCACTGGTAATCGCTATTGTTGTTGCCATATTCGCCGTTCTCTTCACCGATAATATCGTGATCCGGGAATGACTTACGTAAAACATGCACTATGGCCTGTTCTGCTTCTTTATCGATGTTGGTCACAAAGTCATTAGTGCCTTTCTGAGTCGTCTGAACTAAGTCCATCTGACCACAAGCTTTAGCGATGACATTACCTGCGCTGCGGGCAGCACGAATTGCGATGTTTAACATCGGATGCATAACGATTACCTTATTGTATAAAGAACAGTCAAAAGAGCGGCGCGTATTGTAGCCGCTAACAGGAAAAAGTAAAGCGAATTCAGGGCCTGTGTTTTTGTAGTTTACGCTGCAAGGTACGTCTGTGCATGGCCAGTGCTTTGGCGGTCTGGGATATATTGCCCTGATGCTGTTCCAGAACCCGTTGAATATGCTCCCATTCCAGCTGATCTGTCGATAACACTTCGGGTTCAGTGGTTGGAGTTGCTGTGCTGATTTGACCACTTAAGGCCTGAGTTAAAGTCGCAAAATCGACAGGTTTGGTCAGGTAATCGTCTGCTCCTGCTTTTACCGCTTGCACTGCTGTGGTGATGCTGGCGTAGCCTGTTAATAACACAATGCGGCATGTCGGCAACTGCTGGCGCAGTGGTGCAATATAATCCAGACCTGAGGCCACACCAAAACGTAAATCCAGCAGGTAGCAATCCGCTTGTTCTGCCACCAGTAAGTCAGGGCTGACCACCTCGTTATAGCTTTTCACCTGATGCCCCAATGCTTCCAGCCGACGGCATAAAGTGCGGGTTAACGTGACATCATCGTCCAGTAGTACCAGTTTCATTCTGTTTTATCACCAAAATAAATACGGGTTAATACGCCATTATCCGCACAGTTTTGCCGTTCCACTTTGCCACCTAAACTATCAATAGACACATTGGCCAGAAACTGGCCTAAGCCTAAACCTTGTTCACTGGGGCTGGGTTTTTTACCCAATTGCGCCAGATCGCTTTCTGGTAAACCCGGGCCATAGTCGCGGATTTGTAACTCTAACTGGCTGTTATGTTGCTGCATGGTCAGACTTAACCGAGGTTCTTTGTTGGCTAAGCTGGCATCAGCGGCGTTATCCAAAATATTAAATAAAGCGGCGGCCAGACTGATGCTGTCGCTGACTGTTAAAGGCGACTGATCGCTGCTGAAGTGTTGCTCCATGCTGATTTCAGGCCTGCTGACCAGCCAGAGCTGAATGCTGTGTTCTATAGCGTTATACAAAGGCTGGGATTGGAAGTCACCTTTACGCAGTTGCTGGGCATTACTGCGAAGTTTTTGCACTATTTGCTGGCAAAGCAGTAATTGCTGCCGTAAATCTGCAGCTAATTCAGGGGCTTGTTGTTCAGTCAGCTCGTCGGTCAGCAGTACCAGATTTTGTAGTGGGGTGGCCAAATCATGTGCCGCATTGGCAGCGTAGGTGGCCACAGCCAGTATTTGTTCATGCTGCAGCTGCTTTTGTTGCAGCTTGTTTAATTGAGCTGAAGTGCTGCGGATACGCTGGGTTTGGGCGCTGATAAACCAGCTGACGATAAAAGCACTAAAACTAAAAGCCCACCACATCTGGCTGATATGTTGGCTAAAAGGTTCTGTGCCTGCATAGGGATCACTATGATGCTGGTGCATGGCATGCACATCTGTAGTCAATGGAACTTGCAGCAGCAGGCTGTAACAGCCAATAGCCAGTATCGCTATCAGGTAGCTGGGGAGTGCGGAAAATAACACAGCAGTAACGGCCACAGGCAGCAGTAAAATAGCGACAAAACCATTGCTGGCGCCTCCTGTCATGGCCAGCAGCGCTGTGATCATAAAAAGATCAATCAGAATACTGATGGCGATAAAACGTTGTTCATAGCCTTTGTTGCCTCGCCAGAGTTTCAGACTGATATTGGTGAATACATGCACAGCAATCACAAAACACAGCAGGCTCCAGCTATGGATAGGGTACTCCAGCAAGTAACCCGTCAGGCTGGCCAGTAGTTCCAATCCAATTAAGATCCAGCGAAAACGTTGCAGTTGCTGAATTGGCTGTTCTGTATGAAGTGTGTTGCGGGAAAAAATGGCGTTCATAGCATCTCAAAAAAAGCGGCTGCTAAGCAGCCGTTGCAAAAAACTGACAGCTCAGATTATAGGAGTGGGAACACCTTGTCATCTGATGGAAGTCGGAGTCATTCTGGTCTGGTTTTGGGCGCTTCGCAATGTGGCAAAAGGTCGCAGCTGGTTTTGTAGGTGCGACTGGGGCGAGAGAGCGCAGTCAACAAAGCAGCAGCGTCAATGACAAAAGGGAAAGTCATACAACTGTAACCCGAGGCCTATAGTCTGCCAGCATTTTCTGCAATGAAGGTAATATGGATGAAAGCTGTACTTTATCTGATGCGTCATGCCACGGCTGATGTACGAAACTCCATGGTGGATGAGGCCGATCGTTGCCTGAATGAAAAAGGCAGATTACAAGCGCGCCGTGTTGCGACTTTTATGCAAAAACATGGTTTGTTACCGGATCGGATTTTCTGCAGTCCACACACTAAAGCCGTGCAAACTGCCGCTTTAGTACGTAAAGATTCAGGGGTAAAAGTCGCAGTGGAAGAATGGCCTTGTTTATTGCCTGCTGTACCGGCAGTTGAAGCAAAAACACATTTATTCAGCCAGTTGCAAGACAATGAAGCTGTGCTGTTGGTGGGGCATGAACCTGAGCTGGCATTGCTGGTGAATGAATTATTAGGGTTGGATAAAACGTTTCTTGAACTGAAAAAAGCCTCTTTAACTTGTCTGGAACTAGACGCTGAAGCCACAGTGCCAGTGCGACTGGCCTGGTCTATACCAGCTAAGTTTATGTAAGCCTCCGAGGTTTTTACCTGAATGTCCCGGAACTAATAACGACTTGAATTGTGTTGCCTAAATAGATATAAAACAGCTTGTATATTTTTTGTAAACTAAGGGACTAGTGTGAATAAGGATTATTGCAATAAAATCGGTCAGTGGTTGTGGGTTGGCCTGCTGTTACTTTTTGTCACTGCCTGTAGCCACAATACTGTTGTTCCCGTTGCTGAGCATACCATGCTCAAGGCCAGATTTGGTCATGCCGCAGTGAGGATGGAAAAAGGATCTTTATTCTCGCTGGTTCTGATAAATCAGGATTGCTGTCTGATGTTGAAGTTTATGATCCAGCCACTGGGCAAATTGAACACTGGAAAAAAAAGTTGATCCCACGCCGTTATTTTTCAGCTGTATGGGATGGCAATGAATCTGTCTATATTTTGGGGGGGATCTCAGTTTCAGCATGGGGTTCTGCTATAGAACCCAGAGTAGAAGTGTTAAATACCAGAACAGGTGATGTGACTTTTGCTCCAAATTTACCAGCGCCTACCCTGAACAATACCGCAGTTTTTTCTGATGGCCGGATAGTTGTGTTTGGTGGCTCTCGTCTTGAGCGTGACACCATAATGTCTACCTCTGTTGTAGCGATTTATGACCTGGCAGAAAGACAGTGGTTTAGAGCAAAGGATATGCCAACACCAAAAGATACCAAGGCTGTGCTGAAAGACGAATGGATTTATTTGGTTGGGGGTTATAACAGGCAAAGTGCGTTAAATTCCTTTGAACGTTTTAATCCGACAACCCGTGAGTGGCAGGTTCTACCGCCTTTACCTGTAAAGCTTAGCGCCCATTCTGTTGTTGTACTGCAAAACAAATTGCTGGCATTTGGGGACTACGAAAATATGACGACCACCTACAGCTACGATTTTGATAAAGCACAGTGGCAGAAACTGGAGTTGGGTTACAAAGCCAGTAGGCATAATGCAGCTGTCACTTTTGATGATGACGTTTATGTGTTTGGTGGAACTATCGGCGGGAATGGACCTTTCCTTGACTATATTCAAAAATTCAGTTTTTAATTCAAATCAGGGCAAACCTTCAGGCATTAGGCATTGCCCTGCTTATCCCCTTCAACTGCAAACCCGCAGCTAATACAAAGTCACAAATACTGCTATAAATAATATTGAATTGCGAATCGTTCTCGTTTAGTCTGTGCGCCTTTGTTGTTGCTTTGAGGCTGTTATGTTGTCCTTACCATCTCCTTCGTTACTGGCTGTTGCTGTTATTGCTGCTTTACATTCAATTCCGTCTTATGCCCAGCTGTCAGATCAAGAAGGTTCTGATACACAGCAAGCGGATAAAGAACTGGAAGTGATAGAGGTCAAAGGCCGCGCTCAGACTTTATACCGTGCTTCTCAAAGCAGTGTAGGCACAAGAACAGATACAGATTTAGAGCTGGTACCACAAAATATTCAGGTATTACCGGAAGCGTTGATCCGTGATCAGGCCGCCCGTCAGGTCACTGATCTGTACCGTAGCATGAGTGGCGTCAGTGCTTTTAGTTACTCAGGTGTGACCTTTCGTGGTTTCCGTCAGGACGAAATTTTATATGATGGCGTAAGAGGCGATCCATTTAATGGGTTTGCTGTACCTCAGTTGTTTAACGTGCAGGAAGTACAGTTACTTAAAGGCAGCAGCGGCGCTTTGTACGGCAGCAGCGCTCCTGGTGGCCTAATTAACTATGTGACTAAAAAACCACAACGTACCGCGAAAAATCAGCTGGAATTAGGTTTAGGCAATGATGATTACTGGCAGGGTTCACTGGAGTTGAGTGGTCCACTGAACGAGCAGCAAGCCTATCGTTTTGGTTATTACCGCGACTCTGAGCAGCCGTTTCGCTGGAATACCAAAGTTGAAAACGAAATTCTGGATCTTGGGTATCTGATTGATCTGACCGATAGCACTAGCTTGACGCTACAATACAACACTCTGACGCAGGATTATCAGGGGGCCCGTTTACGCGGTGTGCCTACAGATGATCAGGGTAATTTCCTTGGCGACAGAGCCTGGAACCATAACGAAGCGACAGATTTCCAGTCGTTAGAGGCTGACGTTTGGCAGGTGCGGGCTGACCATGAATTTAACAGCAACTGGCGCACCGATTTAACCTGGCGTCATTACGATAATACCGAACTGCAGAACTACCATGAACCTTTCTGTAGCTTCGACACAGATGGTGATGGTGTGGTGGATTATTGCCGCCGTCAGTTCAGGGACCAGCGCCGCGAAAATACCGCAGACAGCGTGACCTGGAACAACATAGTAGAGTTCAGCACTGCGGGTTTGAATCACCAGTTGTTAATTGGTGCTGATACCATGACGCAGGACTCGTACTTTTTAGGCCGCAACGTAGCGCCAATCGAGCAGGGCGGTAAGGCCTTAGGTATTAGTTTAATCAACCCTGTGTATGGCCTGACCTCAGCTGCGGATTATGATATCGACAGCATCAAATCTACGCCGACCGATACCACTGCTGTGCGGCAGGGTTTTTATCTGCAGGATCAGTTAGATTTAACCTCAAGCTGGAATCTGTTGCTGGGTGTGCGCTGGGATAGTTTTGAAGATAAAAACAATATGGCCTCGTCCAAAGTGGATGGTAACGACAGCTCCTGGCGTGTCGGTTCTACTTATCAGTTGACTGATTGGGTGCGTTTGTATGCACTGAAAGGCACAGGCTTCAGCCCGCAGGCAAGTGCGTCTCAGGTGCCTGAAGTGGGTGGTCCTTTTGAAGCTGAGCAATCCAGTATTATCGAAGCGGGCGCGCGTTTTTCTTTGCTTAATGATGCAATCCGCCTGAATGTGGCTACTTATGAAATGATCAGAAATAACATACTGCAGGCGGACCCTCGTGGTGATGTCGGTGGGGATGGTCGTGACGATCAAATCGCTTTGGGCGAAGTCAAAAGTAAAGGCGTGGAAGTGGATCTGCTGGGTGACTTAACCGACTCCTGGGTGCTGAATGTTAACTACGCCTATAACGATACCCGTATTGTTGAAAGTACCAGCGCCATTACCAATGCGGTGGGAGACAAGTTTGCCAATGCGCCACAACATCAGGTCGGGATATGGAGTCGTTACGAGCTGGACAGCATCAACTCAGCTATAGCAGCAGGTATGGATTATGTCAGCGATCAGTTAAGTATTGATGGTCAGCATGTGGAATCCTACACCGTCTTCGATATGAGCTGGCAAACCCGCTGGCAGCAGTGGATGTTTCAGGCCAATGTGAAAAATCTGTTTGATAAAACTTATGCCACTGCTGGTTTTATTGAGCGTACCGGCCATTTTCCAGGTGAGCCACGCCGCTTAATAGTCACAGCAAGTTATCAGTTCTAAGCTGGCTATGAACGGCAGAAGTTGGTTTAAGTTACATTCCTTTGCAGGTTTTGCTTTTGGCCTGCTGATGTTGCTGGTCTGTCTGACCGGCACTTTGGCCGTGGTCAGTCATGAAATTCAGTATCTGTCGCATCAAAAATACAGGGCCTTGTCTGAACGACAGGGACCTGTGCCCTGGCAGGTGCTGGAGCAGAATTTAGCCAAAGCTTATCCCGACTATCAGATCAGCAATCTCAACGTGCCGGAACAATGGTATTTGGCGGGCGCCGTAAGTTTAAATGCAGGCTCGGAATTTAAATTTGTTTATTTTGATCCCGCTTCCGGAGCTTTAACAGGCGAAGGTCAGTGGGGCACCGTATCGCGGTTTTTACGTAATATTCATATGTACCTGTCGCTGGGTTCTACCGGCAAAATCATAGTCACCAGTTTAAGTTTTTTGCTGCTGATTATTTTAATCAGCAGTTTTTATGTGTACCGGCAGTGGTGGCGTAAAGGTTTTCAGCTGCCTTCCGGTGCTAAAGCCTCCAGCCGTACTTTTTGGTCAGACTGGCATAAATGGACAGGCGTCTGGTGCTGGGGTTTTATTCTGCTGATGTTTCTGACAGGGCTTTGGTACTTTACCGAACACTTTTTACTGAAGTTTAAAGTGGATCATTACCCAAAAGCGCCGAAGCTGGAGCAGGCCATCACACATAAAGCTTTGTCTGTAACCGAATTAATGCAAGCTGCGCAAAAGGCCAGACCTGAACTGGATATCAGAGCGCTGAATTATCCGCTGTCTGACAAAGCGCCTGTGGTGGTGACTGGGCAGGATGATACGCTGCTGGTGCGCGACAGAGCCAACCGCATTTACCTGCATCCGGTGACGGCGCAAGTGCTGAAGATCCAAAAAGGCGGCGATTTAAAACCTGTGGCTTATATCTCAGATATGGCTGACCCGCTGCATTTTGGTAACTTTGCCGGGCTTGGCGTTAAGCTGCTGTATTTTGTGTTTGGGCTGGGGTTTACCTTTTTAGTGGCTGGTGGGCTTTGGATGCACTGGCTGCGCACCAAAAGGCAACAACCCCAATTAATTCGCTGGTTAGGCTGGACTGGTGCTGTTTCGTCTGTGTTAGTGGTCACAGCCTTAGTGGTGACTTCAGTGCAGTTTTCACAACGTGAAGTCGAAAACTTACCTTTATCACCATTGCTGGGCTCTCTGGCACATAATTGAAAACGACAGCACGCAAAATTAAAACGGCAGCTTAGGCTGCCGTTTTTAGTGCTTTTCAATACTGATTTGATTCTATTTTAATGACGGAAATGACGCACACCTGTAAAGATCATCGTCATGCCATGCTCGTCTGCAGCAGCTATCACTTCTGCATCTCGCATAGAGCCACTAGGCTGGATCACGGCTTTGATACCTGCAGCAGCGGTTGAGCTGCAGTCATTAGCTGATATTAAGAGATATTGATGGTTCAGACTAATAACTGAGCTTGTGGAATATACTTGTAAGTGGCTATTTTGTTTTTTATTTAATCAAATTGTTTCTTTTGTATTCATGTGTTGGTTTTGATGTAAGAAATTTATTGTTTTACCTTAGATGTCTATAGTATCTTTTTTAGGGGCAAATTGATTTGCCTTGTTAACTTTGTTAATTTTATTGATATTCTATTTGGAAGTAGATTTGAATGAAAAACATACTAATTACTTTGTCGCTCACTTTCTGTTATTTTTCCCCAAATGTGTTAGCTAATGATTTGTATGAAACTTGTAACAGTTGTACTGCTCCACTTCAGTATTACCAAAAAATGCAGGACGCAGCCGCACAGCAAGTGACTACAGATGGTTATAAAGGTAAAGTTGTCGTTGCTAATTTTAAGCAAGGCATTGCTTATGCTTGGGATGTAAACGCATATTATAAGTGGTCATCTCAAACTGTTGATCCCTCTATAGAGTTTCGAGCGTCAGTTTCACTAGTACCTACAGATATTCAAAATTTGGTGACTGAGATATCTCAGCATCAAATTATGCGAATGGCATCCAGCGTAGTGCATGTCGATGTTAATTCTGGTTTTACCAGTGCATGGGAAATCGCCCGCAATCCTAGCAGCAGGGATAAGTTAGAACAATGGTTCCATGATGCTTATCCTATTAGATACTGGGTAACAAACCTGGGATCGAGCGCTGGCGGAATTCGTTATGACTTTCTTAGTGGCACAGAATACATTTTTAAGTTTGCGGATGGCAGTAAAATAACAATGACTGCGCCGTCTGCACAATCTGCTAGTTTGAAATTTAGCTACAAAGCAGGTAGTGCACAAGATCTTTGGGGCAACACTATCTTTGATGCTGGATACGTTATTAATGGTACATATCATTTTCCAAATAACTATGAACTTCAGAATTTCCTGGATAAAGCTGCTCAATATGGTATCGGAATCAGAGTCGGTGGAGCTATCCCTCGTATTCACATCACTGAAATTCCGACTTCACCGAAATAAGGAGTGACATATGTTAGAAGCTCTTCGGAATGGAGATATTCATCCAGCCCATTTTTTTGGGGGATTATATTTTGTTTTTATCTTTGTATCCTGCCTGGTGATTAATCTTGTGATGGCAAAGACAAAAGGCTACAGCTGGAAAATGGCAGTTATTCTTGCCTTTGTTCCATTTTTCGATATAGTTTTTTCGTTAATCTATTTAGGTTTGCCGAAAAAAGAGAAAGAGTAACTAGTTATCTGACTGTAATGTCAGCAGGATCTTTGAAGTAGAGAAAAGGCGGGAACCAGTCCCGCCTTCATTATTTTCAGGGCTTTTGTTTAGTGACGGAAATGACGCACGCCAGTAAAGATCATCGTCATGCCATGCTCGTCTGCAGCAGCTATCACTTCTGCATCTCGCATAGAGCCACCAGGCTGGATCACGGCTTTGATACCTGCAGCAGCGGCGGCATCAATACCATCGCGGAACGGGAAAAATGCATCGGATGCCATGACGGAGCCTTTGACTTCGAGGTTCTCATCAGCCGCTTTAATACCGGCGATCTTCGCACTATAAACGCGGCTCATTTGGCCTGCACCGACGCCAATAGTCATGCTGTCTTTGGCATAAACAATAGCGTTGGATTTCACATATTTGGCCACTTTCCAGCAGAACAATAAGTCGCGTAATTCATCTGCGGTAGGCTGACGTTTGGAGACGACTTTTAAATCATCCAGACCAACCATTTTCTGGTCACGGTCTTGTACTAACACGCCACCGTTAACCCGTTTGATATCAAAACCAGTGGTTTTGCTGTCCCACTCGCCACAGACTAATAAACGCACATTGGGTTTGCCTGATACCACAGCAGCAGCCTGAGCTGTAGCGCTTGGCGCAATAATGACTTCAACAAACTGACGGCTGACAATAGCTTCAGCAGTTTTAGCATCTAATTCGCGGTTAAAGGCGATAATGCCACCAAAAGCAGAAGTAGGGTCTGTTTTGTATGCGCGCTCATAAGCGGCCAGAATGTCGTCGCCTATAGCTACACCACAAGGGTTAGCGTGTTTAACGATAACACAGGCTGGCTCGTCGAATTCTTTCACACACTCTAAAGCGGCGTCAGTGTCGGCGATATTGTTGTACGACAGCTCTTTGCCTTGCAACTGAGTGGCGCTGGCAACTGAAGCTTCCTGAATGCTGTTTTCGACATAAAAAGCTGCGCTCTGGTGACTGTTTTCACCGTAACGTAAGTCTTGTTTTTTTACAAACTGAGCATTAAAAGTGCGTGGGAATTTGCTTGGTTTAGCGTCTTCGTCACCGTCAGCGGCAAGCCCATAAGCAGGTAACATGGTTCCGAAGTAGTTGGCAATCATACCGTCGTACTGAGCTGTATGCTCAAAAGCGCTGATGGCTAAACTAAAACGGGTGGCATGAGTAGTGGAACCAGCGTTGGCAGCCATCTCCGCTAATACTTTGTTGTAATCTGCTGCGTTGACCACAATAGTCACATCGTTATGGTTTTTCGCCGCAGCGCGCACCATAGTTGGGCCGCCGATATCGATATTTTCGATGGCGTCTTCTAAAGTACAACCTGCTTTGGCCACCGTATTAGCGAACGGATACAGATTCACCACCACTAAGTCGATAGGATTAATATTGTTGGCAGCCATTACAGCTTCATCCAGGCCACGGCGGGCCAGAATGCCACCATGTACTTTGGGATGCAGCGTTTTGACACGGCCGTCCATAATTTCCGGGTGACCTGTGTAATCAGACACTTCAGTCACTGCTATACCCTGGTCTGCCAATAACTTGGCTGTGCCACCTGTGGATAAAAGTTCCACTCCCTGGGCGGCTAAAGCACGGGCAAATTCAACTATACCGGTTTTATCAGACACGCTTAACAAGGCGCGACGGATTGGACGAGCTGCGTTCATTGGATCATTCTCCGCTGTAATGGTTAATTCGGACCAGCACTGCTGTGGTTCACAGCCTTCTGATAACACAAAGCTAGGACATAAGCATAGAGAAAAAAGGCTTTGTTGTATCGCCGGGATCAGCTGGTGAAATCCCTGATTTACTTAACCCGCTACTGCAGGCTTTCGCTAAGTATTTGGCGTTGCAGTGAGGCGGCAAGTGCGGAAGACCCCAGAAGCATAGTCCACTATGCGACTGGGGCGAGCGCACGCAGCCAACGAAGCTGCAGCGTCAAAGACGACGCGAAAAAACAAAAAAGCACCCGAAGGTGCTTTTGCTGCGGGACTCCTCCCGCGGGGGCATTAACTCATGCCGTATTGTTTCAGCTTCTTACGCAGAGTACCGCGGTTGATGCCCATCAGGTTGGCAGCGCGGGTCTGGTTGCCGCGAGTGTATTTCATCACTTCTTCTAATAACGGCTTTTCTAATTCGGACAACACTAATTCGTACAGGTCGTTGACGTCCTGACCATTTAGTTGTTGTAAGTAGTTCGCCACCGCTTTTTGTACCGCGTTGCTTAAAGGCTGCGGTTTTTCTTGCGTTTGAACATGGGCGTTGGTGATAAATGGCGAAGTCACGTTTTGATTAAACATTGCCTAGTCTCTTTTACGTTAGGTTGCTGCTAGTAATTGCTCGAAATACACACTCAAGGTATCCAACTGCTGTTGAGCTTGTTCGATACCATTAAATTCACTGCGAAACATGCCTTCGCTGTCATGCTCTGCCAGGTACCAACCCACATGTTTGCGGGCAATACGTGGGCCAAGCACTTCACCATATAACTGGTGTAAGCCACGGACATGCTCCAGCAAAATATCCCTCACCTCGCTTGTTGAAGGCGAAGCCAGATGTTCACCAGTTTGCAGATAGTGCACCACTTCACGGAAAATCCAGGGTCTGCCCTGAGCGGCCCGGCCAATCATGACCGCGTCTGCTCCGGTATAGTCCAATACAAATCTGGCTTTTTCCGGCGTGGTGATATCGCCATTGGCAATCACCGGGATAGACACATTTTGTTTAATAGCGCGGATAGTGTCGTACTCCGCCTCTCCTTTATACATACAAGCTTTGGTTCGGCCATGAACCGCTAAAGCCACAATGCCGTTGTCCTGCGCTATTTGCGCTATCTGTACGCCATTTTTATGTTCGATGTCCCAGCCAGTACGGATTTTTAAGGTCACAGGTACTGATACTGCCTGAACGACGGCCTGAATAATCTGCTGCACTAAATCCGGATACTGTAACAGTGCCGAACCCGCCAGCTTTTTATTCACCTTTTTTGCCGGACATCCCATATTGATGTCGATGATTTGGGCGCCATGTTCAACATTAAACACAGCAGCTTCAGCCATCTGATCTGGATCTGAACCGGCAATTTGCACCGATCGAAGACCAGATTCATTTTGGTGAGTCATACGATTTAGCGATTTTTCACTTTGCCAGACCAAAGGATTGCTCGACATCATTTCTGATACAGCTAAACCTGCACCAAAACGACGGCAAAGCTCACGAAAAGTGTAATCCGTCACTCCAGCCATAGGAGCGCAAATTACGTTGTTCGTTAATTGATATGGACCTATGCGCACCGCTAAAACCAAGGCTCTACCCTAAAGGGGCGCTAAGTTTACGGATTTTTACCAACAATGCAAAGGTTATTATTTAAACAAAAGTATAAATTTATAGGGGGTTGTTGGGTTGACAATCGCTAAACGTCTGAAAACTAGACTTTCTGAAATGCAAAACCCAATAAAATCGGGGGAAGGACTTATAGATAATTGTACAGCTGCTGTTTTTATCACCAAAACAGGACAAAAAGCAGCTTATAAAAGAAGTCAATGCTTTTCGTCGGCTAAGTTTGTTGGCCCATCCTCTGTCGTGTAAGATAAAGATCTGATCTTTAAAGGAGAACCTTGAATGAAAAAATGGATACTTACCTTATGCTTAGGTGCAATCAGTAGTTTGGCTCTGGCTGAAGTTATAGTCACAGATGCGACAGTTCGGGAAATACTGCCTGGCCGTAACATGACTGCAGGTTATTTTAGTATCAGTAACAAAAATAACGTAGCGGCAGAACTTACTGGGGCTAGTAGCCCTCTGTTTGGTTCTATTGAGCTGCATCGTACCAGCTTTAAAGACGGAATGATGAGTATGCAGCAGGTCGAATCTGTTGTGATAAAAGCGGGTGATCAAATACATTTTCTGCCGGGCGGTTTGCATCTGATGATGTTTGATGTCAAAGGTAGTATTAAACGAGGTCAACAGATCCCGTTACGTTTCACTTTTAAAGATGGTCAATCCATCGAGGTTCAGGCTTCGGTCAGCGCAATTGCAAGCCATTAGGAGTTATAAATGAACAGATTCAGGATTATAAGTTTAGCCGTGCTGTTCGTTTTTATTTTGGGTTATGGCACCGCCTGGTGGGCCAGTAGTGAACCTGAATTGTTTGATGTAAAAGATTTATCGGCCGAACTTAGCCCGGAACATAAGCAAACCGTGGGCTACACCACTACCAGTGCGCTGATCAAAGTGCTGGACACTCTGCTAACGAAAAATGCTGGCTTTATCAGTAACGACGTGGCGCCACCTTTCTCCTTGTTGGACAATATGCCGGCCTGGGAGTTGGGGGCTTTGGAGATGTCCCGTGATTTAGCTCTGGCGCTTCGCAAAGATTTAAGTCGCTCTCAGTCGCAGTCTATTGAAAATCAATACTTAAAACTGGCCCAGCCTATGCTCAATATTGATCATCGCAGCTGGGCTGTACCTGCCGCTGAATCTGAGTATCAGCAGGCTATCACGCAATTAGCTTTGTACCGGGCCGCACTATTAGATCCTGCCAAAACCGATAGTCAGTTTTACACCAGAGCAGATAATCTGCGTGATTGGCTCAAAAACGTGGAAAAACGGCTTGGTAGTTATAGTCAGCGTTTGAGTGTCAGCGTAGGGCAGGACAGGTTAAACACAGATTTGGCGGGTGATAAAAATGCCAGACAGTCGACACTGACTGCTGAATCCAACAGAATTAAAACCAGTTGGTGGAGCATAGATGATGAGTTTTATGAAGCACGTGGTGCGTGCTGGGCTTTGTTACATCTATTAAAAGCGATAGAATTGGATTTCGCCGACGTGTTAACCAACAAAAACGCGATGATTAGCTTACGCCAGATTGTTCGTGAACTGGAAGCTACCCAACAGCCCGTCTGGAGTCCTATGATCCTGAACGGTCGGGGTTTTGGTTTTATGGCAAACCACAGTCTGGTGATGGCGAATTATATCTCCAGAGCCAATGCAGCTCTGTTGGATTTAACTGAATTATTAGCGCAAGGATAAAGCATGAAAAAGTCTGTATTAAGTATGGTAGCTCTGGCTGTGTTGGCTGGTCCTGCAGCTATGGCTGATACCATTGGTGGTGTGTATCTTGGTGCTGATCTGCATTTTGCCGATGCCAAAGGTAGTTTTGGTCAGACAGGCAACCAGCAAAACTTTGAATTCGATGATAAAAATTTAAGCAGCTTTTATATCAAGCTTGAACATCCGGTTCCTTTGCTACCGAATATTAAACTGCAGCGTAATAGCTTAACGTCTGATGGCACAACCACTTTAAATCGTACTTTTGAGTTTGATAATCAGGTTTTTGCTGTGGGCACCGATGTGGCTCAGGATCTGGATTTATCCAATATTGACGCTACTTTTTATTACGAAATTTTGGACAATGATCTGGTCAGCCTGGATCTCGGTGTGACAGCTAAGTATATCGACGGTGATATCACTGTCGCCAGTCAGGGACAAAGCGCGACTCAGGATTTGTCTGCGGTGATCCCTATGGGCTATCTGTATGGTAGTTTTGGTTTATTAGGTACTGGCACAAAGGTGTTTGCTGAAGTGAATTACGTCAGCTACGACGGCAGTACCTTGTCTGATATGCAGTTTGGTGTTGCTTATGAATTGATCGATTCATTGGCTGTTGATCTGGCGTTAAAAGCTGGAGTCAAAAAGACCAAACTGGAACTGGACGATATAGATAACCTGGATGCAGATTTAACCTTCGATGGTGCGTTCATTTCCGCGGAACTGCATTTCTAAACCACAGCCAATCCCGCCCCCAGCGCAGAATTTTGTTGTTCTGCTTTGAGGGGCAGCTTATAGTGCAGTTCAGGGATTTCAGGGTTCAATTGACATGACGTTAAAAGCTAAACTGGGTTTGGTATTTGGCTCTCTGGCCCTGATCGTTATCTGTCTTTATACCTCTGCAAAGCTGCAATTACGTCATGAAACTATGGTCAGAGTTCAGGCTGAACAGCAATTGCTGATGAGTTTGTCTTTGATGGTTGAACCCTTTTTAGCACAGAACAAAATAGAGCAAGTCAAAGGCCATCTGCTGGCCACCAGCTTTTCCAGTACTTTACCTATCAAAGCTATTTTAGTGTATCAGGCTGATGGCAACTTGTTTGCCGCGACCCAATTTCCGCGTGAGCTGTTTAATTTTAGTCCAACCCGTGATTTAACCGGACAAAAAGCCTTACAAGATGGTTCTACTCTGTTGTGGTCCACTGTGATGGTGACTCCTGCCAGTATGAGTTATTTCGACAGCGATAAAGTCGCAGCTGAGGGCAGTACCTTGGGCTATGTCGCTATCCAGATCTCGCCCTTGCGTTTATCTCAGCTATGGTGGTGGCAAAGCTTTTTGTGGGGCACAGTGTTAGTCATCATTCTTGCTTTAGCTGTGTTATTGCAGCGCCGTATTTTTTACCATCAGCATTTACGTTGGCAGGCATTTTTGAGACAAATCCGGACTTTAGTTTCTTCTCAGGAGCTTAACGATAAAAAGCTTACAGAGTTTGACTCTGCCGAACTGACATTGTTGTTTCGCTCACTGTATACGCAGCAACAGCAGCTCCAACAGCAATTGCAATTACAACATCAGCTTGAACAAAAGCAAGAACAAAACAAACAAATGGAATGTGAGCAACGGGAGCTGAACTATCAACAACAGTTAATGACTCTTGCCAATGAATTAAACAGCAGCCAATGCCAATTACAACAATGGCAACAACTTTGTGTTTTAGGTCATGCCGGGAAAACGGAGCAGCAGGCTCAACTGCTGAAGTGGCTGCAGACTCAGGATATGCTGGATAAGCTTGAATTGCAGCAGGAAACTGTCTGGTTTCCTGCATGGCTGGCTACGCAGGTGGCAGTATGGCAGCAAGAACTGCAACTTGATAAATTGAATTTTGTTCTGGTGGAGGACCCTGCACTGAGTGTATCTGAAGTGCAGTTTTATACCCGACACACTGCTGAGTTATTGAAACAAATCCTGAGCCTTGTGTTACAGGATGTGCAACAAAACGAATTGAGTCTGCATATCAACCTGCAGACATTTTCCGACAATAAACTGTTGCTGCAGTTTGATCACTCAGGCCAGAGCAAAGCGATTCGACAGGTGATTTCAACAACAGAATCTGCTGCAGTAGTGCAGCAACTCTGCCACAGATCACTGACACGGCTTGGCGCTAAATTGTCCGTATCTGCTTTGGAAGACTTAGGTTGTTCAGTACGCCTTGAATTGTCCTTAATTGCAGTAAAAAGTACAGAGCTTCCTATGTATCAAACTGCAGTCTATCTGGACACTAACCCTCTGCGGGCTGCCGTTTTAAAACAAAGTGTTTATTCAGTTGCGGAACAAGTCATTTATATCCAACAATGGTCACAACTTCAGCCTGAGTTACAACATCGACTCGTTGATTTAGTGCTGGTGCAACTGCCTTCTCCTGATACTGCAGACTCGCTTCGAAGTGAATTACATGCCCTTGCAGCTCGTACTCCGTTATTGGCATTTTGTGACTTTGCCCAGTTGAATGACTGGAAACAGATCTTAAATTGTCCTGTAATGGCCAACCCTATGTTGTCAGCAGATATCCGGCAGCATATTGCCCGCAAGCCTGTAGAACCGCAGTTGAGACTACTGGTGGTGGATGATAACAAAACTAATCTGGCTTTTGTCAAAGCCATCCTGAGTCAGCAACAGTTAGAAGTTGATACCGCAGAGACTGGAGCTGATGCGGTCCGGCTTGCTAAAAGTGGCCGATATCAGTTGATCCTGATGGATATTCAGTTACCGGATATGTCAGGCATTTTGGCGACTCACCTGATCAGGCAATTACCACAACATCAGAATACGGTGATCATGGCATTTACCGCCCATGCTTTACCGGAGGAAATTCAGCAGTTTCATCAGGCTGGAATGAATGATGTGGTAATCAAGCCTTTAGATGCTCACAAAGTGGCAGACTTGATCCGACGCTGTCAGCAACTCAGCCCTCAAAATCCAATACCGGGTTAAACAGTTGCTTTACCGCTTGCAGATAAGCCGGATTAGCCTGGCTGTTCAGCAAAGGTAAGAGCTCTGCTCCTACAGGAGTAAATTTGTAGTATTGCAGTACCACTCCTGAATGCCTGGCTTTGCAGGTCAGCTGGTGCTGATGATATTGCAACTGCAAAGGTTGAGCCGGGATCAATTCACCGCTTTCAATTTCAATCTGATGCAACAGATTGAGGTCAATCAAGCTTAGGATCTGAGGATAAGTCAGCCCGAACTGGCTCAGGTTCAGCACAGCTCTGCTACGACCTGTCAGCACTTGCCAGATAGAAGGTTTGCGGACATAACCAAAATAAATATGACCACTGTCCTGTAGTCTGACTCTACAGGTCAGACTTGCTGCTTTTTGTAAGGCTAAGGCTTCTTTGTAACTCATACGTTGTAATAAAAATAAGGTTTTTAGCGAAAAGCTGCCGGGTTGACCAATTTCTCCAGCCAGTATCTTGGCCCATAGCTGTTGCATGGTTTGGTTAGAAATATTCAGCACGAGGTCACAGTATTGCTGAAACCAATCCGGGTCGACCTCCATCTCTGCGACGTAGTCCGGACAAAAATCCAAAGCCAAGGCCATGATCTTCTCTAAATTGGACTGCTGTCGTTCTTTATTCATGCGCTCACGTCGTTCAGCACGTTGTGATAGAGTCGGGCCTTTAAAGCCAGTCTCGATAGAGACAGGAGCTCCGGATCGCTGTGACAGACTCTGATGACGTTGATTAAAGTCGCCTGCCTGAACCTGACTGACCGTCTCTGTATCTGCCGCGCTGCTTTTTGCTGCGAATTCCTGACCTAACTGGCTGCGAGCTAATTGCAATAAACGTTGATGACCACGACCAGCAGAGATTTTCTGCATCAGTACACCTCAGATGAAGACAGTTTCTAGTGTTTATTTTTCACAATAGCGCAAAAACCAGGTGACGACTTCAAAAGAAGTTTGTGAATGTGTTAAATCAATGATTTATAATGGTTTTAATAAAATGAATTGCTTTTTCTGCCTGAGAGTATAGTGTAGAACAACTGGATTAAAAGCTTACCAAGGATTGTTGTGGGATTGGGTTCTGATTGTTAGAGCTAATACAGGGTTTAGACTTGTATTTATGCAATAGAACCTTGATATGTTTTTAAAAAAGTCCCTTACAGCTGATGTAAAAAAGGTCGGAACATGGTGTCAAAAGCAGCAGATGATGATTTTCTGTTCCTCGCAGAAGACGAAATAAATTCGGAAGCAGAAACCCAATCCAGCGGTGAGTGGCACCTGTTGATTGTGGATGATGACGAAGAAATTCATACAGTCACTAAGCTGGCTTTATCTGACTTATTGGTTTTGGACCGTAAGTTGGTGTTTCATCATGCGTTTTCCGGTAAAGAAGCACTGAAGTTTCTGGCACAACATCCTTACATCGCCGTTATTTTACTTGATGTCGTGATGGAGTCTGACGACGCAGGTCTCAAGGTTGTGCAGCAAATCCGCGATGAATTAAAGATGGACGAGGTACGGATAGTTCTGCGTACCGGCCAGCCAGGTTATGCCCCGGAAGAGAGTGTCATCAAAGAATATGACATCAACGACTATAAAACCAAAACTGAGCTGACCCGCAATAAGCTGGTTACCGCTATTATTTCGTCCATTCGCAGCTATCAGCAAATCCGTACTATTAATCAAAACCGTATCGGCTTACAGAAAATTATCAATGCCGGCGCTAATTTGCTTGAACAGCATTCTTTGCATGAATTCTCTGAAGGAGTGGTAACTCAGATTTCTTCATTAATAGGTTTGCATGCAGAAGGGGTGCTCTGTGCGCAGATTGAGGATGACGGCAGTAGCAGTGATAATATTTACGTGTTGGGTGCGGCAGGGCACTATGCGCCCTACATCAAATGCAAACTGGAACGACTGAACAACCACAGAATTATTCAGCAAATTACCACCTGCCTTGAAGAAAGACGCCACATTTTTACCGAAAAAGATACCGTATTGTATTTAGGCAATACGGAACATGCGGCTGCTGTTTATATCGAAACCAACAGGCCGGTGGAAGATTTTGATCGCCAGTTGATCGAAGTGTTTTTGAGTAATATCTCCATTGGCTATGAAAACGTCACGTTGTTTCAGCAATTAAAACACGCTGCTTATATTGATCCTTTAACTAAAACACCAAACCGTAACGAGTTCACCGCTTTGTTGCAGGAAACCCGTCGTCTGGATCCTGATCGTAATGTTGCAGTACTGATTGATATTGATCATTTTTCTGATGTGAACGATGGTTTAGGCCAGGAAACGGGCAATGAGCTGCTGATCGCTATCACACACCGACTGGTTGCTCAATTTGGCGAAATCGCCCAGATAGGCCGTATTGGTGCAGATGTATTTGGCTTAATAGGGCCTGAGCAGGCGCTGACTCCAGAGTCGTTGTCTGGTATTTTTGAAATGCCATTTCAGTGTTCCGAACATTCGCTACAGGTCAATGCCAGCTTCGGATTTTGCCGGTTACGTGACAGCGCCATGCATGGCCTGACTATTCTGAAACATGTGTATATAGCGCTGAACAGAGCAAAAAAGCATCTGGCACAAAACTATGAATATTTTAGTGCCAAGATGGAAGAACAGATGGTCGACCGGCTGGTCATGCTCAGAAGCCTGAGATCGGATTTCCAGAGAGACAAACTTCAGTTGTGGTATCAGCCACAAATTTGTTTAAAAACTGGCCATGTGTTGGGGATGGAGGCGTTATTACGCTGGCCTCATTCCGAAGGATGTTTTGTCTCACCTTCTGTTTTTATTCCATTGGCAGAGTACTCTGGCCTTATCATTGAAATAGGTGACTGGGTGCTGCAGCAAGCCTGTAAACAATTGCAAAGTTTAAAAGCGCAAGGCTTTCCCAAGTTACGTATAGCAGTGAATGTGTCTATGCCACAGTTCCGTAATCATCGATTTGTGCAGTCTGTTATTGATTGTGTTGAGCGTTATCAGGTGGACCCGGCGTTGCTGGAGCTGGAAATTACCGAGTCTGTGGTGATGGATGATCCACAAATTGTGATTGCAGCTTTAAACAAGCTAAAAACATTTGGTATTAAAGTCGCGATTGATGATTTTGGTATAGGCTTTTCATCCCTGAGTTATTTACAGCAGTTGCCTTTAGACAGGATTAAAATTGATCGTGCTTTTATTCAGGATTTTGCCCGGCCCAACGGTACTTTAATTGCGGAAACTATCGTGGATCTTGGACAAAAGCTTGGCTTAGCTACTATAGCTGAAGGCATAGAAACTCAGGCGCAGGAAGATGCAGTGCGTGCTATGGGCTGTCAGGAAGTACAGGGCTTTATGTATGCTAAACCTATGACTGCTGCAGATTTAGTGAAGTTTTTATCTAAAAGTTGAAAATTAAGGGCAGAGTAAAATTAAACAACAAAGCTTAATTTTACTCTGCCCTTAATTCGTTTTAGCGACTGGCAATCAAAGCTAGCTGTTCGCCCATCTGATGCAAGTCTTTGCTGTTTTGTTGGCTTTGAGTGGTGTGTGTGGCGATATCCCGCATGTATGTCACCATAGTTTTAGTTAAATGCTGCTGCTCATCTGTCGCCGAGGCTATTTCCTGATTCATTGCACAAATTTGCGCTATGCTGCCGGTGATTTCCTGCAAAGACAATCCCGCCTGATTGGCAGACTGCACACTTAAATCCGCTTGTTCACTGCTTAACTTCATTTTTTGCACGGCGTCACGGGCAGCGCTTTGCAACTGCTCGATGGTGCGCTGAATTTGTTCAGTGGATTTTTGCGTACGGGATGCCAGAGTACGTACTTCATCTGCCACAACCGCAAAACCACGGCCTTGTTCACCAGCTCTTGCTGCTTCAATAGCGGCGTTCAGCGCCAGTAAATTAGTTTGTTCCGCTATACCTTTAATCACTTCAAGCACGGCGCCAACCTGATTACTGTCTTGTTCCAACTGAGCAATAGTGGCTGATGCCTGCTGTAAATTTTGTGCCAGTTGCTCGATATTCTGCACTGTGCTGAATACAGTTTGCTGACCTTGTTTCGTAATATGATTGGAGTGGTTCGCTGCATCAGCCGCCATATTGGCGCTTTGCACTTCATCTAATACACTTTGGTTCATCGACTCCACCATAGTCAGAGTCTCACCCACAATCTGTTGCTGTTGTCCCAGATGCTTTTGTTCGTTTTTAGCCATATGGCGTATAGCTATGACCAGTTGCTGCAATTGCTCAGTCTGAGTTGAAGTGTCGTGTTGTTGCTGTTGTAGCGTGCCAAGCCACTGGTTAAATTGTTCACGAGCTCGAGTCAGCTCCGAAGCACCAGTAGCGCTTAACCGTAAGCTTAAGTCTTTTTCCTGCACACAGCGCTTGATTAGCGTCTGTTGTTCCGTCACGTAGTTTTGGTAATTGTTGACAGCAGACTGAAGCAATACCCAGTTCAGTAGCAGCACTGCAGTGATGAGGAACACAGACCATAACCAGTGCTGTCCTGCGAACAAGGTAGCCAATAACACCATAGTTGTGAGCGTGATTACACTTGACAGCATAATTTGGGTTCGCGCAGACCCGAATTCAAACAAAACCATAACCTTACCCCTGACTCACTTCAATCTTTCTGCTGAAGTAGAATTTATTATTGTAATAATGAAAATTGGCCGATAAAACTAAACCAAATCTGCTGCTGAAAATAACAGATATTTACCGAAGTTTTTATCAGATTTTGCGTTTTTTTGAGAAAAAAGTACTGGGTGTAAACAAAGATACTGGCAGGGCGGATATTACTGAATAAAGTGCTGGATTGAAGGGATTCAGTGGATAAAAAAACGGCACTTTACAGTGCCGTTTTCAGTCGCAGATGTTACTTCTGCTGAGCGCGTTCAAAAGAGCTGACGATTTCAGCCCTGGCTTCAGCTTTGTCGCCCCAACCAATGACTTTGACCCATTTACCTGGCTCTAACTCTTTGTAACGTTCAAAGAAATGCTGGATTTGGTTTTTCAGCAGTTCTGGCACGTCGTTCAGATCCTGAATGTTGTCATAAATTTTAGTCAGTTTGCTGATAGGCACAGCTAAAACTTTAGCGTCTTCACCAGCTTCGTCTGCCATTTTTAATACAGCAACTGGACGGCATTTGATCACTGCACCTGGTACCAGTGGGTATGGTGTTGGTACTAATACGTCAACCGGGTCACCGTCTAATGACAGAGTGTGGTTCACAAAACCATAGTTGCACGGGTAAAACATTGGTGTTGACATAAAACGGTCAACCCAGACTGTACCTGTGTCTTTGTCTACTTCGTATTTGATTGGATCGGCATTCGCCGGAATTTCAATGATGACATTAATTTCATCTGGCAGATTTTTACCTGCGGCAACCTGACTTAAGCTCATAATGCTTCCTTTATGCTGAATTTTGGTGCTGTATTATAACAGCGGCCGTAAATATGGCTATAGCCGTTGTACTTGAAGCTGCAGCTTTGTTGCCTGCGCGCTTTCGCCCCAATCACATAGTGGCCTATGTTCATGGGGTCTCACTCTCTTGCCATCGCGCTGCAACTGCAATTACTTAGGCTAACAAGCCGTTGTACTTGAAGCTGCAGCTTTTACCAGGCCTATGCCTGATGATACTGCAGGCAGCTTTCCACTTCGTGCTTTGAGCCTAAAATTACAGGGACACGCTGGTGAATGTCTACGGGCTGGATTTCCATAATACGTTCATAGCCTGTGGTACTGGTGCCGCCTGCCTGTTCGACCAGAAAGCTCATTGGATTGGCTTCGTACATCAGGCGCAGTTTGTCTGGTTTGCTTGGATCTTTCAGATCCCGTGGATAAGCAAAAATACCACCACGGCATAATATTCTGTGGACGTCACCGACCATAGCTGCTATCCAACGCATATTAAAATTCTTACCGCGGGGGCCTTCTTTGCCTTTGAGCAGGTCGGCAATGTAGCTCTGCATAGCAGGCTGCCAGTAGCGTTGGTTCGACATATTAATAGCAAATTCAGCGGTGACACCGGGAATAGTGACCTGCTCTGTGGTGAGCAGGAAACCGCCATAGGTTTTATCCAACGTATACATTTTGGTGCCTTTACCTGTGGTCAAAGCCATCAGGGTTGAAGGGCCATACAAAATGTAACCCGCTGCAATCTGGGCAGTACCAGGTTGCAGGAAAATAGCAGGATCAGCAGGGTCTGCGCCTTTAGGGGCCGGCAGAATTGAAAAAATAGTGCCAATTAAGCTATTGATATCTGTGTTGGACGAACCATCCAGTGGGTCGAAGGTGACCAGATATCTGCCTTCAGGGTTACCTGCCACAGTACTTTCTTCTTCTTCAGAAGAAATGGCCATCACAGAACCTGTTTCAAGGATCAGATCTTTCAGCAGCTCATTGGAGATAACATCGAGTTTCTTCTGAGTTTCGCCCTGAACATTTTCATTCAAAGTGGAACCCAATACATCGGAGAGTTCACCCTGACCGACCCGAAATGAAATTTCTTTGCAGGCAGCTACGATACTTTTAATCAGATCTATCAGTTCTGCATCTGCGCCATCTAGACGCAGGGCCGGAGCCAATCGACGCATAACACCATCCTTTTTTTGTGTAGGTAGAGGAAGCTCTGGCCGCAGTATGAATTTTGATTAGAGGCTGTCGGCCACAGCAGCTGCCATTTTAATCAAGTTCGGGCTAAATTGCAGGTTTCTCACTGTTTTATTTCAGCTGTTCTTCAGAGTCCTTTGCTAGAATGGCTTCAAAATCCAAAATGGACCGGCTAAGGATCGAGTATGCATATTCATATTTTAGGTATTTGTGGCACTTTTATGGGCGGTATTGCCGCTATTGCAAAAAGTCTTGGGCATAAAGTGACAGGCTCTGATGCCAATGTGTACCCACCTATGAGCACTCAGCTGGAACAATTGGGTATAGAACTGACTCAGGGTTATGATCCTAAGCAACTGCAACCTGCCCCTGATCTGGTGATTATTGGTAATGCCATGTCGCGTGGTAATCCTGCAGTGGAGTACACACTGGATCAGAATATTCCCTATAATTCTGGCCCGCAGTGGTTGGCGGAGCAGGTTCTGCATCAGCGCTGGGTGCTTGCTGTATCTGGTACTCATGGTAAAACCACGACCAGCAGCATGTTGGCTTGGGTGCTGGAGTATGCAGGTCTAAAACCTGGCTTTTTGATTGGTGGTATTCCGCAGAACTTTGACAGCTCAGCCCGTTTAGGCGACTCGCCGTTTTTTGTGATTGAAGCGGATGAATACGACACAGCCTTTTTTGATAAACGTTCTAAGTTTGTGCATTACAGACCCCGGACTTTGGTCATCAATAACCTAGAATATGATCACGCTGATATTTTCCCGGATTTAGCTGCTATTCAGCGTCAGTTCCATCATTTGCTGCGTATGGTGCCGTCGACTGGTCTGGTGTTAAGCCCGGCCAAGGTTGAAGCTGTGGATCAAACCCTCGCTATGGGCTGCTGGAGCGAACAACAGCGTTATGGCACAGACTGGACTGTGGAGTTAAAACAGCCGGATGGCAGCGTATTTGAGCTATTTTATCAAAGTGTTTCGCAAGGCACCTTAGGTTGGGATTTATGTGGTAACCATAATGTCGAAAACGCTGTGATGGCGATAGCGGCTGCCCGTCATGTCGGAGTGCCTGTGGCAGTCTCTATTGAAGCTTTAACGCAGTTTGTGGCGCCAAAACGCCGGATGGAACTTAAAGGTACAGTCAACGATATTGCTGTGTATGACGATTTCGCCCATCACCCAACCGCTATTGAAACCACTTTGGCGGGTTTAAGAGCTCGTGTCGGGGGTGCAAAAATCTGGGCAGTGCTGGAGCCGAGATCCAATACCATGCGAATGGGCGTACACAAATCTGCTATCGCTGATTCGCTGCATGATGCCAATGAAGTGCTGCTGTTTGAACCTGCAAATTCTGGCTGGTCCCTGGCTGCTGTGGCAGAACAGATGCCGGGCAGAGCACAAGTGTTTCAATCAGTTGAATTAATAGTGGCGGCTTTGGTTGAAAAAGCGTCCGCAGGGGATCATATAGTCATTATGAGCAATGGCGGTTTTGGTGGTATACATCAAAAATTACTCGACGCCCTTACAGCACATTAAGTCTGCAGATTGAATAGCTGCCACCACTTTAAAAAGAGAACTCCATGACCCAAGAAGTCACCTTAGCTTTTACCGGCGCTTCAGGCGCTGGTTATGGCTGGCGTTTGCTGGAAAACTTACTGGCACAACAAGTTAAAGTGCATCTGTTAATTTCCAGTGCGGCCCGCGTGGTATTCGCTACCGAATATGATTTAAAACTTCCGGGCGGGCCTGAAGCCTGTCGTGATTTTATTCTGGAAAAAACCGGTGCCAGCAAAGAGCTGCTCGCAGTGTATGGCAAAGACGACTGGTTTTCGCCTTGTGCTTCAGGTTCTGCTGCACCGAAGCAGATGGTGATTTGCCCATGCTCTACTGGCACTGCTGCCGCTATTGCCCATGGCATGAGTGACAATCTGATTGAACGTGCTGCGGATGTAGTGCTGAAAGAGCGAGGTCAGCTGATTATTGTGCCCCGCGAAACTCCATTAAGTACTATTCATCTGGAGAACTTACTTGCCTTGTCCAAAGCTGGCGCAGTGGTGATGCCGGCAGCGCCTGGTTTTTATCATCAGCCTCAATCTGTCGATGACTTAATCGACTTTATGGTGGCACGAATTCTTGACCATTTAGGTTTAAAGCAACAGTTAGTCAGCCGTTGGGGCTATGGAGATCCACAGTGACCTTAGCGTTAGATATTCAACAGTTACACAAGGTGTATAAAAGCGGCACTGTCGCTTTAAAAGGTATTGATCTGCAAGTGCAGCAAGGCGACTTTTTTGCTCTATTAGGCCCGAATGGCGCAGGCAAAAGTACCAGCATTGGCATTATCAGTTCACTGGTCAATAAAAGCAGCGGTACAGTCAAAGTTTTTGATTATGACTTAGATACTCAACTGGAAGATGCCAAAAGCCAGCTGGGTTTAGTACCACAGGAATTTAACTTCAACCAGTTTGAAACTGTGCTGCAAATTGTATTGAATCAGGCTGGTTATTATGGTGTGCCACGTTCTGTCGCCATAGTGCGGGCTGAAAAATACTTAGGTCAGCTTGGTTTATGGGATAAACGCCATGCCCGCTCGCGTGAGTTGTCTGGTGGTATGAAACGCCGTCTGATGATAGCCCGAGCTTTAATGCATGAACCTAAGTTACTGATTCTAGATGAACCTACAGCGGGAGTGGATATTGAACTACGCCGCTCTATGTGGGAGTTCTTAAAAGAGATTAACCAGCAGGGGGTGACTATTATTCTGACCACTCACTATCTGGAAGAAGCAGAGTCGTTGTGCCGTAATATCGCCATTATCGACAAAGGCCAGATTGTCGAAAATACCAGCATGAAAAACCTGCTGAGTAAGCTCAATAAGGAAACCTTTTTACTGGATATAGCGCCGACAGATGCTGTGATCACATTGGAAGGTTATACCTTCCGTCAGACTGACGGCCATAGTCTGGAAGTCGATGTGGAAAAAGCTCAGGGCTTAAATGGCGTATTCAGCGCTTTAACAGCGCAAGGCATTCAGGTGCTCTCAATGCGTAACAAAGCCAACCGTCTGGAAGAGTTGTTTGTCAGTCTGGTCGAAAACGGACGCGGAGCCAAAGTATGAGTTCTCGTAATTTAATAGCGCTACAAAGTATTCTCTATAAAGAAACCAACAGATTTATGCGCATTTGGGTGCAAACCCTGGTGCCTCCAGCCATTACCATGACCTTGTATTTTGTCATTTTTGGTGCTTTGGTGGGCTCGCGTATTGGTGATATGGGGGGCTTCAGTTATATGGAGTTTATTGTGCCTGGCCTGATTATGATGTCGGTCATCACCAACTCCTACTCGAATGTGGCCTCATCTTTTTTCAGTGCCAAGTTTCAACGTAATGTCGAAGAGCTATTGGTCGCACCTGTACCTAACTACATCATAGTGCTGGGTTATGTCGGTGGTGGCGTGGCGCGCGGCATTCTGGTTGGATTGATAGTCTCTTTGTTATCACTGTTTTTTGTCGATATCAAAGTGCATCATTTGTTTATTCTGATGTCGACAGTGGTATTGACTGCCACTTTGTTTTCGCTGGCCGGTTTAATTAACGCTATTTACGCCAAAACTTTTGATGACATCAGTATCATTCCAACTTTTGTACTGACGCCTTTAACTTACCTGGGCGGCGTGTTTTATTCACTGAGTTTGCTGCCGGAGTTTTGGCAGTATGTCTCGAAGGTGAACCCCATTGTGTATATGGTCAACGCCTTCCGTTATGGCTTTTTAGGTGTCAGTGATGTCAATCTGGTGTTTGCGTTCAGTGTGATTGTTGGCTTTATTGTTGTGTTTTTTAGCTTTGCTATGTATCTGATTAATAAGGGCACTGGCCTTAGAAGCTAAGCCGCTTCACCTTCACATCAAAAAAGAGGCGTTTATACAGCGCCTCTTTTTTATACAGTTCCTCTTTCATAGTAGCGAAGTGGCACTGGCGCTGCGGGGCCAAAATAGTAACCTTGGGCGTAGCTGATGCCACAACGTTCCAGTGCATCCAACGACTGTTTGCTTTCGACCATTTCTGCGATGATCAGTAAGTTGGTTTGTTTGGCAAAAGAGCTGATATGTTCAATAAAAAGCTGAGCGTCCGGATCTGAGCTTATCAGTTCAATTAAGCTGCCATGAATTTTTAATCCATCCACCCGTAACTGCAGTAAATCGGCTATGCCTATACCGCTTGCTATACCAAAATCATCCAGCAGTACTTTGGCTCCGGTTTTCTGTAGGGCCACTATAGCCTCACGACAGCGCTCAAACTGAGGTAAAACTCCGGCTTCAGCCAGTTCAAAATAGACCCGTTGTGGTTTGGGGTAATGCTGCAGGTAGTCGAGGAAAAACTGTTGCAAATCATCATCCAGTAAGTCCCGACAAGTGATGTTAATAGACCAGCTGACTTCAGAGTTAGCGAACTGACTGGCACTTTTAATAAACATCATTTTGGTCAGCTCAGTATCCAGATGATTACGATTGATGATGCTTAAAAACTGACCCGGCGTCAGTATGCTGCCGTCACTGCGTAAAATCCGCGCCAGACATTCGTATTGGAGAATCTCACCTGTACTGATGTGTACCACAGGCTGGAAGTACGGCACTATTTGTTCATGACCTATGGCCTCACGTACTTCTTTGGCCATTTTGATATTGGTATGCAAATGCTGTTTCAGCGCCAGTAAGTTATCCGAATACACCACTAATGATTGCTGCTGCAAACGTGCTGTATTGACCGCCAACATGGCATTTTCCAGCACTACAGCGGCAGGAGATAACGCCACGCCTAAAGTCACAGTAAAGAGCAGGTAAGGGTCATTCAGCACTGGCTGACTGAAATCAAAACTTTTGAGTTTGTCATGCAATTCGTGATCAGAGCTTGCAGCAACGCGGCGAATAGCAAGTTTTTCAAAAGACAAACGGTATAATCGGAATGAAGGTCCCAGATGCTGTTGTAACTGGTGAATAAAGTGCTTCACCGCTTGTTCGGCAATCTGGGTGCCGTACAAGTGACTGATTTCCTCAAGATTGTTGACTTGTAAAATAGCCAGTTGGCTGAGGTTTGCTGACTCACGTCGCAGATGGGCTTCCAAAGCTAAGGCATTGCGCTGCCCAGAGCTGCGGTCTGTGGTCAGGTTATGTCGTAATACCACGGCGTAACTTAACGCCAACAGCAGAGCTAAACCAAAAAATATTGAACCACTTAAAATAGAGTGCTGCATACTGGCCATCAGCCACTGATCCAGATCGGTAATGGCAATATCAGCGCCCGCTAAATACACAGTGCCATCGGCGCTTTGATACGGAACCAAGACAGAACGGAAATGACCAAATTGGTCAACAGACTCTTCAAATACCGGCGCTATGGAGGAAAAAGCAGCTTTGTTGGCTTCCGTCGCTTCAGGATAATAATCGTAAAAGTAGCTTAACTGGCCACGAAGTAAGTCATCTTCTGTGTAGCTGGATGAGGTGAAATGTACTTTGCCATCGACCTGGATCATGCTGTAGACATATTGTAATTTTACATCTTTGGCGTACAGGCTGAGTTTTTTAGCCAGCTCCAGATACTCAGCGCGAGAGATATGTTGGGGGCCACTGATGTTATTGTGGTAGTTTTCGCCAAGTAAATAGGGCACTGCTTTTACTGCACTGATCAGTTGCTGGTCAATCTGTGCCAGTTTAGTCTGATAGGTTTGCTGGTACTGGTAATAGACAAAAAAAACGATGGCGAACAAATACACCACGAGACTGGCAATCATAAAATGCGCTGAACGGATCCGTACCATGCAATGACTCGTAAAAAGGAACCTGAAAACAATACGTTAATAGCTTAGCTGATTTCACTCAGGCTGACAGCTAATACTTTAATCTGATGAGGCAGGACGTCCTCTACAGATTTGTTGTAATCAGGTAGCGACATTCGGCAAAAATAGCCTGTTTGTTCGATTATTGCGGCATCTTTGCACAGAGATGATCAACAGATGAATTTTTTTAAAGACATTTAAAGGGGCATTTAGTACAGTGACTGCCTTTTTTGACTTACTGATTTTACGGCCTGAAAACACAAAATAAGAAGCCGACTTAGAGACAACGGTGAGACAGGATACGAATGACAGAATTAAATAAACGTCAGGCTACCGCTTCTGAAGAAGCTTTGTGGCGCATATTTACTGTGCCAGAGGCACCGGACTCGACTTTAAGTATCATTGAGCAGAATATTTCACAGAACCTGGCTGGCTTTTTACGCGAAAGTATTGTCGCTGTAGAGAAGCCTCTCTGGCAAATTGAACGCGATTTTCAGGCTCATCAGATCCCATCAGAACCTAAATTTGTCTCGGATTATGCTGAGCAGATGATGGAAAAACTGGTGGCGCATTCAGTCCATACCGCAGCTCCAAGTTTATTGGTCATATGACCTCGCTTTGCCTTATTTTGTGTTGCCGTTGTCAAAAATGATGGTGGGTTTAAACCAGAATCTGGTAAAAATCGAAACCTCTAAAGCTTTTACTCCGCTAGAGCGTCAGGTCATCGGCATGATGCATCATCTGGTGTATGGCGAGGGCGACAGCTTCTATAAAAAATGGATGCACAGTGCTAACCATTCTTTAGGTGCTTTTTGCTCTGGCGGTACTATTGCCAATATCACTGCGCTTTGGATTGCCCGGAACCGTCTGCTAAAAGCCGAAGGTGACTTTAAAGGCGTCGCCAAAGAAGGCCTGTTCCGTGCGATGAAGTATTATGGCTATGAAGGGTTAGCCATTTTAGTCTCAGAGCGTGGGCATTATTCTTTAGGCAAAGCCGCTGATATTTTAGGTATTGGCCGTGAGTTCTTAGTGCCTGTGAAAACTGATGCGAACAACAAAGTTCAAAGCGCTGAAATGCGTCGCATCAGTCGTGAACTGAATGATAAAAATATCAAAGTGATGGCTATAGTAGGTGTTGCAGGCACCACTGAAACAGGCAATGTCGACCCGCTGAATGATTTAGCGGATTTAGCCGCTGAACTGGGCTGCCATTTCCACGTAGATGCGGCCTGGGGAGGGGCGACTTTATTGTCGGATAAATACCGCCATCTGCTAAAGGGTATAGAAAGAGCTGATTCAGTCACTATTGACGCCCATAAGCAAATGTATGTGCCTATGGGGGCTGGTATGGTGGTGTTTAAACATCCATCTTCGGCCCATGCCATAGAACATCATGCGGAATATATTCTGCGGAAAGGCTCTAAAGACTTAGGCAGCCAGACGCTGGAAGGCTCTCGCCTGGTATGGCAATGCTGGTGCATGCTTGCTTGCAGGTGATTGGTCGTCAGGGTTATGAAATTCTGATTAATCGCAGTTTAGATAAAGCCCGCTATTTTGCGCAGCTCATTAAAGAGCACGCGCAATTTGAGCTTATCACTGAGCCAGAGCTTTGTTTACTGACATATCGTTTTGTGCCTGCTCAAGTGCAACAGGCCATGGCTACTGCTTCAGCGGAAAAACTGCAGAAGTTTAATGAGCTGCTGAATGGCCTGACGAAGTTTATTCAGAAAACCCAGCGTGAAGAAGGCCGCTCTTTTGTCTCCCGTACCAGGATTAAACCGGAACGCTATCAGCGCCAGGACACAGTGGTCTTTCGCGTAGTGCTGGCGAACCCTCTGACCACAGATCAGATTTTATTGGATGTATTGGAAGAGCAGCAGCAAGTGGCTGCTTTGGATAAAGAGTTTCTGCCAAGATTGTTGCAAATGGCCAAAGATAGCACAGCTTAATCTTCAGATAACAGCTGCAATCATCATCTGCAGCGCCAGTGCCGATAATCCTAGTTTTATCCAGTGGATATAGCGGGGTTTCGGTTCTGGTGGCCTGATTTTAGCACCCAGGTAAGAGCCAGCTACAGCACCCACTATCAGCGCCGCTAAAGGCCACAGATAATCAAGATAGGCAAAACCTATCCAGCCAAATACAAGTACTTTGAGCAAATGGCTGATGGACATCATCAAGGCCGCTGTCACTATCACTTTGTTTTGATCAGCGCTTTGTTTCAGCAATAAGCTGGTGGCAAGAGGCCCGGTCGCACCAACAAATAAACTTAAACCACTTTGTAAAAAGCCAATCCAGATAAAGTTTTCATAGCGGCTGAGCAGTTTTTGGAATCCCGTATGCCACAAGCTCAGTAAGATGTAGAGCCCGATAAACAACGGGAGCAGTTGTACAGGCAGCTGAGTCCATAGCCAGCCAGCTGCAGCCACACCCAACACTGAGCCTGCTAAAAAGCCCGGAATCAAAGACCACAATACATCTTGAAGTGAGAACAGGGCTCTGGAGCTATTACTGGCTAATTGCGTTAAACCGTGCACAGGCACTATGGCTGCGGCAGGCAGAAACAAGGGCAGGATGGCTATCAACAACATACCTCCGCCAAAACCTATTAAAGCGGCCAATAAGGATGTCAGGCAGGAGAGAATAAATAACAGGAGTAGCAAAGTCATGGCCTTTTCAGTGTGTATCTGCCTAAGCATGCGGCAGAACATAGTTTCTTACAACAGAGGCATTGCATCCGTAGTGACAGATCGCTACTTTAAGAACGGCATGACATAGGAGGAACGCAGAATGTCGGATAAAACCTTAGCTTTATCAAATGATAAAATGATCGCAGGGGTCTGTGGTGGTATAGCTGACTATTTTGGCTGGTCCAGTGGTGGTGTGCGTCTGGCATATGTGTTGCTCTCCGTGTTATCCGCTGCATTCCCTGGCTTGTTGATCTATATTGTGTTGTGGCTGTTAATGCCAAAAAAAGACACTATTTAAACTCTTGAACTCAAAAGAACGGACTTCGTATGTATTCGGGCCAATGCCTTTGTGGTGAAGTAAAAGTAGAAATTCATGGTGGTATTACTGACATTATCCATTGCCATTGTTCTTTGTGTCGTAAATCCAGTGGTACGGCTTACGCCACTAATGGTTTTGTATTGAGTTCGGAGTTTCGTGTGGTGCTGGGCAAAGAATTGCTGAGCGCATTTTCTTTAAAACAGGGCAGGGTAAGGCATTTTTGTTCTCAGTGCGGCAGTCCTGTATACAGCTCCAGCGCTGCAGATCCAACTCGGATCCGCATTCGCTTGGGCATACTGGACTCAGACATCACAGAGCGTCCCACCAGCCATAACTTTGTCTCGTCAAAAGCCAGCTGGGACAATCTGGATGCAGAGTTGCCCCGTTATGATAGCCACGAGCCTGGCCGAAGCTGAATCACTGCGGCTCTGATGCTAAACACCAGACCAATTGATGGGGTTTGCCATCCAATGGCAGCTGCAAAATACCCTCGTTGTAATAGGCTGGGTCTGCAGCTATATCCTGACCATCCAAAGTGACGGAAGCCGCAGGCTGATGTTGCAATAGCTCCAGTTGATAGTCTGTGCCAGCCACAGACAGCTTGATACTAAATCCCGGCCATGCAGCTGGAATACAAGGTGCAAACTGCAGCCATTGGCCTTTGCGGCTTAACCCTAGAATAGCTTCAATACCAGAGCGGTACATCCATGCCGCAGCCCCGGTGTACCAACTCCAGCCACCGCGGCCGTTATGCGGCGCTACCGAATAAATATCAGCAGACACCACGTAAGGCTCAGTTTGATAACGGGCCACAGCGTCTGCGGTCAGCGCATGCTGAATGGGGTTGAGCATGCTAAACAGCGCTGTGGCTTTTTCTGCCTGATCAAGCTTTGCAAAAGCAAAAATAGCCCACATAGCGGCGTGGCTGTATTGGCCGCCATTTTCACGCAGTCCTGCCGGGTACCCTTTGATATAACCTGGATTTGGTTCTATGTGTTCAAAAGGCGGGCTAAATAACAAGGCTAAACCTTGCTCTGGTTTAATCAAATGCTGGCTGACGGACGCCATAGCTGCTTTGGCTCTGTCTGGGCGCGCTGCTTCAGAGAGCACAGCCCAGGACTGGGCGATAGAATCAATTTTGCATTCGGGCGATAACTTGCTGCCAAGCCAGCTGCCCTGGTCAAAAGTGGCTCTTTTATACCAGGCCCCATCCCATGCATACTGCTCCAATGCTTGCGTTAATTTTTTGGCATACTGCTGCCAGCACCTGGCTCTGTCCTGCTCTTCCTTGGGTACAAAAGGCAAAAACAGTTGAATACTGGCAAGTACCAGCCAGCCTAACCAGACACTTTGACCTTTGCCTTGTGCTCCGACTAAGTCCATACCATCATTCCAATCGCCTGATCCCATCAGGGGCAAACCCAGTTCTCCTGTTTGGGCAATACAAAGATCCAATCCTCTGGCGCAATGCTCGAATAACGAAGCGCTATGATCGGATGGCATAGGTTGATAAAAAGCATCATGCTGATCGGCTGTCAAAGCCGGGCCTTGCAGAAACGGCAGTTGCTCTTGCAGTACAGCCAAATCACCAGAGCTTTGTATATAGCTGGCGCACGCAAAAACTAACCAGACTTTATCGTCCGAAATCCGGCTGCGTACACCAGCGCCTGAATGCGGCAACCACCAATGTTGCACATCTCCTTCAATAAACTGCCGTGCTGCCGCTTTGAGTAGATGCTGGCGGGCAAAAGAGGGATCAGCAAAACTCAGCGCCATGCTGTCTTGTAACTGATCACGAAAACCATAAGCGCCGCTGGCCTGATAAAAGGCGGCTCTGGCATAAAGCCGGCACACTATGGTTTGGTACAACAACCAGCCGTTCAGCATAATATTCATCGCCGCGTCAGGCGTTTGCACCTGTACTGCGGTCAGCTTTTGCTGCCAGAAATCTTTCACCTGCTGCAATACTTCATCTAAATCGGCTTGCTGATACTGTTGTACTAAAGCTGTTGCTTTGCTGCTGTCTGAAGTTTGCCCCAGTAAAAACACTAGCTCACAGCTCAGGCCAGGAGCCAGAGTCAGTTTGAGCTGCATGGCACTACAAGGGTCTAAACCTGCGCCACTGCGTTTGGATAAAGGCTGTGTAACTGTTAAAGCCAAAGGAGAAGCCAGATTGCCATTTCGACCAATAAAGCCGGTACGGTCCGCAGTCCAGCCCGTTAAAGCGCAAACAGAGTTTTGTTCTATGTGGTTGTGGCTTAGGGCTGCAAAAGCGATACGACCGGCAAAAGCTGTATTCCATGGATTAGACACCAACATGGCCTGACTATCCTGATCCAGTCTGGTTTGTAAAAAAGCGCTGCTGGCACTGCGATCCCGCCCCAGCACCCATTCAGCATAAGCTGTGACTGTGAAGTGCCTTGTTGTAGCCGAATGATTGGTCAGGGTCAGACGTGATATTTTCACTGGATCGGTCACAGGCACATACTGTAGCAACTGCATGCCAAGATCAGCTGCCTGATGATCAAAACGGCTATAACCAAAACCATGGCAGGCTTTGTAATGGCCGCCATCATTAATGGGTTGTGCTGTAGGGCTGAATAACTCTGAGCTACCTTGCTCCTGTACATAAAAGACTTCAGCAGAAGGGTCGGTTACAGGATCGTTTGACCAGGGAGTTAATTGATTTTCTCTGCTATTTTCTGCCCAGCTAAAACCACTGCCTAAGGTCGACACCTGAAAGCCAAAGTTTGGATTGGCGATGACATTGATCCACGGCATTGGAGGGCGCTGATGCTGTTGCATATAGGTATGGTATTCACGACCATCTGCACTAAAACCACCTAAACCATTAAAAAATTGCAGGTCAGCTTCTGCCGTCTGGTCCAGTTCAGGCAGTCTGACTGCTTTAGCCAGGTTGGATTTCAAAGGCTCTGCCATAGGGACAGGCATCCGGCTTAACTGAGTGGCCAGACTGCCGCGGTTGGCATAAAGCACGACGCGAGCTACTGCGGCTAATAAAGCACGGGATTCAACCGACATTAAATCAGCCCTCAGACAAAACACGCCGCCCCCTGCTAAGCGTAAGCCAAGGTTGGGTTTGCTTTGACTGCTGCGAACCTGTACTTCAATAGCAGACTGTAAATCCTGCACATAAGAAGCTGCTCTCTCATTGATAATCACTAAATCGACGGTCAGCTGTTTCATACGCCAGTATTCGTGAGCTCGCAGCAGTTGCTGGACGACGGACAGGTCTTCTATATCGTCAATATGCAGCAGGACTATAGGCGCATCACCGGAAATGGCATGTTGCCATAAGCCGGATTGAGCGGCAGCTCCACGGCTGATGGCTGCTGCTGTCGCTCTGAAACGCAGGTCGTTGTATAGAAGCGGACCAGTCAGACGCTGAAAATCAGTGGCTTCAGCCACACTAATAGCCAGATGACGCAATTGCACCTGGGCCTGAGTCCAGGCCAAAGTGCAGGCTCTGTCATAGGCACTGCGTTCATTATGCTGATCAACCAGGTCCAGCAGTTCTTGCCGTGATGAGGCCACCAAAGTCCAGAATGCGACACGGCACACCTGACCTGGTGCAATACGTACTGACTGACGTAAAGAAAATATCGCATCCAGTACAGTACCACTGCTGTTGGTCAGCATTTTGTTTTGCATAGCAGCTGAGTTACTCAACCGATGGCCCTGACCAAAAAATAAAGCCCTGTTGGTTTCGTACTGTAAGGGGGCATAAATTTCACCTTCCACTACAGTAAAATGGGCGACAAATACAGGTACCTCAGTGGCTGATCGCAAACGACGGGTGGCAAACAAAGCGCCATACTCTGCAACAAATTCGGTCTGAACAAATAATTTGGCAAAAGCAGGGTGAGCATTGTCTGTACTGACCTGAGCTAACACCAACTCAGCATAAGAAGTAAGTTCGATTTCGCGACTTAAGCTACTGTGATTAATCAGCGAAACTCGTCTGACCTCCCCCTGATGCTCGGTGGATACCACCACTTCGACAGTGCAGGTTAAATCATTATGCTGGCGGCTGAATTCGGCATGATCTTCGCTGAATATAGCCACTGGTGCGGTATTTTTACTAAAGGTTAATTTATCAGTTCGGGTGGTTGCTGAGCGTTCTGGCAGTTCAGGCGTCAGGGTGCTTGACCAGATCTGATCACTTTGTTTATCCCGCAGCAATACGAAAGCACCCCAGGGATCTTTGCTGCTGTCTTCGCGCCAGCGGGTAATAGCAATAGTGCCCCATCGACTGTATCCAGCTCCTGCTGCTGTGAGCATCACTGCATAACCACTATTGGACAGCAGATGGCTGCATGGTGGGCCTGAGGCTGCGGCATCCAGCCTGCGTTCTGTCAGTGTTTGTGCAGCACCAGAGTTGGCGGCAATACTGACTTCTTCTGCTTTCGGATGTGCTATAGCGACATAACGGGGCAGTCGTTCCTGAAGCAACAACTCACAGGCCTGGATCATAGGCTCGTGGTGAAAGCGGTTGCGCATCACGCCTTGTTGCAGGGTATTGGCGATGGCGACTATGGTCATGCCTGATGGTGTGCCATAAAACTTTGCACCAGTGCCAGACTGGTGTCATCCGGTAAGCGGGTTCGGGTATAATCAATGGCTTCAAAAAAGCCGTAGTCGGCTAAAGCACCGCAGGCCTTTAAGCGTTCAAAGTTGGCACAGGCCGCTACCGGATTGACCATAGTGGCCAGTGCTGTCGCGTAAGGTGCTATGACTTTGTTTTCTGCTAAACCACGTTTTAAGCCCAGCCCCGGCACACCGAAGTTAGAATACTGATAGGTAAACTCCAGATCTCTGGCATTGTACGCGGATTCAGAAATGCCCCATGGGATCCCAAGTTGACGGCCGTAGCCAATTTGCCGCTCAACAATCAGCCTGTTGCTTTGCTCCAGTAAACTGCCCGCTGCTGCTCTCATGACTAAAGAGGGCATCAGGTACTCAAACATTGAACCTGACCAGGACAATAAAGCCGAACCATAACCTAAAGGGGTGGCGCTGCGGCCTAAACGAAACCAGTGTTTACTGTCGGCGTCGCCTTTGGCTATAGCAAACAAACTGGCGAGCCTGGCTTCAGAGGCTAACAGATCGTAGCAACTGGTATCTAAACGATTTTCCTCTACCGCATAACCAATGGACAATAAATTGCGTTCAGGGTCGATAAAAAAGGCAAAATTCATCGCCATGGCAAACTGGCGGCATTGGGTTGCCAATAGCTGTAATTGTAAGTGTTGATGCTGTTGTTCGGCGGCGCCTGAATTCAGCTGCAGATACTGCTCTGCCAGAGTGGTCTGTAATGCCTGTAGATAAAACAGCAGGCTTTGTTGTGCGGACAGCTGCTGCTCTGTGTGGCGTGTAAAGGTTGTATTTTGGCGTGCACTGGCAATCTGCACACCTTGCTCGCAAAGCTCTGTCAGTTGACTGTGCTGGTGCTGCAGGCCTTGGTTTTGTTGGAGTAACTGATCCAACTGGCTCAGAATAGCCTGTAGTTGCAAACCACTTTGGCTTTGTAGCAACAGAGTAGGGGCTTGCTGCAGACTCAGTTGGGCCAAAGCCAGGTTATCGCATAAACCTTGCTGAGCCTGAGGGCTATAGAGCTGGTTTTGCCATTCATCACAGGTATTGGCCAGTGCAATTAAATGACCCGCCAGATTTCCACTGTCGACGGATGAGACATAAACAGGTTCAAGCGGGCGTAAATCGCGGGTATCGTACCAGTAAAAAATGGCCATGGCAGGTGCGTAGTTGCCGCAAGGTTGCAAAAGTAGCATGCAGTCTTTGTATGGCTGCGTTTGTCGATAACCAGCCAAAATCGCGGGCTACAGCGACCGACAATAAATACATACCAATATTAGTCGGTGAGGTCCGGTGCGCTATCGCAGGCTGAGGTTGTTGCTGGAAATTGTCCGGTGGCAGCATATGATCTTCAGCTGTGACAAAACGTTCGAAGTAGCGCCAGGTGCGTCTGGCTATTAGCCTCAGCTCAGTCGCCTGCAGCTCAGACAACTGCAACTCAGGTTGTATGCGAAAAGGCTTACTTAATGCCAAAGCCATAGCAGGAGCTGCGTACCAGAGTAGTAATAAAGGTAACACTAAGGGCCAGTTGCCTGGGTTAAACCATAAGGCGACACCAAAGACAGTAGATGCCAGCAGTAAAGCCGGGCTCATCAGACTGTAATAACGGTACAAAGTTAAGCTTGAATCCCGCTGATTTTGTGCTGCAGTAGTCCATTGCAGCAGATGGGTTTTACTCAGCAGCAGACGATACAAGGTCAGGCCAATAGCATGCAGCATACGCCAGCTATGGTCTGCCAGAAAAACCAGCTGCAGCGCACCTGTGCTCAGAGCCAGCTTGAAATCTGCCAGCAGGTTATTCAGATGGGTATGCCATTGTATACCTTTACGGTGCGGCAACAGATTCAGGCTACAAGGCAATAAAGCGGGCAACATCAGGCTGCTGCCAATCAATATAAAAATACCAATGGCGACAGGGAAGGGCAGCAAAACGGATAGCAGTAGTAAGGCAAAGCAGGCGGGCTGTACTAGGGATCTGCGTAAATTATCGATCATTTTCCAGCGCCCAAGCAGAGGTAGTTTTTGCGGTGCTTGTAACGAGTCTGGCGTTGTTTTGATGCGGGTAAATAACCAGGGCAAGAGCTGCCAGTCGCCGCGGGTCCAACGATGTTGCCGTTTGACGGCCACATCGTAACGGGCGGGGAAGTCTTCGACCACTTCAACATCTGAGACTAACGCAGCGCGGGCCACTATGCCTTCAAATAAATCGTGGCTAAGCATACTGTTGTCGGCGATCCGACCAGCCATAGCTGCGCTAAAGGCATCGACATCATAAATGCCTTTGCCGGTAAATGAGCCTTCAGCAAATAAGTCCTGATACAAATCCGATACAGCAGCAGCGTAAGGGTCTAGACCAGCCGGACCTGAATACAGTTGCTGGTAGGCTGAACCTTGTTGGCCACAGGCCAGAGCCGGAGTGACACGAGGTTGTAAGATGCCATAACCACGGGTCACCCGTTGCTCTGTCTGACAAAACTGCGCTCGATTCAGCGGATGTGCTAGTTTACCTATCAGCCTTATCGCTGCATCTCTGGGTAACTGAGTGTCTGCATCCAGCGTAATCACGTAACGAACATTGGCTGGAACCTGGCTTGACAGTAGCGGCAGCTCTGCAGATGCATGGATAAAACTGGTGTCCTTGCAGCCACGCAGCAATTGATTCAGCTCAACCAGTTTGCCTCTTTTACGCTCCCAGCCCATCCATAATTGTTCTTTGTCATTCCATAAACGGCGGCGATGCAGGAGTAAAAAGGGGGCACCTGCAGGGCCTTGCGGATAGCGTTGGTTGAGCTGGCTGATCAGGGTGCTTGCCAGCAACAATAAAGGCTGATCCGTTGACAGTTCCTGTTCTGTTGCATCCACGCCGTCAGTTAACAGCGCAAAGGTTAAATCGCCACTGCCACAACAGAGGTAATGCACCTCCAGCCGTGACACTAATTCCTCGACTTCAGCTTCATGGCTTAGCATACAAGGCACAACAACCAGCGTGCGAAATTCAGCCGGAACCCCTGCTGTTAAATCCAGCGCAGGCAACAAGGAGGCGCCCTGAGATCGGGTGATAAAACACTGCAGTAAAGCGCTGGCGAGCTCACTGGCTGGCAATACTGCCAATAGTAATAACATCAGACCCATGGCATAACTGGGTTGTTGTGGTAGCAAAACAGCAGCTATCCCTGTAAAAGCCAGAGTAAGCATAGCCAGTGCTGACAAATAACCAGCTAGCCCAGTTCTTGCCAGTGTTCTGTGTAGCCTTAAGCGCCAACCCGGAATAAAGCCAATGTGCTGCTCAAATGCCAATCGACCCTCACCAATCAGGTAAAAACCTGTATCGGCTTCTGCTGATGTTTGTAGTGATCTGGATAAGCTATGGTCCGCTTTTAATGCAGTTTCTGTAGCAGCGCGGGCTATATCACATTCCGGTAATTCAGCGCCCCGTGCTAATTGTTCTATCGCACTGCGATACATATTTCTGCTGGAAAAATCCATAGTGGCAAAAGCACTGTGCTTACATAAGAGTTTATCAACCGGGCTTATTTGCTCGAATAATTCAGTCCAGTCTATGGCCGAGATACGTCTCATACTGGTCATGACATTACGCACGCTGACATTGGACGCGCCCAGCCGCTGCTGCGCATACAGCACCACCAGCTCAATACTGCTGTGTTGTTGTAGCAGACGTTGTTCCAGCCATTGCAGCGCAGGAGTGGTATTAGGGTCTTGCCCACGTAAACGTTTGGCCAGTTGGGCTGCAAAAGTATGGCTTAGAGGGTTATCTGCCAGATGGTTGGTATAGGTCTGCAGCGCCTGCTGGCTGGCGCCTGGTTGCAGCAACTGATCAGCCAACTTATCTGCTGCAGCCCTGTCGGTGAGTCCCAGGCTGATTTGGTCGGTTAAGCGGCGTAAGTTTTCAATCAATACTATGCGTAAGGTAATGGCGACAGCCCATAACTCACCAATGGTCAGTACATCCACTTGCTGGTAGGCATTTAAAAACCGCTGCAGTATAACGGGATCAAAATGACTATCGGTATGGGCGATAAAAGCCCAGGCTATGGCAAAGACTCTGGGATAACCGACAAAAGGACCTTGCTGTAACTTGGGCAATTGGCGATAAAAACCTAAAGGCAGATCGTCATAAATTTCACGAATTTGTTGATCAACCAGATGGTAGTTGTCCAGTAACCACTCGGCAGCAGGTACTATGCTATGGCCAGCGGTAAGTTCTGCTGCACTGGCTCTGTAGGCTGCAAGCAGTACTGTGGCATTGCTGTCGAGCCTGGTATGCAGCGGGCTTTGCCAGTCACGCCAGCCGGACGAATTTTGTGTTTTTCCCGGAATTTTCTGCTCTGTGGCCAAGCTGAGTGCATGTTGTTCCAGGCGTTCAACACTAAAAAGCTCAGCGCGAACCGGGTTTTTGTCCTGCCAGACCAGCGCATTTTTGGCTGGCCAAAAAAGTTGGGCGTAACCTGAGGCTGTGTGCAGAAATGAATTCATAAAGCGAAAGCCTGCTTGAGGAGAAGGCTAACAGGCTAGAAGATCAGTTGGTTTTTCTCAGTTCGGTGTCGTACAGACTTGCGGATCGGAAAGGCGGAGTGAAGCTCCGCCTTATGGAGCTTAAACTTCGATATTATCAATCAGGCGGGTAGTGCCCAGATAAGCTGCAGCCAGTATCACTAAAGGCTGTGAGCTGTCTGTGGCAGGTACTAGCGTCTGACGATTAGATATATTCATGTAATCCGCTTTGAAACCTGCAGCATTGAGCTTGTCTTTCGCTTGTTGCTCTAAAGCCCTGAAGTCAGAGAAGCCTTGATGTAACAGTTGTTTCATCCACTGTAAAACGCTGTACAAATCAGGCGCTATGGCGCGTTGTTCTGCAGTCAAATACCCATTGCGTGAACTTAAGGCTAAGCCATCCTCAGCACGGATAGTGGGGACACCTATGATTTCAATCGGCATAGATAAATCGGCCACCATCTGGCGGATAATAGCCAGTTGCTGATAGTCTTTCTGGCCAAAACAGGCAATGTCAGGCTGGACCAGATTAAACAGCTTGGTCACTATGGTCGACACCCCACGGAAATGACCAGCGCGGCTAGCGCCGCAGTGGTGATCACCCAGTAAAGGCACCTCGACATAAGTCTGCACATCCAGGCCCCTGGGATAAATAATGGCAGGTGTAGGGGTAAATACCGCATCAGCGCCGTGTTCGGTCAAGCCTTTACAGTCCTGCTCCAGAGTGCGGGGGTATTTATCTAAATCTTCATTGGCACCAAACTGCATCGGATTGACAAAAATACTGACAATGACTCTGTCGGCTCTTTGTTTAGCGGTATCGACTAACTGCAAATGGCCCTGATGCAGATTACCCATGGTTGGCACAAATGCAATCCGTTCACCAGCATTGCGCCATTGCCGGATTAACGCTCGTAGTTGAACTATATCCTGAATCATTAACATAAAAAGCCGACCTTAAAAGCTATGTTCAGGGCCAGGGAACTGGCCTTGTTTAACATCCTGGATGTATTTGCCGATGGCTTGTTTAATCTCACCGGTTTCCTGCAGGAAGTTTTTCGAGAATTTTGGAATATAACCCGAGCTGATGCCTAACAAGTCGTGCATCACTAAAATCTGACCATCAGTATCTTTGCCTGCACCTATGCCAATCACCGGGATCACCAGTGCTTTGGAGATACGCTCAGCCAACGTAGACGGAATACATTCAACTACTAAAAGTTGAGCACCAGCGTCCTGTAAAGCTATAGCCTGTTGCACCATAGCCTCTGCGGCCTGTTCATCGCGACCTTGCACTTTAAAGCCACCAAACACATGCACAGACTGAGGAGTTAAGCCTAAATGGCCACAGACCGGAATACCCCGTTCAGTCAAAGCTTTGATGGTCGGTAATAAGAAATCGCCACCCTCAAGCTTGACCATATTGGCGCCAGCTTGCATCAGCGGAGTAGCGTTTTGCATCGCCTGTTCTACTGTGGCGTAACTCATAAAAGGCATATCGGCGATGACAAAAGCCAGCGGTGCGCCAGCGCGGACGCAGCGGGTGTGGTAGGCGATTTCAGCTGTTGTCACGGGTAATGTGTCACTGTGGCCTTGTAATACCATGCCCAGCGAATCACCAATTAAAATAACCTCAACACCGGCATCGGCAAACAATTTAGCGAAACTGGCGTCATAAGCCGTTAAGGCGGTAATTTTTTCGCCTTTTTGTTTCATCTTCAGCAATTGAGCGGTGGTAATTTTTGCCATTTTTCTCTCATCCGACCACAAGGGAATAATTCGGGGCGCACCTTGGCATAAAAAAACGCCAACGGCAAGTTATCCATCTTCTATATAACCAAGCAACCAGGAGTTGCAGGGAGGCGACAATCCAGTAAGACCCCAGGAGCATAGTTAAGCTATGTCACTGGGGCGAGATGGCGCAGTCAACAAAGCTACAGCTTCAAGTACGACGGTTATAGACGAGTTAGGCCGTTTAAAGGCACAGTCGTCAGTAACTCGGTCAGTCTGGTACCATCAGGTAATACCAAGTCTGAGTTTAGTTCTGCCAAAGGGTAAAGCACAAACTCACGTTGCTTCATGCCGTAATGTGGCACTGTTAAACGTTCGGTCTGAATGGTTTCATGACCAAACAACAGAATATCTAAATCCAGAGTTCGAGGGCCCCAACGTTCGTCTTTACGCTGTCGGCCTTGTTCCAGTTCTATCTTTTGTAATTCTGTCAGCAAATTTTCTGCCGCTAAGCGGGTATGAAGTGCTGCTACAGCGTTGACATAGTCTGGCTGATCCTGCGGCCCCATAGGTTTGGAGCCATAGAAAGCAGACACCTTTACAAACGTTGTATCTTTGATGTTCTGTAAGGCTGCAACTGCTTGTTCTAACTGCTGCAGAGGCTGGGCTAAATTAGCGCCCAGCCCGACGTAAACCAGCGTATCAGCCATTGGTGGTTGAACCCGGAGGGCGACGTTTGGTGGGTGGGCGACGGCGGCGTGGCCGACGTTCAATACCTTCTTTACCGAGGTTTTGCACTAAAATTTCACGGCCAGCTTCGTCATCGGCCTGGAAACGTTGCCACCAGTTGGCCAGTTCCAATAATTCGCCACCTTCGGCCTGGGCCCGCAGTTGCAAGAAGTCGTAAGCACCACGGAATTTGGTTTGCTCCAGCAATTTAAAAGCCCGGCGGCCCGCACGCTTACTTAACCGGCCTTGCAGGAACCAAATGTCTTTAATGGTCAGGCTAAAACGTTTTGGAATAGCGATAGAACGCTGCACTTCATCCAGTATTTCCATCATGGCGATATTCAGTGCATCCACTTCGTTTAAACCACTTTCTACCAACAGTTTCTGTGCACGTTGTTCGACCGGGTACCAGAGCAAAGCTGCAAAGGTAAAAGCCGGAGTGACAGGCTTATCCACGGCAACACGCTGATCGGTGTCTTGCATGGCTTTAGTGATCATCGTAAACACTTTGCCGCTACTATCCTGCTTCAACACTTTAGCCAATTGCGGCAACAGCTGTTTGAGAATGCCTAAGTCATTTAGCATCACAAAGTTATCAAAAGCCTTACCTGCCATAAATAGCTTAAGGAATTCTTCAAACAAACGGGCTGCCGGAATATTTTTTAAAAGTACCGCCAGCTCCTTAATCGGCTCTAGTGACGCTGGAGCTATCTCCATATTCAGCTTGGTGGCAAAACGCACGGCGCGCAGCATCCGCACCGGATCTTCACGATAACGGGTTTCAGGGTCGCCAATCAGTTCAATTTTGCGTTGTGCTATGGCTTCAATGCCGTTGGCAAAGTCGTAAATGGCAAAGTCAGCCACTGAGTAGTAAAGGGCATTGATACTAAAGTCCCGACGCTCAGCGTCTTCTTCAATAGTGCCGTAGACGTTGTCACGTAAAATCTGGCCGGCATCACTTTGGCTGGCTTTAGGGCTGGTTTCATCGTCACCTGTGTGATGACCACGGAAGGTTGCCACTTCAATCACTTCACGGCCAAACACCACATGAGCCAAGCGGAAACGGCGGCCGATCAGACGGCAGTTTTTAAATACCTGACGTACTTGTTCAGGATGCGCATTGGTCACTACATCAAAATCTTTCGGCTTTAAACCCAGCAAAATATCGCGGATACAACCACCGACCAGATAGGCCTCGTAACCCGCATCTTTTAGGCGGTATAACACTTTAAGTGCGTTAGGGCTGATGTCTTTACGCGACACAGAATGGGCGTCACGGGAGATTTTTTTCAGCTCAGGCAGAATGGATTGACGGCTTTTTTTGGGTTGAGCTACGCTCTCAACGCTTTTGCTGCCAAGGGTTCGGCGGCAAAAATCCAGGACTCGCGAAATAATGGCAGTACTCCTTGTGAGCATCTAAAAATGAACTCGATGAAAAAAGCGGCTAATGATACCGCAGCAGCCATAAAAATAGAATGTTCGGCCTTGTGCTTTATAAAAAATCTGTAGCTTTTTGTTCGTTTTGACTGGGGATTTGTCTGATTTGCCAGTGTGTACTGGCCCAGTTTAATAATTCACTGGCACAAGCTCCTGTCAGCTCAGTTGGCGGAGGATGACCTAAAAAACGTAAAACAGCAGTTAGAGTCTCGCTGACAGGCCAATGATCTACCGCCGGAGCATGGTTTTGTTTACTCAGTTTAAAACCGGGCTCGGCTACCGCCAAAGGCAAATGCAAGTAGGCGGGTGCAACTTTGCCAAGTAGTTGAAACAGTGCCTGTTGTCGGGTGGTCAGTTCGATTAAGTCTGCACCGCGCACTACTTCGGTAATGCCCTGATCCAAATCGTCCACGACCACCACGAGCTGGTAAGCAAATAAGCCATCACGGCGCTTTAAAATATAATCTTCAGCGGCTAATGCTGCGGGGACCTGCACTTCGCCTGCCAGCAGATCGGTAAAACTTGTGGCCGTGGCCGGTGCTTTTAGGCGCCATGCCAGCGAGTCTCCGGTCAGGTGTTGATCCCGGCAAAACCCATCATACCCCTGAGGCAAGCTTTGAATACGGGCACGGCTGCAGTTGCAGGCATAGGTAAGTTGCTGTTGTTTTAACAGATCCAACACCTGTTGGTAGCGTTCTAGTCTCTGACTTTGTACCCAGACATCGCCATCCCAGAACAGTTGATAACGTTCTAAGGTGCGCAAAATAGCATCAGCAGCACCGGTTTGCATCCGCGGGGTATCAATATCTTCTATCCGAACCAGCCATTGGCCTTGTTGGGATTTGGCTTGCAGATAGCTGCCCACAGCAGCGATGAGGGATCCAAAATGCAAAGGGCCGGATGGCGATGGCGCAAACCGGCCCCTGTAGGCAGGAGGGACAACAGGCATCATTAACCGCCCAGTTGTTTTTCCTTGATTTCAGCCAGTGTTTTGCAGTCGATACACAGATCGGCCGTAGGACGGGCTTCTAAACGTTTGATACCAATTTCGATACCACAGGTATCGCAGTAACCAAAGTCTTCGTCTTCGATTTTCTGCAGAGTTTTTTCAATCTTTTTCAGTAATTTACGTTCGCGATCACGAGCACGTAATTCCAGACTGAACTCTTCTTCCTGAGCAGCACGATCCACTGGATCCGGGAAGTTTGCAGCTTCATCGGCCATATGGTTTTTGGTGCGATCCACTTCTTCACGTAACTGTTGACGCCATGCGTCCAGAATGCGGCGGAAATGGTCCAGCTGTTTTGGGTTCATGTACTCTTCGCCCTGCGCGGCCTGATAAGGCTCTACGCCAGCAAGGGCTAACAGTCCCAAAGTTTTTACGGTTTTGCCTTCTGGCATGATCATCTCCTGTAAAACAGTGCCAAGCAAAAAGTTGGCGGCTAGTGATAGCAGAAAAATATGACAGCTGCAATCACTATTAAAAAAGCCGCGGAAGTATACAGAGCAGAAGTGCCTGCGTCACCTTTTTTCCGACAGGTCAAAAATTTAGCTGATTTCATCAGACCACACTCTAAACTGCAAAAACACAGCTTGGGAAGTATTGTTCTTTACTGCATCTGTTAACTTATTCAAAACAGGAGATATTTATTGCTTTAGTTTGTTAAAGTAATGCTCTTTTACTTAGGGGCGGGCACTGAGTATGGCCATCGAATGGGTTATTGCGTATTTGTTGTTGGGCGGCGCTGTGGGGTTTTTTGCCGGATTACTGGGAGTTGGCGGTGGCGGCATTATGGTGCCTGTGCTGACTGCTTTATTTTTAGCACAGCAATTTCCGGCTGAATTGTCTGTGCATATGGCATTAGCAACCTCTATGGCCGCTATTATCGTCACTTCCTTTTCCAGTATGCGTAGTCATCAGCGCCATGGTGCTATTTTATGGCCTGTGGTCTGGAAATTAACGCCAGCCATACTCATAGGCACTGTAGCAGCTGCTTATCTGGCTGCTGCTTTATCTTCGTTGGCTTTGGCTATCTTCTTCTGCTGTTTTATGACTTATGTCGCAATACAGATGCTGTTGAATATAAAACCTAAAGCTAGCCGTCAATTGCCTGGGGTTATAGGTTTTAGTGGCGTCGGTTTGGTTATTGGAGCGGTATCAGCCTTAGTGGCTATAGGCGGTGGGTCGCTGACTGTGCCTTTTCTCACCTGGTGTAATGTCAAAATTCAACAGGCCATAGCCACTTCTGCTGCTGTGGGTTTACCTATAGCCATCAGCGGTACGCTAGGCTATTTTCTGGCTGGGGCTTCCACAGACACGGTATTACCACAATACAGTCTGGGTTATGTCTACTTACCCGCTATGCTGCTTATCGCTTCTGTCAGTTACTTTACTGCACCGCTTGGCGCCTCGCTGGCCCATCGTTTGCCTGTAGCTACTTTAAAGAAAGTGTTTGCCGCATTGCTTATCGCATTAAGCGCGAAAATGTTACACAGCGTCTTAAGCAGTTAAGTGGCTGTGATACACTCGGCCTTATACTTTATCCACGTAATAAGAGATAAAACCTATGTCTGACCTGATTCAAATTCGTTTAAGCAGCGCTGCTGCGGATGCCAAATGGGGCAAAAATGTAGCGCTGACACCAGACGCTACTGGCTATCAGTTGCATGTTAAAGCTGCTGATTTACGTGCAGTGCAAAAAGCCGGCCGTCAGCTCGATACCTTAGGTATTCAACAATTCCAGCTGGCAGGTGATGGTTGGACTGTCGATAGCCAGTGGGCCTTGTATCAGGCTTTTGTACTGCCAAAAAACTGGGTGCTATAGGCTGGACAGGCACAGACGCTGAACAACAGCAATTACAGCAGTTACATCAAACCTTCAGTTGGGCTAAAGCCATTATCAACCAGACGCCAGAAGATTTATCCCCTGTCACCTTGGCGGAGCAGGCTGCTGCTTTTATTTGTTCTGTAGCGCCAGAAGGTACTGTATCCACTGAAATTATTGCCGGTTCTGCGTTATTGGAGCAGGGCTGGGTAGGCATTCATGCGGTAGGGCGTGGCAGCGATCGCGCCCCGGCCATGTTAGTACTGGATTACAACCCAACAGGCAAAGCCGATGCGCCTGTGTTTGCCGCTTTAGTGGGTAAAGGCATTACTTTTGATTCTGGTGGTTATTCGATTAAAGCCAGCGAAGGCATGGTGACCATGAAGTGCGATATGGGTGGTGCAGCCACTGTTACTGCTGCATTAGCTTTGGCGATTTTGCAGGGCTTAAACAAAAGAGTACAGCTGATTTTATGCTGTGCAGAAAACCTGATCTCAGGTGGCGCCTTTAAATTGGGCGATATCCTGACCTATAAAAATGGCGTCACTGTCGAAATCGTCAATACCGATGCTGAAGGCCGATTGGTATTGGCGGATGGTTTACAAAAAGCCGCAGAAGCAACGCCAGAACTTATTATTGATGCTGCGACTTTAACAGGTGCAGCGGTGAACGCCTTAGGCACCGAATACAATGCAGTTTTTGCCTTGGATAAGGCCCTGGCACAACGGGTGTTAAGTTATGCCGAACAAGTGCAGGAAGCTGCCTGGCAATTACCGCTGGAAAAATGGCATCAGGGTCAGTGTCCTTCCCCTTATGCCGATACAGCCAACAGCCGTCCTGTCAAAGGTGGCGGTGCCGGTGGAGCCAGCAATGCGGCAGGTTTTTTAAGTCGTTTTGTGCCGAACGACGGCAAAGGTTGGGTGCATTTAGATTTAGCGGCTGCTTTTCATAATTCAGCCAATGGCTTTTGGGCCGCAGGTGCAACAGGTATGGGTATTCGTTTAGTGGCTCAAACCCTGGCACAGGAATAATTATTGGCTAATTGCTGTTTAAGGCAGCAATTGGCAGAAACATTGATGTTTCTGACTTCGGTTCAATGGAAAAAGCAGCTAAGATAAGGCTGCTTTTTGTTTTTAGCGAGACTTGATTTGTTACCTGTTGCACAGATTTGCCCACAGCTGGTTCAGAGTCTGAAACAGCATAACAAAGTGATTTTATCTGCGCCGCCCGGTGCAGGTAAATCAACCTACCTGCCGCTGTTTTTACTGAACCATGCCGATTTTGCTGGAAAAACTATTCTGCTGTTAGAACCCAGGCGACTTGCTGCTAAAAGCATTGCCAGTTATCTGGCCAGTCAGTTAAACGAAGCTGTGGGGCAGCAGGTTGGGTATCAAATTCGCCATGAAAAAAGTTACAGTAAAAATACCCGCTTATTAATAGTCACAGAAGGTGTGTTGATCCGAAAGATTCAGCAGGATCCTGAGCTTACAGGCATAGACCTGATTATCTTTGATGAATTTCATGAGCGTTCCGTACAAGCCGATTTAGCTTTGGCGTTGGCGCTGGAAGTGCAGCAACTGAATAGCGATTTGCAATTGCTGATCATGTCGGCGACTTTAGATCAGCACAAACTAGCACTAGCCTTAGACGCACCTGTGCTGAGCAGCGAAGGCCGAAGTTATCCGGTGGAGATTCTTTATCAAGCGCTTACAGCCGAACCAATCTGGTTACAAAGTGCCAGATTAAGCCTGCAAGCCAGCCTTAAACATCAGGGTAGTATCCTTACTTTTTTACCAGGCCAACGTGAGATTAATCAGGCCAGAGATTGGTTGCTGGAACACAACAAAGACAGTCGGTTAGATATTTATGCATTATCTGGTGCTTTAACTTTGGCCGAGCAGCAACAGGCTATAGCACCGAGCCCACAAGGGCGGCGCAAACTGGTACTGACCACCAATATTGCTGAAACCAGCTTGACCATCGAAGGTATTGAAGTGGTGGTGGATTCAGGTTTGTGTCGTCAGGCGGTGTATCACCCCAAACATGGCTTAACCCGTCTTGAAACTGTAGCCATCAGTCAGGCCGCAGCGGTGCAAAGAGCAGGTCGGGCAGGGCGTTTATCTGCTGGTATTTGTTATCGGCTTGACGGCGCTGAGCTGTGGCAACGCCGTGCCGCTTTTACCCCTGCGGCTGTATTGCAATCCGATTTAACCGCATTACTTTTGGACATTTCAGCCTGGGGCTGCTCAGCAGATCAATTATTCTGGCTGGATCAACCGCCTCAAGCCAATCTAAAGTCAGCCGCCTGGGTGTTGTTGCAACTTAAAGCCATCAATGACAAAGGCCAGATCACTGAATTTGGCCGACAGCTGTTAGCTACAGGTACTGAGCCACGACTAGCCGCTTTAGTGCTGCATGGCAAAGAGCTGGAGCAACAAGGTGAGCAAGGCGCTGCCTGGCTGGCAGTGGTGCTGGCCACTCTGCTGGAAAACCCAAACCGCAGCCGTGAACAGGATATAGACCAGGTGTTGCAGCAGCCTTTGTATGGCGCTCTCTTGCTGCAGGCAAAACAACTGGCACAACAGAATCAGATCCAGGTGAGCAACTATTTACCTCAGCATCTAACGGCTGCTTTATTAAGCCGTGCTTTTCCTGACCGTATTGCGTTGCAAAGAGGCAAGGGTTATCTGCTGACCAACAGCGCAGGTGCATTATTATTTCCTAATAGTCCCTTAGTTGGAGCTGAAGTGCTGGTGATCTGTGATTTGTATTTTGGTCAAAGTACACAAGTCAGTCTGGCCGCTCGCTGGACTATGGCGGAGCTGATGCAAGAGTGGCGGGCTGATTTACAGCAGCAGTCCTATGTAGGCTTTGACGCGCAGCAAGGCCGTTTTATTGCAGAGCAGCGTTTAATGCTGGGCTGTTGTGTGCTGGAACGTAAACCGCTGAATACAAAACTGACAGAGACAGAGCAGCAGCAAGCCTGGTTAGATTGGTTAAAGCAGCAAGGCTTGCAGGCGTTGCCATGGACTGAACAGGCATTGCAATTAAGGCACAGGCTGCAATTGATGCAGCGACTGATGCCGGAACATCAGTTAGCCAAAGTCGATGACGAAGCCTTGTGGGCAGATGCAGAGGTCTGGTTAGCTCCGGCCTTAGGCAGGTTTACAAAACTGAATGATTTGAATAAGTTAGACCTTTACACTTTATTGTGGCAACGTCTTAGTTACAAAGAGCAGCAACTGCTTACCAGCTGTATGCCAGACAGTTGGCGTTCAGCTGTAGGATCTATGATCCCTGTTCACTACAGCGATGAGGGAGAAGCTATTTTGTCTGTTCGAATTCAGGAAATGTTTGGTCAGCTTGAGACTCCTGCTGTGGCAAACGGGCGTTTAGCCATGAAAATTCATTTATTGTCGCCAGCGCGTCGCCCTTTACAGGTAACTCAGGATTTGGCCAGTTTCTGGGCCACTAGTTATGCTGAAGTGAAAAAGGAAATGAAGGGCCGTTACCCAAAACATTATTGGCCCGACAACCCAGCACAGGCTATGCCGACCAATAAAACTAAAAAAGCTATGCAAAAATGACACAAAAACAAAGCCGTACATCAAGAAAAAAACCATCAGCCAAAAATGCCAAACGCCCGCAATTTGCCAGACAAATGTTGTGGCTGGCGCTGAAAATTGGCCTGGTATTGCTGCTGACCTTATTTATTTATCTGATTTATCTGGATAGTAAAATTACCACCTTGTTCTCCAGTCATAAATGGCAATTTCCGGCTCAGGTTTATGCCCGCAGTCTGGAATTAATACCAGGTAAAAGTCTGACGCAAAAACAACTGATCAGCGAGCTGGAACTGCTGCAATACAGAGCTGTGGATAAAATTAATGGTCCTGGTCAATACAGTCAGAGTGGGACTAAAGTGACTGTGTTTCGCCGCGCCTTTCAGTTTGCCGATGGTTATGATCAGGAAGAAGTCTTTACTGTGTCCTTTGCCGGTCAAAGGGTGCACAATATTTATGATCATCAGCTGAAAAAGTCGGTACAAAAATCCCGGATTGAACCTCAGCTGGTGCAACATTTAGTCTCTTCAGAACAGGAAGACAGGGAAATGGTGACTCTGGCAGATATGCCGGAGCATATTAAACAGGCTTTGCTGACCATTGAAGATCGGGATTTCTATCAGCATCACGGTGTTTCTGTCTGGTCTGTTGTTCGTGCATTTTGGGCCAATTTAATGGCTGGACGTACAGTACAGGGCGGCTCAACCTTAACCCAGCAGTTAGCAAAAAACATGTATCTAACGGCGGATAAAACCATGATCCGCAAGGTGAACGAAGCACTGATCGCGTTAATTCTGGATTATCGTTACAGCAAGGATCAGATCCTTGAAGCTTATTTGAACGAAATTTTTATCGGCCAGTTCCACAGCAATGCTGTTCACGGTTTTGCGCTCGGTAGTAAGTTCTATTTCGGTAAACCTCTGGATGAGTTGTTGCCTGAAGAATATGCGTTGCTGGTGGCGATAGTCAAAGGTCCTTCTTATTACGACCCACGGCGTTTTGGCGCACGAGCTAAAGATCGCCGTGACCTGGTGCTGAAAATGCTTCACGCTGAAGAGTTGTTATCTGATGCTGATTATCAGCGCGCTGTTAGCAAACCGCTTGCTGTGATCCCTTTGGGGCATCATTTGAAAGGCCGTTCACCTTCTTATTTGGACGCTGTTAAACGTGAGCTGAAAAATTTAGTCACAGATCCAGCAGTGATTGAAGAAGGGATGAAGATATTTACCTACATGGATCCACAGGCTCAATTGGCGGCCGAGCAGGTTGTGAAACAACGTCTTTCAGAATTAGATAGCCAACTGGAAGCTGCTATGGTGGTGACGGATTATCAGGCGGGGTCGTACAAAGCTATAGTAGGAGGCAAGGCCGTGCATTTTGCCGGATATAACAGAGCCTTAGATGCCCGTCGTCAGATTGGCAGTATAGTAAAACCTGTGTTGTATCTGCAGGCTCTGAGCAGGCCGGAGCAATTTAGTCTGGCGACTATGCTCGATGACAGCCCTATTCATCTGAAGGGCAGCCAGGGCGGCTGGAGTCCACAGAACTTTGATAAAAAATTCCGTGGTCAGGTCACTTTAATCCAGGCCTTATCCGAATCACTCAATGTGCCAACAGTGCGTTTAGGTCTAAAACTGGGTTTACCTGCTTTGCGGGATGGTTTCAGCAAACTAGGGCTTGAACGTGAACTAAAAATGCAGCCTTCGGCATTTTTGGGGGCTGTAGAACTGACTCCTGCTGAAGTTGCTCAGCTTTATCAGGTGATTGCCAATAAAGGCCGTTATATAAAATTGGCGAGCATAGAGTCTATAACTAAAACAGATGGAACTATGCTGTATCAGCGCAGAAACATTGTGCAACAAAGAGTTACAGAAGAAGCTGATTATCTGTTGCAATATGCGATGCAACAAAGCACACGCAGTGGCACATCAAAAATACTAGCGAATCAGTTTGCTGGTATCCGTTTTGCCGGAAAAACCGGAACCTCCAGCGATCACAAAGACAGCTGGTTTACCGGTTTTGAGCATGAATCGTCCGTCACGGTCTGGTTAGGCCGGGATGACAATAAATCTATAGGTTTAACCGGGGGATCAGGTGCTTTAACTTTGTTCAGTCAGTATTTCAGAACTGTACCACCGAACTCTTTGTTCAGAGCTATACCACCTGATGTTACCTTAGGACGTTTTTCAGTAACAACGGGCAGGCCCGTGGCAGATGATTGTGACGGAACCATGTTGTTACCTAAAGTTGTCAGTGCGACACTCATTACAGAGTGCGAATAAACGGGAATTATTGACTTATGTCGTTCAGGCCAGAGAAACAGTTAAAAGTTGAAGAGTGGTGGTATTTGCCGCAGCTGGATAAGCTGGCAAAACTCAACAACAGGATGGAGGTCAGTGAGTTAGCTGATCTCGATCACCTGTGTCAAAGCGTACTCAATTTTTTCCTGATGAACCCAGGTCGCCTGATCAGCAAAGAAGAACTGTTAAAAGAAGTCTGGCAAATGACCTCAGTCACTGATGGTCGTGTTGCCGGGTAATCAGTATTTTGCGTGATGTGTTAGGGGATGATGTTAAATCACCTCGTTATATCGAAACTATTCCAAAGCGTGGTTATCGTTTTATTGCCAAAGTGATAGAGCAGGAACAACTGATAACCCCGGCTTCTGACGGTCAGGAAGAGCCTGCCAGTGCGGCGGAGCGGAAAATAAACCGTATCTGGTGGTCGAGCCTGACTGCCGCCACTGTATTACTCGCTGTGTTAGCCAGTTGGCTCTTTTGGCCTGGCGACCCTGACATTGAAAAACAAGCGCCTTTTGTGAACTGGAGTCCGGTGTCTTCGTTAGATGGTTTTGAGTATTATCCGGCTATATCGCCAGATAAGAACTTTATGGTTTATAGCTATAAAAAAAGCAAAGGCTATCCAAATGTTTTGATGTTACAGAACCTTAAAAATCATCAGGTGCGGCAGCTAACACAGGATGAATTTGATGATTTTGGAGCGAGCTGGCGACCAGATGGTAAGGCTATTGCTTATCAGCAATTGAAATATAGAGAGTTGTGTGAAATTCGTTTATTAACCTTTACTGGAGAGCCAGGGCAGTCTGCGACTAAAGATGAGCTACTAGCTACTTGTGGAAAAAACAGCGCTTCTTCGAGATTATCCTGGGCTCCTGATGGCAAATCGATACTTTTTAGTAGTGACGAAAATAATGCGCAGCGAATGGCAATCTTTTCATTGGATATTGCATCACTCAGTAAAACACAATTAGCGCTTCCCAGTAACTCCGGTATGGGCGATTTTGTTGCACGCTATTCTCACAATGGCGATAAAGTCGCCTTTTTACGTGATGTGGCTGGAAACTCTGTGCAGATTTGGTTGTTAGATTTATACAGTAGAGAAACATCGCTCTTGCTGCATATTAAACATAGTTATCCGGGCGATATTGCCTGGAGTCATAACGATGAACAGATTTATTATCCTGCCCGTAAGTGGAATATTGAAAGTGTGAATGTCAAAACTACTGAACAACGGACGGTCGCGTTAACTAATAATCAAGCCTCAGAGATTCTTTTAGGGGCTCCAGGTGAGCTATATGGAACTGTTGGTCGATATGGTAATTATTATATTAAGAAATTTAACAATCCTGTAATGAACCCACTTCCAACCGAAGAAATTGTTTTTAAATCCAACCGCAGTGAGCGTTTGGTCGAAGCTAACCCTACTTTAGATGGACCTACTGCTGCCGTATCTATGCGTACCGGCTTGCCCCAGGTTTGGTTATTTTACCCGGATGGTAAACAACAGATGATTAGCCAGTTTGAAAGTCCTGTGGTGATTTCGGATATGGAGTTTTCGGGTGATGGCAAGCAGTTGCTGGTGTTGATTGACCAGGAAGTCTGGTTATTTGATTTAACAGGTCAGGCCAAACGAATCAGTACAAAAGGGGATGTGGTAAAAAACCTAAGCTGGGGTCAGCAAACTAATACTGTATTTTATACGATTAACAACAAAGGTAATTGGCAGGTGATGTCTTACCAGTTAGATTCGGAAAACCCACCTGTAGCTTATCTGGATGGCGTTGATTTATTTGTCCAAAGCAAAGGCAGTAACCATCAGTTAAAACGCAGTACATTAACGGGTAAATACAGTATTTTGACAGAGCAGGGAGAAGAGTTATTAAGTGATGAAGTTCAGAGGTTGGTCTTTGCTGAGTCTTCTACGTTTTTGCTACAGGAAAACGGCCTGTATTTTTCTGCGATTAATGATCAGCAGCAAAGCCAGTTATATTTTTATTCTTACAAAGATAAAGCTCTGACCCCCCTCGCTTTGGTATCTGATTTGTATTCATCCCGTTTTTCTTTAAGTCATGATGGTCAATATATTTATATGGTGATAGGAGAGACTCAGGATTTAGATATAGCTAAATTAGAGCTAAAAACCATAAATTAATCATTAATTTATAATGATTTCATCAGTTTATGTATTTATCGATACCCGATACTGCAGTGGTCGAATTCAACCACTCTGATTGGAACCTAAATATGAAACTGATTAAATTTATCGCTGCCGCCACTGTAGTCGCTTCCACTTCCTTAGTTTCAGGCGGGAATGCAGCACCTGTTGGTGTGACCCAAGATGTGGCTATTATCTGTCCTGTCTGGCCACATTGCCGTGATGTAGAAATTGCAGAACAGACCATAGACGCAAATGAATTTATGAAGATACAAGCTATTCGCAAGGCCGTATAACTCTACCCTCTACTTTTCGTCTGAATTGGTTATAATCCGCCTACTTATTTATGTAGGCGGACCCTTATGCAACATACGGCAGACTACCTGACCTTTGGTCAATGGCGGTATCTGCGTACCATCGGACAATTACAACCTCTATCAGCTAGCGCTGATCCGGAGGTGTTGACATTGGAACCCCGGTTGCACAAATTATTAAACTTTTTCCTGGATCATAAAGATCTGGTGGTGAGTCGCGAACAAATTTTGTCAGGGGTTTGGGGCGAAGGTTTAGGCTCGGATGAATCCTTAACCCGTGCTATAGCCGCTCTGCGCCGAGCTCTGCAAGACAGCAGAGTGGAGCCGACTTATATCGCAACTTTGTCAAAAAAAGGCTACTGCTGGCTGGCTCCCGTAACAGAAATTGATGTGCCACCTGAGATTGAATCGCCACAGAACGCGGCAAACCCAACTCCAGCGGATCTGCTGAGCACCCAAAAAGCTATAGAGAACTGGCATCACACCAAGCAAAATAAATTAAAACGTATTCGCTATATCTGGTTCAGCACTTTAATACTGTTACTATTTAGCCTGAGTTTTGCATTATTGCTCAGTAAAATGAACGAAAAGGCTACTTTACCCCGTTATTTACAGGTCACACCTTTAAGTGCGCTTGATGGCAAAGAACAAAGCCCTTTATTGTCGAATGATCACTCTTTATTACTATTCCAGCACCAATTTCCTAACGATGTCAGTTGGCGTTGGGTTGCACAGCAACTTCCTTCGATGCAATCCCAACATAATGAACAAAGTTATCAGTTGCTCTCTCAGCCTCATTGGTTGAATACAGAACACATTATTTTTCGGGCGCAACAACAGCAAAAGTGCGCCTTTTGGCGTCAAAAAGTAAAGCATGGTTTTTCAGCTGCGGTGCCACTGTTTTCTTGTCATCAGTTTAGTGCGTCCGGACAAGCTGTCACTGCGGATGGTTTGTACTGGTTGGATTTAGATCCTGCCACAGGACAAACTCAGCTTTGGTTATGGCAAGAAGATTCGTCGCAACGTTTGTTGATGCAGTTTCCCGCGCAGTGGCGTGGCGTCAGTCATCTTATTGTCAGAGATAAAAAAGCTTATGCGCTGGCGCAAACAGGTTACAGCTATTCTTCATTGCTGGAATTGGATTTAACGGATTTAGACTGGCGGGTGATTACTGAGTTTGATTTTGCTGCCAATCAACTTGCATGGTGGGGCGAACATGACTTATTGGTAAATAAGTCCGCCCAGCAACTTCAGGTGTGGTCGCTGCGAACCGGAAATAGCAGAGTATTTGGCGAAATGACCTTTAATCTGGCAGAGAGCTCAGTCTGGAAAGAATCGTTATTAGCGGTTTATCCAGCTCAGGCTGTTACAGACATAGGTCAATTACAATGGCAAGAGCATAATAGTCAATTTGTTACTTTACCTTTTGCCGAGAGTAACAGATCAGAGTTTTTACTGCAGGCACATCACGGTCAGTACTATTTCATCTCTGATCGCTCAGGACTGCCGCAAATCTGGCGCTCGCAAGGACAAAATACCCAGCAAATCAGTCAGTTTAAAACCCAACTCAGTATTCAGCAGTTGTTATGGCTTAATGATAAATTGTTGTTGCTGGTCGACAGGCAGTTATTTGAATTTTCAGAAACATCGTCAGAGCTAATACCTTTCAAAGAGAAGCTGGCTGGAAGTGAGCGTTTTGTGGTCTGTGACAACACTTTGTATTGGACATCTAAGGACCAAAAAGGTTGGGCTTTAAATCGTCTTGAACAAGGAAAAAACAAAGAGTTACTCAGAGACGTTGTCAATGTCGGCTGTGGACCAGGACAAAGTCTGGTGTTACAGCAACAGGATTCGCTTTATGTCAGGCAGTGGCTGCAAGGTCAAACCATCACTTTGCCTATACAAATTAATTGGCGCAACACGGATGCATCTGCTTGGGCAAGCACAGATACAGGGTTGTACTGGTTATCAGCAAACGGAACCGTGTTGAATTATTATGGCTGGGTGAATCGACAACAGCAGCAATGGCCGCTTCCTGAACATGCACAGGCTTTGGTTTCAGGACTTGATGGAACTTTGTTTGTGCAGCAATTCAGGGCTCAGGATACAGATATTGTCTGGTTGCATCCTGAGCCTGTTGAATAACTCTTATGCTTTTAGCTGGATAAAGGCTTTTTTAGCTGCGGCTATAGTATACGCAAGGTCGTCGTCACTATGAGCTATCGACAAGAAACCTGCTTCATAAGCTGAAGGTGCCAGATAAACCCCTTGATCTAACATCAGATGAAAGAAACGTTTAAAGGCTGCGATATCACACTGAGTGGCTTGCTGGTAGTTAGTGATTTGTGCTTCCTTGCTAAAAAATACACCAAACATACCGCCGACCTGGGTGGTCGCTAATGGAATACCTACTTCTTTAGCAACTGCTGCTAAACCTTCAATCAGCTGTGTGGTTTTGGCTGTTAAAACATCATACACACCAGGTTTACGGATTTCTGTCAGTGCTGCTAAACCAGCGGCCATAGCAATGGGATTACCGGATAAGGTACCTGCCTGATAGACGCCACCTAAAGGCGCTATATGCTGCATAATATCGCGACGACCACCAAAAGCGCCCACTGGCATACCGCCACCGATAATTTTGCCTAAGGTCGTCAGGTCAGGTTTGATGTTGTAATAAGCCTGAGCTCCGCCTAAAGCCACCCGGAACCCCGTCATTACTTCATCAAAAATCAGCACTGCACCGTATTGATCACACAGAGCTCGCAGACCTTCTAAAAAGCCCGGAGCTGGGGGGATGCAGTTCATATTGCCAGCCACAGGTTCGACAATAATACAGGCCAGATCAGCACCTTGTTCGGCAAAAATCTGTTTCACTTGCTCTAAGTTATTAAACTCTGCGGTCAGGGTATATTTGGCAAAATCAGCAGGGACGCCAGGAGAATTGGGCACACCCAGAGTTAAAGCACCTGAGCCGGCTTTAACCAATAAAGAGTCAGCATGGCCGTGGTAACAGCCTTCAAATTTTAAAATACTGTCACGGCCGGTAAAACCTCGGGCCAAACGAATAGCGCTCATGGTCGCTTCTGTGCCTGAGCTGACCATACGGACCATTTCCATGCTGGGCACTAATTCACAGATGGTTTCAGCCATAGTGATTTCAGCAGGGCAAGGCGCACCAAAACTTAAACCTTTTTCTGCAGCTTTGACTACAGCTTCACGGATCGCTGGGTGATTATGCCCTAGCAACATTGGGCCCCAGGACCCTATATAGTCGATATACTTTTTGCCATCGACATCGTACAAATAAGCCCCGTTGGCGCTATCAATAAAAACAGGTGTACCGCCAACGCTTTTAAAAGCGCGAACTGGTGAATTCACGCCACCTGGAATGGTGTTCTGCGCTTGTTGAAATAATTGTTCTGACTTGGACATAAAAGATCCTTAAAACCAAAGCTCTAAAACAAAGCCGGGCCTAAAGCCCGACTTAAAGATAACTGTATTGTGCATTATTTATTGCTGTACCAAGGTACTTCGCGTTCGTATTTAGTCACCAACTGTTCTACACCTAAAGTTAAAGCAAACAACGCCATACGAACCAAAACGCCATTGTCAGCCTGGCGGAAAATGGCCAGATTCGGGTTCAGGTTTAAGTCGTTATCCAATTCATTGGCTTCGATACGGGAATCCCGTGGTAGCGGATGCATAATGACGGTATTGGATTTACAGTGTTTGGTGTAAATATCCTGATTTAAGCGGAATTTTCCGCGGTATTTATTGGCTTCTTCCTGTGAGGGGAAACGCTCTTCCTGAATACGGGTTTGATAGACAATATCTGCATTCAGATGACCAGCTAATTGATCAGTCACTGTCACTCTGTGGCCTGCGTTTTCAATCAGGGAAACAATATCATCCGGCATAGCCAGCTCATTGGGTGCTATCAGCGTGAACTGGATGTTTTTATACAGTGCCAGTAACTTGGATAACGAATGCACAGTGCGGCCAAACTTTAAATCGCCAATCATGGCGATATGCATACCATCTATAGGTTGTTGTGAGGCGGCCAGCTCTTTTTCTATAGTAAATAAATCCAATAAAGCTTGGGTGGGATGCTCATTCGCACCGTCACCACCGTTTAACACCGGCACGCGACTGCCTTCAGCAAATTCAGCCACTGAACCTGCTTGCGGATGACGCATGGCGATTACATCGCTGTAACTGCTGATCACCCGTGCTGTATCAAACAAGGATTCGCCTTTAGATAAAGCCGAGGATTGCATACCTGTGGTTTCGCGAACTTCACCGCCCAACAGGTTGAACGCGCAACCAAAGCTGACACGAGTTCTGGTGCTGGGTTCGAAAAACAGATTGCCTAAAATAGCTCCTTCAAGCACAGTCGTGCGCTTCTGCCGTTTGGCATAAGGTTCCATGCTTCGGGCGATATCAAAAACTTGCTGAATTTTGTCGCGGTCAAACTGTTTGACGGAGAGGATGTGTTCGCCTTTAAAGCTCATACTGGGTGCTCATCTGCTAGAGGTTGCGGGGGCGCCGAAACTGGCTGAAAGTCGACGCCTATAATAGCAAATAAGGTGCTTTAAATCAGCCTAGAGTGGCTTTAAAATCGCCAGAAAAATGATGCCAAACAATAACAGCACGGGAAACTCATTAAAGAAGCGGTAAAATTTGCTGCTTTTGCTGTTTTTGCCCAGCTTAAAGTCGCTTAACAGCTTAAAGCAATACCCGTGATAGATATAAAGTAAGGTGACCAACACTAACTTGTAATGCAGCCAGCTGCTCGCAGCAAACCAGGCTGAACCATACAGATGAATCAGCCAGAGGCCAAATACCAGCGTTAGCACCGCAAAAGGTGTGACAAAATAAAGTAATCGCCTCTCCATCACTTTAAACTGAGTATCGACTGCCGGGTTTTTGTTGTCAGCGTGATACACAAACAAGCGCGGCAGGTAAAAAATGCCTGCAAACCAGGCCACCATAAAACTGACATGTAATGCTTTAATAATGAGTAATGTATTCATCAGATTAAATTGTTCTGTTTAGTTAAAAGAGCTCGAACCTGTTCCCAGCGGATCAGGCCCAACAATTGTTCAGGCATTTGTGGATCGTAAATGTAAACAACGCCGCCTTTTTGTTCGTCCAGTAGCGTATGTACTTCTGCCATAGTAGCCTGATGGCTTAAACCCTGCAGGGGCTGATGCACTAAGGTCGCTTGCCCTGTCATCGAAGCGTCCAAATCATAATCAATCAACAAGAAAGGCTGTTCCGGATTGTTGGTCTTTTGCAGTAGCAATTGGTGGGCAGGTTTGTTGGCCAGAATAGTTTCAATTTGACTGTCTTCAGACGCTGATAGCACCAAATACTCTTTATCCAACATCGCCAGAACCCCGACCTTTTGCAGCACGTCATCCGCAGGCGCCAGTTTATAGGGCAGTTGTTGCAGTTCTAATTGCAATACAAAAATCGATTTGTTTTTAAATAACTGCACTGTAGTGACATAAGCGCAGGTAATGACCAGCATGGCTGGTACTATGATATCCGGGTTGTAGGACAGCTCCATCACGGCCACCAAAGCGGCCAGAGGAGCGTGTAAAGTGGCAGCCATAAAACCTGCCATACCCAAAGTGGCATAAGTACCGGATAAACTGGCGTCTCCTGACACAAATACCGGTAAAAACGCCAATAAAGTACCAGCTAAAATTCCTATACCAAAGATTGGGCCCACCACCCCTCCAGGCACCGCCAGACCTACAGCTACTATGGTTAGCACAAACTTAGCCAGCAATATAGTCAGTAATAACCAGAATTCAGTCGAGGCGGTCACAGCATAAAATATGGCACCTGTTTCTGCCCCCATCGCCTGAGGAACCAGATGACCTATGGCAGCGGTAATACTGGCGGCTAACAACAGCTTCAGCGCTAAATGCCAGTTCTGGAACCACTTTAAAATGCGCCAGATACTTTGGTTAAAGACATAAGCACCAGCGCCTATGGCGATACCACAAAGTACCAGATAAGGCAGATGCCAGCCACTGATTGAGATAATTTTCAGTGCCGCCAAATCATTGCCCATACCAAAGACGCCTCGGGTTAATAAAGCTCCAACCACTGAAGCCAGCATCACGGGCACAAAGACATGAATACGATATTCCCTTAGTACCACTTCCATCACAAAAATGACCGCGGCCAAAGGCGTATTAAAGGATGCTGAAATAGCGGCCGCTATGCCACAACCAGCCAGAATACGGATGCTGTTGTATGGTAAGTGCAAATATTGACCAAGCAAGCCAGCGCCAAAAGCGCCCAAATGTACTGAAGGGCCTTCACGACCTACAGAAAAACCACTGGTCAGCGCTATGATGCCGCCAAAAAACTGATTAAAAGTATTCCAGAACGGAATGACCCCGTAGCGGGTTTTAATACGATGGATCACATAGGAAATGCCCATACGATAATGCGACAGTCCAACTAACATCGCCATGATGCTGATAAGTCCGGCTGCGATAAAAGGCAAAGTCCAACGGTAGCCTTCGGCTATGCCGGAAAAGTCGTCAGTACGCTCCAAAAAGAAACTTTGGATGCCGATAATAGTCAGACGAAACAGCAGAATGATCAGAGCAGCTAACAAACCTGCCACTATGGCTAACAGGCATAATTGTACCGAAGTAAGAGGGAAAGCTAATCGAAGTCTTAATTTTGCTTGCCAGTCCGCTGGTAGTAACATGCTATAGTGTCTGAGTCTGAGATAGACAAAGTGTAACATATACCCACACGAATTGAAGTTCTGGCATTTCGGGTATAACTAATTGAGTAGATTGATGAATCGTATGCAGTTTTTGCTTTGGCTTAAAAGTAGCTGGAGACAGGTTTTGGTCACAGTTGGTCTGATGGGACTTGCTGCTTTGGCTGGGCAGATATTTGGTAATTATTATTATGTGCAGCAGGTAAACCTGCTGTCGTCCAAACTGGAAGAAAGTCAGAAAAAAACCAACAGCCTGACCGCGAGTCTGAATGAGCAGCTAAAACAGAATGACTATCTGACTGCTGAGTTAGCCGTAGAAAAAAGTGCAGGACAGCTGATCCAACAAGAACTGAAAGCGGAGCAGCAAAAGCTGTTTGATACCCGCAAAGACCTGGCATTTTACCAGCGTATTATTTCTCCTGAATTACAAGCAGACAGCTTGATTATCGACAGTTTCAGCATCAGTCCTGGCACTTCGGCTAATAGCTACAGATTTAATCTGGTGCTTATTCAGCAAGATAAACAACGTAATTTTGCTAAGGGCACAGTGGATTTGAAACTGCATGGTTTTGCGGGGGATAAAAGGGATACGCTGGATCTATTGCAATTAGCAGGTTTCAAGAAAAGTGATAAGGCCTTCAGCTTTAAGTATTTTCAGATTATTGAAGGCGAGTTTTCGCTGCCCGAAGGCTTTAAACCTGAAAAAGTAGACGTTGCGTTGAAGGTTGCAGCTGCGCGCTCAGCCAAGTCAGCCAAAGTGGACAAGAACTTTTTTTGGCCTACCGAACAGCCTGCCGAAATACTTGAATAAATTAGTCAGGTATTAGATAATCCGCGCCCAGTTATACCGGAGGACACATGTCAGAGTTACAGCTTCCTATTCAGTTCACAGACGCCGCCGCCAATAAAGTATTGGCCCTGGTCACCGAAGAGGAAAACCCTGAGTTAAAACTGCGGGTTTACATCACAGGTGGCGGCTGTTCAGGCTTCCAGTACGGTTTTACTTTTGATGAAAAAGTAAATGAAGGTGATTTGGTTGTCGAAAAAAATGGCGTGGTCATGGTGGTTGATCCGATGAGCTTGCAGTATCTGGTCGGTGGTGTGGTCGATTACACTGACGGCTTGCAAGGCAGCCGTTTTGTCGTGCAAAACCCAAATGCAACAACAACCTGTGGTTGTGGTTCAAGCTTTTCCGTTTAGTACCTCTGCAATTCATCCACTGATAAAAAGGCTTCTGCAGTGCAGAGGCCTTTTTAGTTTTTGTTCCCTGATCATCTTGTTCAGCCAGCAGTCAGACCTGTTGTGGAAACATGATTGCAACAGACTTGCATCCATTGCTGTACTGTAATCAAAACTGTTCGTTCCTGTAATTGCTGCAGTTCGATTATTCGACAAAACCGGACGATAAGTGACTATTTTTTCAGCCCCGCAACTATACGCTCTGAACAAGCTATGGTTTAATGAAATGCTTTTTTTGCTTATTGGGACATTCCCTAAGCTTTTGGATTTTTTTGGCAGGAAGTTTAAGTCGTAAACATAAGGCGTTCGCACGCCGGGAGAACAACAAATGAAAGGTACTAAAAGCGTTATTTCAGACGAAAATAAAAGATTGTGTGTATGGCTGAAGCGTCAGCGTCAGGAAAAAGGCCATACGATGCGTAGTTTGTCAGAAATTTTAGGCACACCGCATTCTTTTATTGGTAAGGTTGAAAATCAGGAACGTCGTCTTGATGTTGTTGAATATGTTCGTTATTGCCAGGCTTTAGCTATCGATCCTATGGATGGATTAAAGCAAGTTCTGATTGAAGCTTAATCTGCTTTCATCTAAAAAAACGTCGCATTACTGCGGCGTTTTTTTTATCAACATTAAACAAAGCAAAATAGCAGGCAAGCCCATCAGTGCTGTCATCACAAAAAAAGCTTGATAGTCCATGACTTCAACCCAGCCCCCGGAAAATCCACCAAGGAATTTAGGTAATAACAACATCAGGGAACTAAAGAGTGCGTATTGAGTGGCAGTAAAAGCCAAATTCACTAATGACGACAGATAAGCAATAAAAGCGCTAGTTGCTATGCCTGCACTTAAATTATCAGCAGAGATCACTGCGACTAGCAATGGAATGTTGTGACCCTGGGTACTCAGGTAACAATAAAGCAAATTGGTACATGCACTAAGTAAGGAGCCCAGCAACAATATTCGCAAGGTACCAAAGCTGTTAATCAGTAAACCACCTAAAGCTGCACCAAGCAAAGTCATCAGTACACCGAATATTTTAGATACACTCGCAACTTCTTCTTTAGTAAAGCCCATGTCCACATAAAACACATTGGCCATCACTCCCATCACTACATCTGAGACGCGATAACAAGCGATTAAACTCAAGATCAGCAAGGCATTCAGACCATGACGGGCAAAAAAATCGACAAAAGGGCCTATCACAGCCACCTTAAGCCAGTTCAGCAGTTTTTGGCCGATAGAGCTTTCGGCTGTACTGACTCTGATTTGAGATTCAACAACAGGTTCGGGTGAGAGTAGGGTGGTTAGCAAGCCTAAAGTCATACAAGCGGCCATCACCAGATAAGTGGACTGCCATGCCTGAAGATCGTAATCCGTATTCTCGCTGCTGAATATAGCTGCTATCCATAAGGTACCAGCTGATGAGAAAATCATCGCTAGTCGATAACCGGCCAGATAGGCGGCAGCAAGCACAGCCTGCAAGCGCTCTGGCGCTGCTTCAATACGATAGGCATCTATAGTGATATCCTGAGTGGCTGACGCTATGGCGAGCAATACAGCACACAAAGCCATCCATTTCAGTTCTGTCTGTGGATCCATACTGGCCATTAAAACTACCGCCAGAATGATCAGGCATTGCGATAACATCAGCCAGCTACGCCTTCTGCCAAGCCAGTGTTTCAGACCTGGCAGACTTAAATGGTCAATCAGGGGGGACCAGATAAATTTAATGGCATAAACCATAACCACCCAGCTGAAATAGCCTATTTGTTCACGCGAGACACCAGCTTCTCTGAGCCAGAATGATAAAACTCCAAACACCAGCATTAACGGCAAACCACCGGAAAAACCTAGAATAAAAATGGTTAACACTCTGCGCTGAAAGTAAACTTTTAAGGAGGAGACAAAAGCAGCAATAGCAGACAAGACAGCAGCCCGTGAAAAAAACATGAAACCAGCTTACAGCTTCAATAAATTAGATCAAGGCCTTACACCCACACAATGACAAGGCAGCTGGCCGTAACCATGCAAAAAACTCAGGCAATAACGTAATTCCCGGCGTATTTGAGTATTTTGTTTGAGTTCAGGTTCTGACCAGTATTCAATCTGGTACAACAGATGCCAGAACACTTGTTCGCGCAAGGTTTCAGGACGCCAGCTTCCGATCCGTAGCTGCGACCATTCCTCTAATGTATCCCAGACGAATAAATGCAGTTCCCTGTGAGGTAAATGGCCACGCAGGAAGCGGGAAAGGTAAAAAATCAACTGTCGTGATTTTTGTTCAATAAAGGGCTCTAACATAGGTCTGATCCCTGTCAGAGCTGGCACCGCGCCAGCTCTGTGCGCTCAGAGCAAGTATAGTCAGACTTTATTGTTCTGGCTGTAAAATCACTTGTTTTAAAATGATGGGTTGCTTGGGCACATTTTGCCAGCCAGTTTTTTCGTCGGTATGAGTTTCCAGCAGTTTTATTTTTTCCAGAACTTCAAAGCCATCCTGAATTTGGCCAAAGACTGTGTACCCCCAGTTTTTGCCAGGATCCAGACTTGGGTTGTCGTTCAGATTAAAAAAGAACTGGCTGGTTGCGCTGTGAGGATCGTTGTTTCTGGCCATAGCTATACTGCCAAACTGATTTTTGGCGCCATTGCCTGATTCATTAAACACAGCGGGAAACTCAGCTACCGGCGCCATATCAGGCTTATAGCCGCCCCCTTGTACTACAAACTCAGGTTCCAGCCGGTGAAATACTGTGTTGTCATAAGCTTTGATATTGACGTAACTTAGAAAATTATTCACCGCTAAAGGCGCTTTAGTTCTGTCCAGTTCGACCAGGATGTCACCTACTGAGGTCACCAGTTTTACTTTGGGAAACAGGTTGTTTTGCTGGACATATTTGCCTGTTGGCTTTTTCATATCAACAGCAGCCAATGCTGAGACAGAAAACAGGGCAACTAAAGCTAATGTAATGAAACGCATAACTTATCCCTTTACGTAAGAGTGCCAGCTACTGTCATTCAGCAACTCAGCCAACACTTGCTCGGTTAATACCCGCAATTTCACTTCAGCCGCAGCGTTATCTAATTTAAATGGACCAGAGAAGCTGCTTTTTCCTGCATAGACTTTATCAAAAGTACCATGCTGATTTTCGATGGCGATACGTAATTCGACATCATTTTTCACTACGTGCTCTACGGTACGTTGATCGGCATCGGCAGATAATTTCAGGATTTGCACCGTCATGGTCGTGACGCTACTGGACGTTAACTTTGCACCTTGAGCCGTCATCGCATCTGTTAAAGTAGATTCCAGTTGCTGTGCCAGGTTATTGCTGGTGGGCAGGCTGCTGACAGAGGTACCTTTGCGCAAAAATAAGGTTTGGTCAGAGGGACGTTGATCCACTACGGTCAATACAAACTCTGCACCTGCTAAGGTTTTGCTTTGGTTCCAGAACACTTGTGGTGTCACTAAAAAGGATGATGAGGTACTGCTACAGGCGGCAAGAACCAGACTAAAAGCCACCAGAGCCGGACGTATAAAAAGGCGCATATTTATTTCCTTTTGGTTGATTCGAGGATCACAAATTTATTGTTGCTGGCAATATGGCGGCAGCCACCCAGCAGAACTGTCATTTTTTCGTAATAAGGTAAATGCCTATTGGCGACAATACGTAACTTCCCGCCTGCTTTTAAACAACGTTTCGCATCATTAAACATCTGCCACGCAATATGTTCTGTCACTGCCTGCTGTTGATGGAAAGGCGGATTACAAATCACATAATCCAGACTCTGATCCGCCTGACTGGCCAGACAATCATCTGTTCTGAACTCGGCTTGAGTCATAAGTTCAGGGATATTCAGCTCTACCGACGCTCGTGCTGAAGCGACCGCCATATAAGAGTCGTCGGTAAAAATTACTTTAGCTGCAGGTTGTTGTTTCAGTAATGCAAGCCCAAGTACCCCATTACCACAACCTAAATCAGCAACTACCGCACCTTCTTCCACTACTGGTAAGTGTTCTAACAGAAAACGTGCACCTATATCCAGTTGCTCTTTGGCAAATACATTGGCGTGATTCACCAAGGTGAACTGCTGTTCTGGTAACGGCCATTGAATAGGGTAAGTAAAGGCGCGCGCGTCACCGCGCGGTGTACAGTGAATAGTCCGACATTTTTTCTGAGCCAGCGATGCCTGAGTAGGGCCTAACTCTTGTTCAAAAATAGCCAGTAAGTTTTTATGAATATCTTTGGCTTTAGCAGCGGCGATAATCATAGTGTCAGGCCGAACCACCTGACTTAACTGCTGTAGCATATAACGCAGATAACCATGATTATTTGGGACTTTTAACAGCACAAGATCCAAATTGGCAGGTAAAGCCGTAACACTGTCCAGAAAGCTGACGCTATCTGCAGACAATCCATTTTGTTGTCTGTTGTACACAGTGGCTTGTTGGCTTAATACCGAGTCGTTTTGCTGGCTATGTGGGTTATTACCCAAAGCACAAGACAAGGCGCCAAATAAGTCGTGCATTACCACTACTTTTAAATCTGGGCGTTGAGCTAGTAAAGGCAAAGCCTGTTGTAACAGTAACTCGTCGGCCGCATCCCAGGCTTGTAAGCTGCGATTGCTTTGCCCCAGTGGTAATCTGTCCAGCTGCAGTTGCTTGTCAGCGATGGTAAAAATAGTATTCATGCCATTCAACTAAAAGAAGAGAAGGTTGTATTTTGACACGAGCACACCAGAGCGACAACCATGGATCGCTGCAACACTTTGTATTACCTGATACAGAACTGTTGTTTTGGCCAGGCTGGCTGTCACCAGAGCAGGCAGAACGTTGTTATCAGCAATTATCACAGCAATTAAACTGGCAGCAACCTGCGATAAAAATTTTTGGCAAAGCAGTGAAGATCCCGCGTCAACAGGTGTGGATGGGAGACCCACACTGTAGTTATAAATATTCAGGAGTATTATTTGAACCCGAACCCTGGCATCCGCTGGTCAAACAATTAACAGAGAGCGTGAATAAGCTGTGTCAAAGCCGTTTTAATTCTGTGCTGCTGAATTGGTATGCTGATGGTGGGCAGCATATGGGGTGGCATAGTGACGATGAATCTGAGCTCGGTGAGAGCCCAAAAATAGCATCATTAAGTTTAGGTCAACCACGTTTTTTTGATTTAAAACACAAACACTTAGGTACGCAGCTTAAATTAGAGTTGGGACATGGTTCTTTACTATTAATGGCTGGCCAATGCCAGGAGTTTTGGCAACACCGAGTGCCCAAAATGGCCTCTGCTACACGAGGACGCATAAACCTTACTTTCCGTGAAATCAAGCAAAAAACAACTTAATTATATTTTCTCTATGGCAGCAATCGCTTAGCTGGTTTTCCTTCACTTTTGCTAAAAAGCGGGCTGACAAGGCGCATTGCCTTAACTAGAGTAGAAGAGAGGGAGCAACAAAAGGGTTTCGCTATGTTGGTTCATACCGCAATAGAACAGAAGTTATTGAGCGCATTTGATCCTGTGTTCCTTGACGTGGTCAATGAAAGCCATATGCACAGTGTGGCACCGGGTTCGCAATCACATTTTAAAGTGGTCATTGTGACTAACGCCTTTGATGGCATGAGATTGTTAAATCGCCACAGAGCAGTCAATGCAATACTGGCCGAGGAGTTAGCCGAAAAGATCCACGCTTTAGCTCTACATACTTACACACCTGGTGAGTGGTACGAGTATTACGCTGAGAAACCTCCAGCCTCGCCTAAATGTTTTGGCGGCAGTAAGAGAGAGAAAACTGCATTACCTGAGTCCTGAACTCAGCTGAATTAAAAATATACCAAGCGCCGTAAGGCGCTTTTATTTTTGACACTATCCTCTTTCAATATCACTAAGTGCTTGTTTTTGAATCAGCATTACTGATATTTTTGCTGATCAGACCTGTTTTTTAAGCTAACGGCTTAAACTAGCTGACAATTTTCAACCAACAATAGGTTTTGTTATGGTTATCCAACCTAAAATTCGTGGTTTTATCTGCACTAACGCACATCCGGTCGGTTGTGCTGCTCATGTGCAAGAACAAATTGATTATGTCAAAGCCAAAGGCCCTGTAGCCGCTGGTCCAAAAAATGTGTTAGTCATCGGCGCTTCAACAGGTTACGGCCTGGCTTCCCGTATTACTTCTGCTTTTGCTTCTGGCGCAAAAACCTTAGGTATCTTTTTTGAAAAAGAGCCAACAGAGGGTAAAACAGCTTCGGCTGGTTGGTACAACACGGTCGCGTTCGAGCAAGCTGCTGCCGCTGAAGGTTTATGGAATAAACATCTGAACGGTGACGCTTTTACTGATGAGTTAAAAGCTCAGGCTATTGATTTAATTCGTCGTGAGATGGGCAAAATTGATTTAGTCGTTTACAGCCTGGCGGCGCCACGTCGTAAAGATCCGGTGACTGGCGAAGTGTATAGCTCAGTGTTAAAACCAATAGCCCAGGCTTACACGGCAAAAACTCTGAATACCAGCAAACGCGAAATTGAAAGTGTTTCTGTTGAACCTGCATCCGATGAAGAAATCTTCAACACGGTAAAAGTCATGGGTGGGGAAGACTGGGAACGTTGGCTTGATCAGTTGCATGCTGCCGGTGTATTGGCTGAAGGTTGCCAGACTGTCGCTTACACTTATATTGGTAAAGAGCTGACCTGGCCAATTTATGGCAAAGCAACTATCGGCAAAGCCAAAGAAGATTTAGATCGTGCTGCTGCAGCCATCACGCAAAAACTGGATGCAGTCAAAGGCCAGGCTTATGTAGCGTCATTGAAAGCTCTGGTGACGCAAGCCAGTTCAGCTATTCCTATCATGCCGCTCTATATCTCTTTGTTATACCGTGTGATGAAAGAGGAAGGCAGCCACGAAGGTTGTATCGAACAGATTTATGGTTTATTTCAGCAAGCGCTTTATAACAATAGTCGGACTTTAGATGAGGCCGGTCGTTTGCGTATGGATGGCAAAGAATTGTCTGATCACATTCAGTCTGCCGTAAAAGAGCTCTGGGGTCAGGTGACCACAGAAAACATTGATGAGCTGACCGACTATAAGGGTTATCACAATGAATTCCTGCGCTTGTTCGGTTTTGGTTACAGTCATGTCGATTACGACGCCGATGTGCCGGCTTTATTGCCGCTGAAGAATTTGGTGCAGTAACGTTGAAAAGTCGCTTAATGCGACTTTTTCATTTAATCGCACCTGGTTTTATTCAGATCCAGCAGAATTTACTCGCTCACAAGCCCAACTCAAAGGCAAAGTTAAAAATCTTGTCTACACTGAGCTTCAGTCGGCTGAAATGCCGGATAATTTTGTTGATTAACATAGATAGCACTTATGTTTAGTGCTAGAATCCGCAACTTTGGTACGTGTATCCGCCACCTGCAACAGAGGTTAGGCTGTTGAGGTCCCGGATGCTACGCGCGGCGAGCAGCCGATAAACCAGGCCCTGTTTCTTCCCGTTAAAAAGTGCAAGTACGTATGATAAAAATCAAAAAAGGATTGGACATTCCCCTCGCGGGCAGTCCCAAACAAGACATACATGATGGTCCGTCCATCAAACACGTTGCTGTACTTGGCGAAGAGTACGTCGGTATGCGTCCTACAATGCTGGTAGAGGTTGGGGACCGTGTGAAAAAGGGTCAGGCTCTTTTTGAAGACAAAAAGAACCCTGGCGTATTTTTCACGGCGTCTGTTGCCGGTACAGTGAAAGAAATCAACCGCGGTGCTAAGCGTGTGTTGCAGTCTGTTGTAATTGAAGCTGAAGGTGATGAGTCTGTCACTTTTGATTCATTCTCAGCTGCAGAACTTGCTTCATTAACTGCTGAACAAGTGAAAAAGAACTTAACAAGTTCGGGTTTGTGGACTGCATTACGCACCAGACCATTCAGCACTTCGCCAGCCGTTGATAGCACACCAAGAGCTATTTTCGTTACGGCTATGGATACCAATCCGCTGGCTGCAGATCCGACGGTAGTGATAGCGCAGCGTAGCGCAGATTTCAGCAATGGTTTAACAGTGTTATCTCGTTTGTCTGACAAAGTCTATCTGTGTAAAAAAGCGGGCGCCTCAATTCCTTCAGTTCCTGCAGTGCAGGTTGAAGAGTTTGACGGTCCACACCCGGCTGGTTTACCAGGCACTCATATCCATTTCCTCGACCCTGTCAGCATCAATAAAGTGGTGTGGCATATCAACTATCAGGACGTGATTGCGATCGGCGCACTCTTCACTTCAGGTCAACTGAATGCAGAACGCGTGATCTCTTTAGCCGGTCCTGTAGTGAAAAATCCACGTTTAGTGAAGACAGTCTTGGGCGCCTCTATTGCTGAACTGACCGCAGGTGAGCTGCAAGATGGTCAGAACCGTATTATTTCTGGTTCTGTATTATCAGGCGCTGCTGCAGGTGGTGTGCATGGCTATCTGGGACGTTTCCACAACCAGATTTCTGTGCTGGCAGAAGGGTATGACAAAGAGTTTTTAGGCTGGGCTATGCCTGGTTCAGATAAATTCTCTGTGACCCGTGCTTACTTATCTCATTTAAATCCTAAACGCCTGTTCAATATGACCACCAGCACCAATGGTTCGTCACGTGCCATGGTACCTATTGGTAACTATGAACGTGTGATGCCGCTGGACATTCTGCCAACTCTGTTATTACGTGACCTGTTGGTTGGTGATACAGATGGCGCGGTCTCTTTAGGTTGTTTAGAGCTGGATGAAGAAGACTTGGCATTATCTACCTTTGTATGCCCTGGTAAATATGACTATGGCGTAGCACTGCGTGATTGCCTGGCGACTATCCAGAAGGAAGGCTAAAAATGGGTTTAAAGCATTTTTTAGAAAGTATTGAGCCGCAGTTCGAAAAAGGCGGTAAATACGAAAAGTGGTATGCTTTATATGAAGCTGCTGCAACAATTTTCTATACCCCTGGTCTGGTGACTAAAGCGGGTACTCATGTGCGTGACAGTATCGATCTGAAACGTATCATGATTTTTGTCTGGTTAATGTTATTCCCTGCGTTGTTTTTTGGTATGTTCAATATCGGTCATCAGGCAGTTATCGCGCTGCAGGCTGGTTTTGGTATGCCTGACACCTGGCAGGTGGGCTTGTTCCAGTTACTTGGCGGTGAATTAACTGCTGAATCGGGCTGGGGCAGCAAAATGTGGTACGGTGCCGTTTGGTTCCTGCCTATTTATGCCACAGTCTTTGTAGTCGGTGGTTTCTGGGAAGTGTTGTTTGCTTCTGTGCGCAAGCATGAAATCAACGAAGGCTTCTTTGTAACCTCTATTCTGTTCGCCTTAATTCTTCCTGCTTCTATCCCTCTGTGGCAAGCCGCTTTAGGCATTACCTTTGGTGTAGTTGTAGCGAAAGAAGTCTTTGGCGGTACGGGCCGTAACTTCTTAAACCCTGCGTTAGCTGGCCGTGCTTTCCTGTTCTTTGCTTACCCTGCACAGATTTCAGGCGACAAAGTATGGACAGTGGCTGATGGTTACTCAGGTGCAACCTGGTTATCCAACGCTGCAAGTGGTTTAGCTGCGAACGGTGAAAAAGCTGTAGATTGGTCTATCAACCAGCAATGGTGGGATGCGTTTTATGGTTTTATCCCTGGTTCAGTCGGTGAAACCTCGTTCTTAGCTCTGATGATTGGTGGTTTAGCCTTAATTTACTTCCGTATTGCCTCATGGCGCATTGTAGCCGGTGTGATGGTAGGTACAGCAGTGTTTGCCACTATGTTCAACATGATCGGCTCTGAAACAAATGCTATGTTTGCTATGCCTTGGTACTGGCACATTGTGTTAGGTGGCTTTGCTATCGGTATGTTCTTTATGGCTACAGACCCGGTATCTGCTTCCTTCACAAATCAAGGTAAATGGGCATACGGTATCCTGATTGGTTTTATGGTGGTGATGATCCGTGTGGTTAACCCTGCTTACCCTGAAGGTATGATGTTAGCTATTTTGTTCGCTAACTTATTTGCACCATTGTTTGACTATATGGTGGCTCAGGCGAACATCAATCGGAGGCTTGCCCGTAATGTTTAGTAACAACGATAGTATCGGCAAAACCTTTTTTGTGGTTATTGCTTTATGTTTGGTCTGCGCCGTGTTCGTGGCTACTTCAGCTGTTCAACTGCGACCAAAACAGACTGAAAACAAACTGTTGGATGCCCAGAAAAACATTCTGGTTGCGACTGGCTTGTTATCAGGTGACAACGTTAAAGAGCTGTTTACTAAACATATTCAGGAACGTCTGGTTGATATGAATACCGGCGAATTTGTGGATATGGACCCGGCTAAATACGATTACCGTAAAGCGATGAAAGCACCTGAAACCAGTATCAGACTGGAAGGTGCTGACGATAAGGCTTCAATTAAATCTCGCGCTAACGTTGCGCCGGTTTATTTTGCGTATAACGACGGTATCGAGTCTGGCAAGTTGTCCGCTATTGTTCTGCCAATTCATGGTTATGGCTTATGGTCCACCATGCATGCGTTTTTAGCTTTGGACAAAGATGGCAATACCATCAAAGGTCTGAACTACTACGAGCATGCAGAGACTCCTGGTCTGGGTGGCGAAATCCAGAATCCAAAATGGGTTGCTCAGTTTGTGGGTAAGAAGTTATTTGATGAAGCCGGTAACCCTGCTATCAAAATTCTGAAACCTGGTAATGCTGTTGCGACTTCAGAGCATGATGTAGATGGTTTATCTGGCGCTACCTTAACCAGTAATGGCGTACAACATACGTTTGAGTTCTGGACTGGTGCCAAAGGCTTTGCGCCTTTCCTGACTAAGGTTCGTGATGGAGCATTAAACAATGGCTAGTGCAAAAGAAATTAAAAGCCTTGTCTTCGGACCGGTCTTTGCAAATAACCCTATCGCATTACAAGTATTAGGTATTTGTTCTGCGTTGGCTGTAACCACTAAGCTGGATAAAGCTTTGGTTATGGGTATAGCCCTGACTTTGGTTACTGCGTTTTCGAGCATGTTTATCTCGATGATCCGTAACCATATTCCATCAAGCGTACGTATCATAGTTCAGATGACTATCATTGCGTCCCTGGTAATAGTGGTGGATCAGGTGTTGAAGGCTTTTGCTTACAACGTAGCCAAAGAGCTGTCGGTATTTGTTGGTTTGATTATCACCAACTGTATCGTTATGGGTCGTGCTGAAGCTTATGCGATGAAAAGCCCACCATTAATGAGCTTTTTAGACGGTATAGGTAATGGTTTGGGCTACACAGTGTTGCTGCTGATCGTTGCATTTATCCGTGAGTTGTTTGGTTCAGGTACTGTGTTTGGTGTAGAAATTCTGCCTCTGATCAGTGCCGGCGGTTGGTATCAGCCTATGGGCCTGTTACTTATGCCTCCAAGCGCTTTCTTTATCATCGGCTTGTTCATCTGGGTTCTGCGGACTTTCCGCCCAGAACAAGTTGAGAAGTAAGGGGACAGAAGATGGAACATTATTTAAGTTTATTTGTTCGTGCGGTATTTATTGATAACCTGGCTTTATCGTTTTTCCTTGGGATGTGTACTTTTATCGCCATCTCTAAACAAGTAAAAACAGCCTTCAGTTTAGGTATTGCCGTCACAGTAGTATTGGGTTTATCAGTACCGCTGAACAACATTGTATTTAAGCAATTTTTGGCACCAGGTGCTTTAGACTGGGCTGGTTTTCCAGATACAGATTTAAGCTTCCTTGGCTTTATCGCTTACATCGGCGTAATCGCAGGTTTAGTGCAGGTTCTGGAAATGTTCCTAGATAAGTACGTGCCTTCGTTATACAACGCTTTAGGTATTTTCCTGCCGTTAATCACAGTGAACTGCGCCATTTTTGGTGGTGTAGCTTTCATGGTTGAACGTGATTACAACTTAGCGGAAAGTGCGGTATTTGGTTTAGGCGGCGGTTTAGGTTGGACTCTGGCCATCACATTAATGGCAGCTGTGAGCGAAAAACTGAAGTATGCGGATATCCCTGCGGGTCTGCGTGGTTTAGGTTCTCGTTTTATCATGGTTGGTTTAATGGGGTTAGGCTTTATGTCTTTCTCTGGCGTGTCATTGTAAAAATTGCTGTAAAAGGAAAACACAATGCAAGAGATTTATCTTGGCGTTGGGATGTTCACCCTGCTGGTTGTAGCTTTAGTGATAATGATTTTAGTCGCCAAAGCAAAACTGGTATCTTCTGGTGACATCACCATTGGCGTTAATGGCGACCCTTCGTTAGCCATTCAAACAAAAGCCGGCGGCAAATTACTTGGCGCTTTAGCTGATAAAGGCATTTTCCTGTCATCAGCTTGTGGTGGCGGCGGCTCATGTGGTCAGTGCCGTGTCCATGTTCATGCGGGTGGCGGAGACGTTTTACCTGTGGAAATGGGGCACTTAACTAAAGGTGAACGTCGTGAAGGTTGTCGTTTAGCTTGTCAGGTCAGTGTCAAAACTGACATGGAAATCGAAGTTGAACCAGAAATCTTTGGTATCAAAAAATGGGAATGTACTGTTATCTCTAACGATAACAAAGCTACCTTTATCAAAGAATTAAAGCTGGCTATTCCAGATGGTGAATCAGTACCTTTCCGTGCTGGTGGTTATATTCAGATTGAAGCTCCAGCTCACCATGTGAAGTATGCTGACTTCGACATCCCTGAAGAATACCGCGGTGACTGGGAACGCTTTAAGTTCTTCACTCTGGAGTCCAAAGTAGACGAAGAAACTATTCGTGCTTACTCTATGGCGAACTACCCGGAAGAAGAAGGCATTATCATGTTAAACGTGCGGATCGCGTCTCCGCCGCCAAATAACCTGAGCTTACCTTGCGGTAAAATGTCTTCGTACATCTGGAGCTTGAAAGCTGGCGATAAAGTGACGATTTCTGGTCCATTTGGTGAATTCTTCGCTAAAGATACTGATGCTGAAATGGTATTCGTGGGTGGTGGTGCTGGTATGGCGCCAATGCGTTCACACATTTTTGACCAGTTACGTCGTCTGAAATCCAAACGTAAGATGAGCTTCTGGTACGGTGCCCGTTCTAAGCGTGAAATGTTCTATGTTGAAGATTTCGACATGCTGCAAGCTGAAAACGAAAACTTTAAGTGGCACGTGGCCTTATCTGATCCGCAGCCGGAAGATAACTGGACTGGTTACACAGGTTTTATTCATAACGTGTTGTATGAAAACTATCTGAAAAATCATAAAGCTCCGGAAGACTGTGAGTTCTATATGTGTGGTCCACCGATGATGAATAAAGCGGTGATCAATATGCTGAAAGATTTAGGCGTACAAGACGACAACATTCTGTTGGATGACTTCGGCGGTTAAGCCAAAGCAAATTAAAAGTGGGGTCCTTGGGACCCCATTTTTATTTGCAGCCATCCCTGGCGCTCACCCTTTGGGCCAATGCTTCGCATTGTTAAAAATTGATCCTGACAATTTTTTATTTGTCTGAAAAACGTTTTTACGTAGGGAGAGTGGCTGAAACTTGCTACAATATCGGCCTGTAACGGGCGAGCAGGCAGACTGTTTGTTCAAAGCTTCTAAGTTTGATGAGGTTGCTATGGAAGTTTTTATTTTTACTTTTATCATCCTGATAGTTGTAGTTGCTGCTATGGCTATAGGCTACATGGTGCAACGTAAGACCATAGCTGGTAGTTGTGGTGGCTTAGGCGCTTTAGGCATTGAAAAGGCCTGTGACTGCGATACCCCTTGTGAGAAACGTCAGCAACGTATGAAAAAAGAGCAGGAATGGCAGCAGAATAAAATTATCTGATACTGTACATTTTTGTTTTATCAACGCCCGTCAAGCCAGCTTTAGCTGGCTTGTCAGTTTTTAGCTACAGGCTCTGTCTCTGACATCCTTTTGCTCTATTGCCTCAAAGTGCTCTGTACTTAATAATGCAGTTCATTATTCTTTTGAGGCCATCTTCATGTCTTATCCGCTTGCTATCGCTGTGTCTTCTGTTCATGCTGCACTGAATGACTCCCAATGGGATGCTTTGATTATTGTTGCGTCTGATTTTACTGCTGTGCCTGAATTACAGTCTGAAATTAATGCTGCCGCCGCTATTGATAGCCGTATTGGTAAAGAAACTGTGTTGCTGTTATCTGCAAAAGCGCCGGGTCAACGTCTGGTGCTTTCACCTACAGGCCCGCTTGACAGAGATTATGATGATGTCCGCAGTTTTTATGATGCCGCCAAGCAAGGTATTACTCAGGCCAAAGCCGCTGGCGCTAAATCTCCGGCTTTGTTTGTCATAGCACCTGACTCAGATGCGTATCAATATGCAGCAGAAGTAGCTTATTTAGGTGCGTGTCAGGCCTTATGGCAACCGCTCGAAGGTCGTGAAACCCGGGGGGAGGCAACGATAGAACCTGTGACCCAGATTGGCGTCATTGGTGTCTCAGAACATCAGTCTCATTACATGGAGGCTGTTGAAGCCGGTAAACGTGTGGCTCGTGATTTATGTGGCACTGAACCTGAACGTATGGCGCCACGTCGCTTCGCCGATTATTGTGTAGAAACATTTGCCGGTACTGATGTGCAGGTGTCGGTAGAAACTAAAGTCGATACATTGCAAAAAGACTACCCACTCCTGATGGCCGTCGCCCGCTGCTCATTGCAGGTTGATCGCCATAAGCCAGCCGTGATCCGTCTTGAATATCAGGGCGAAGGCGAAATCGAACAAACGCTGCTATTTGCCGGTAAAGGACTGGTGTATGACACAGGTGGCGCGGACTTAAAAACCGGTGGCGCTATGGCTGGTATGAGTCGCGATAAAGGTGGAGCAGCCGCTGTGGCTGGTTTTATCAAAACTGTGGCTTTGTTAAAAACTAAAGGTATACGCATCATTGCCGAAATTGGTGCTGTGCGAAACAGCATAGGTTCAGATGCTTTTGTACCGGATGAAATTATTACCAGTCATGCAGGTGTAAGGGTACGTATTGGGAATACGGATGCTGAGGGGCGCTTAGTACTGGCGGACTTGTTATCGCATTTACGTGAGGATGCCAAAACTGCGGTCAATCCTACTTTGTATTCTATCGCTACTTTAACTGGGCATGCGGCCCGAGCCGTAGGTCCATACAGTGCTCTGGTGGAAAATGGTGCTGCTCGTCGAGTTGGTTTGTCTGCTGACTTAGCTCTGGTGGGCGATTTATGGGCTGACCCAAGCGAAATCTCCCGCAGTCGTCGCGAAGATTTCAGCTTTATCAAAGGCCGCAGTTCTGCTGATGATTTATTAAGCTGTAATAATGCGCCTTCGTCAGTCACGCCCCGAGGCCATCAATTCCCTATGGCCTTCTTAGTTGCCGCGGCAGGATTAGATCAACACGGATTAAACACTGAACAGCCATTGCCTTATTGTCATATTGACATAGCTGGCAGCGGTGTTGATGGTGGCGATTGGCAACATGGCAAGCCATCAGCAGCGCCAGTGGCAGCCTTAGCCGCTTACTATTGTTTATAAACCAGAATTCACTTGGCTATTGAATAACCCGAGGCTATGCTTCGGGTTTTTGCATTTATGCATCTGAGTAATGGATCGGACCTGATGAAATTTTTAGATCGTTATTTTGAGCTGACGGCACGCCAGACCAACATTAAAAAAGAGCTGATCGCAGGCCTTACGACTTTTATGGCGATGAGTTATATCCTGTTTGTAAATCCCACTATGCTGGCTCAAACCGGCATGGATCAGGGCGCAGTTTTTGTGGCCACTTGTCTGGCCGCAGCTTTTGGTTCTATCGCTATGGGAATGTTGGCAAACTTACCTGTGGCTCTGGCTCCTGGTATGGGGCTTAATGCTTTTTTTACTTATGTGATAGTGCTTGAGCAAGGTCACAGCTGGCAGACGGCTTTAGCTGCAGTGTTCTGCTCTGGTGTGCTGTTTTTGCTGCTAAGTATTTTCAAAATTCGTGAGTGGATTATTCAGAGTATTCCCTTTGCATTGAAGATGGGTATCGCTGCTGGTATAGGGATGTTTCTGGCACTGATTGCATTAAAAACTGCCAATATCATAGTGGCCAGCCCTGCCACGCTGGTGACGCTGGGCGATTTGCATGACCCTAAAGTCTTGCTTGCCATAGTTGGTTTTTTTCTGATTTTCGCCTTGGCGCATCGTAAACAACATGCGGCAGTCTTTATTAGTATTTTAGTGATCACAGCTATCGCCTGGTGGCGTGGGGACACCACTTTTAACGGTGTTGTGTCTATGCCTCCCTCCTTGGCGCCGACTTTCTTACAGCTGGATTTTGCCTCTGCGCTGCAATGGGCTATGGTGCCAGTTATTTTAAGCTTATTGTTTTTAGATTTGTTTGATACCAGTGGTACTTTAGTGGCTGTGAGTCAAAGAGCCGGATTATTAAAAGCCAATGGTGAGATCCCCCATTTAAAAGGCGCATTATTAGCAGACAGTTCGGCAACTATTGCTGGTGCTTTAGTAGGCACGTCCACAACCACCAGTTATGTCGAAAGCACTGCAGGTGTTGCTGCTGGTGGTCGCAGTGGTTTAACTGCTGTTGTAGTAGGTCTGGCTTTTTTAGCTGCGCTTTGGTTATCGCCACTGGCGGCTATGGTGCCAGCGTACGCCACAGCGGGCGCTTTACTTTATGTTGCCACCTTAATGCTCAGCAGTTTGCAGCATGTAGAGTGGAACGATCTGATCGAATCCGTGCCCGTTGTCGTAGTTTTGGTGATGATGCCGCTGACCTTCTCTATCGCCGATGGCATAGGTATGGGTTTTATTACTTATGCGGTGCTTTGTTTAGTAACGGGTCGTTTGTCAAAAACTACCCTTAGCGTGTGGATATTAACCGCAGTTTTTGCTGCTAAATTCTTCTTTGCATAAGGATGGATATGAAAAAATTTACAGTTTTACTGGCACTGATGTTATGTGGTGTTGCTAATGCTCAGGACAAAGTGCAGGTCAGCAGTCTGGAGCTGGCAAAGCATTTGTATATGATCAAAGGGGCAGGCGGTAATATTGCCGCTGTCGTTGGTCCTGAAGGTGCGCTAGTGGTGGACTCTCAATACGAGCATATGGCTCCACAGATCAAAGCTGAGCTTGAAAGCAAACAAGCAGGAGTACAAATCAAAACTCTGGTGAACACTCATTTCCATGGTGACCACGTTAATGGCAATGCGGCTTTAGCTTCAGGTGCTCAGATTATTGCTCATACTAATGTACTGACCCGATTAAAAGCTGATGCCAAGTTTCCTGTTGCTGGCTTACCTACAGAAACTTTTGTTGGTGAAAAACCGCTGAGACTTAACGGCGTCGACTTGCATCTTGTCACTATGCCTGTCAGTCATACAGATGGCGATTTGGTGGTCTGGTTTAAAGAGGCCAACGTGCTGCATATGGGCGATTTGTTTTTCGCAGACCGTTTCCCTTTTATCGATCTGAAAAGTGGCGGTTCAGTTGCTGGCTATATCAGTAACGTCAAACTACTTCTCAGTCAAATCGATGATAAAACCAGGTTAATTCCAGGCCACGGTGATTTAATGGATAAAGCAGGCTTGCAGCGCTTTTTAACTATGATGGAACAGACGCTCTCTGAAGTGAATGCACTGAAAGCTCAGGGAAAAACAGAAGATCAAATAGTAGCTCAGGGTTTATCTGCCCAGTGGAAAAGCTGGAGCTGGAACTTTATAACGGAAGAGCGTTGGATCCGTACGCTATTTCAAGCTTAGTCTTGTAGTTCGGAAGCGCTCTGGTTATGCTTTGGCAACGAACAGGGCGCTTTTAGGGTATAAATCAGGATCTTCATGAGGTTACGTGAAACTTTAGTAGTCTACATGCTGCCTATCCTGGTCTTGCCTTTGTTATGTCTGGGTTATTTATCCTATCACTTCAGTGTACGCTATTACGAACAACAACTGTTTCAGCAAATTAAAAATGAGTTGGTGCAGGTACAGCAGGACATTCGTCTTCAATTATCATCGTACCAGCAAGCTTTACTGCTGCTGTCTTCCCAAAGTCTGGTCGAACGTTTTATTGCCAAAGAGCAGCAACCGGAAGCCGCGCTGATTCAGGGATTCGAACACTATCGTAGAGAGCATCCGGAAATATCGTCGATTAAATTTATTCGTTTAAACGGCGATTATCTGCTGACTATTCCGCAGCAAGACAAGGCGAAAGCACTCAGCAGGTTTCGAAATCAGTATTTTTCAGCGTTACAATCCATGATGGACGACAATGGTTTTTTCCTGTCCAGTGAGCAAGGTTCAAGTCAGCTGAATTTGTATGTGGCCCAAAAAATTTATATGTCTGGACAATCGCCCGGCGATATTAAACGGCTTTGGGGTTATGTTGTCTTTGTGATTGATCCCGAATTATTTCACCAAAGTATCAGGCAGTTAGGAGGAGATCTGCGTGCTCCTTTGATTGTGAGTCAGGCTGCAACTATTGCCTTTTCCGAAAATTCTTTGCTGATGGGTAGCGCTTTTTCTCCGGTCAGTTTTACGGAAATTCAGGCTAGTGTCGACCAAGATGAATTTGTTCCTACTCTGCTACTTGGACAGTCTATGTTAGTAACAGGTGTCTCTTTAGCTGGCCCTTATCAGCTGATTATGGGGATACGGCCGGCACTGTTAAACCAAAGCATGGCTTACAAACCTATGTTAATAGCCTTGTTTTGTATCCTGTTTTGCATAGGATTACCTATGTTAATTTATTGGGTTCTTGCCCGCTTTGTATTAACACCTATACGGGAGCTTACCCTGGCCAAAACTGCAGTAGGGCGAGGTGATTTATCCACAGTTCTCACTGTCAGAAAGCAGGATGAATTAGGCGATATGTTCGCTGCTTTTAACGTGATGGTGCGTCAGTTACGTGTTTACAGAGAGCGGGAGAGAGCCTATCAGTTGCAACTGGAGGATAAAGTAGCGGCCAGAACTCAGGATTTAGCCGATGCGAATCAGCAACTGGAAGATGCCAATCAGCAATTGATTTTAGCCCGTGAGGTGGCAGAACAGGCCAACCGATTAAAAAGTGTATTTCTGGCCAATATGAGTCATGAAATCCGCACACCGTTGACAGCCATTATTGGTTTCAGTGAGCAAGCTATTCATGAGAATGATCCCCACAGACAACTGGACTATTTGAGTCGTGTGCTGCGCAGCGGCGATCATTTGCTGGCTCTGATTAACGATATTCTTGATCTGTCAAAAATTGAAGCTGATAAACTGGAATTGTTAACAGAGCAGATCAGTTTGCTGGCCATGCTGGACGATGTGTACCAATTAACCAAGCAACAGGCAGAACAAAAAGGTTTGCAATGCTTGCTGGAACTGAACTATCCATTACCACAATTTATCTACACCGACACCTTACGTTTCCGTCAAGTTCTGCTCAACCTAACCTCCAATGCAGTGAAGTTCACTCAGAAAGGCAAAGTGGTGATCGATGTGTCCTATCAAACGCCTGAGGAAGTGCTGAGGATTAAAATTAAGGATACCGGTATAGGCATTACCACAGTGGAGCTTAGTAAACTCTTTCAGCCTTTTGTGCAGGCTGACGCTGCCGTAACCCGTAATTTTGGCGGTTCTGGTCTTGGTCTTTGTATTTCAAAAAAACTGATGGAGCAGATGCAAGGCGATATTCTGGTGGACAGCGTCAAGGGAATTGGCAGCTGTTTTGAGATTGTAATGTCGTGTGAGCATCAACATATCAGTCTGGTCGATAGTTATCAAAAACCTACCCAAGAGCCTTTGGTGGTTGAAACTTCTACCGATTATCAAAAGTTGAAGCTACTGGTGGCCGAAGACAATACTGATAACCAGTTACTGATCCAGGTGTTGTTACAAAAGTTGGGTATTCATGCTGTGATTGTTGAAAACGGCCACAAAGCAGTAGAAAGGGTACTATTGGAGCATTTTGATCTAGTGTTGATGGATATGCAGATGCCGGAAATGGGGGGGGAAGAAGCGACGGCCTTAATTCGTCATGCGGGTATGGACTTACCTATTATTGCCTTAACAGCCAACGTGATGAGCGAAGACCAAAGCCGATATTTAAAGGCGGGGTGCCAGGCCGTCTTATCTAAACCTATAGTGCAAAAAGATTTTATAGCTGTGATACAAAAATTCTGTCAAAGCCGCACCAGTCTGGATGAACAACTAGAAGCACAACTCGCTTCGGATCCCGTTATTGTACAGCTGAAACTGGAGTTTAAGCGGTCCTTGCCTTCGTTGCTTCAGGAATTTCAGCTTTGGCTTAGTGCGGCAAACTGGAGCCGGATACAGTTTGAAGCTCACAGTGTAAAAGGTAGTGCCGGCAGCATGGGATATCCAGAGTTGACCGAGTTGATGTCGAATTTAGAATATGCAGTACGACAGGCAGATGTTGCGTTGATCACAGAGCTAATTCATGATTTTGCAGTGTTCGTCAGTACAGAGCAAATTACAGAACAGGAGATCATCAGTGCATCATAAAGAATTTGAACTTGCGGCAGAATTTGAACGGGATAGCCTCTATCTCGCGGATTGGCCGCTTTGTCAGTTGCGACTGCAAAACGATGCGAACTACCCTTGGTTTATCCTGATCCCACGTCGCGTCGGTATGGTGGAAATTATTGATCTGACACAAACCGAGCAAAACCAACTTTGGCGCGAAAGTGCTCATTTATCTGTTTTTCTCAAAGCACAGTTTCAGGCTAAAAAACTGAATATCGCAGCTCTTGGTAATATGGTACCGCAGTTGCACTTGCATCATATAGTGCGCTACGACAGTGATTTTGCCTGGCCTGCGCCTGTCTGGGGCAAGGTGCCTGCTCTGGCTTACACTAAAGAGGCTTTAGAGCTCTTAAGACAAAAAATGGCATTATTGGCTGTACCTACATGACGAGTTTGCTTCCTGAAGGGTAGAATGTGCTGTTTTCTGAGACCCAGTCTGTGCTTGCAGTATACTTCGGCTGCCTAAACTTTTTTCGTGCTAAGGAACCTTGTTATGTCGGCTGAAAATGCTCTGTTAACTATTTTGGTTGAGAAGATCCGCACTGATATGCTGGTTTTACCAACTTTGCCTGAAATGGCGATTCAGGTTCGAAAAACAGCGGACGATCCTGATAGTAATTTATTGATGATGACAGAAGTGATTGCCCAGGATCCAGCCTTAGCCGCTCGTATGATCAAAGTGGCCAACAGTGCCTTTATGGGACGTTCCATTAAGGTCAACTCATTAAATCAGGCTATTACCCGCATTGGTCTGAGTCAGGTGAAAAATATTGCCACTGCTATGGCGATGGAGCAGCTGTTTGTATCACAACATGAGCAAATCAAAGAGAGAATGGCTTCTGTTTGGCGAGACAGTGTCAATGTGACGAGCATAGCGCTAGCCTGCTTAAAGTTATATATCGCTGAACATAAGCACTGTAATCTGAATTTAGATGTGATGACCTTGGCAGGTTTGATGCATTTGATCGGTGCTTTGCCTATTTTGACTGAAGCTGAACGCTATCAGACCGTATTTGGCGAGACTCAATTTTTAGATCACGCACTTAGTACTTTGTCTGGCCAAATAGGAGCCAGCATTATGCGAGCCTGGGATTTCGCTGATACTTATGTGGAGATTGTGCTGAACTGGAATAATGCTAACGTTCAGACTGAACAGGTTGGTTATATCGACTTTATCCGACTGGGTGCTTTGGTGCAAAGCCCATTGGCAGGCACTGCAAGGTTGCAGGCGTTGCAACCCTATATTGACCGCAACATAATACCCGATGCTCACTTTATGGATATCGCAGAAATTCGTTTAATTTCTCAGGAAATCAAAGCTCTGTTAAGCTGATAGTCTGTCTTAGTACGAAAAGGCCCTCTTATTCGCGGGCCTTGTTGTATACACTATCCGTTTTACTGACTGCTGATATTGGCTTTTAGTGGTGTCAAGGCATGACGCAAAGCGTCTGTCATCAGTAATAAGTCGGCGTCCAGACGACCTATGACATCATCCCAGCCCATTTCTTCGTTTGCACCTGATAACAGGTCATGGAATTTTAAGCGCTTAATACTGCCGTCATCACAGATCAAAAAGGTCACTTTTTCGTCCTGCTCTAAAGCCAGTTTTGTCACCAGTTTATCCTGTAAATGGCTTTGCACTTCATCTGCACTTAGCAAGTGATTGATAAAGCGTACTTTAGCGCCTTCTTCATCCGGTGCTTTGAGTTCGGCTTCAGCCCCTAACTGAAAACCTTCTGGTAATTCTTTGCCTTGTAACCAAAAATGCAGTTGCTGATTCAACTGGTGATTGTCCAGCAGCGGCATGGCAGGTAAAGAGCCAAAAGCCTTGCGTAGCAACGCCAGTAGTTCTTCCGCTCTGCTGGCGCTGCTGGTATCTACCAGTAACCAACCTTGTTGTTTATCGTACAAGGCAGTAGTGACGCTGGATTTGCTGAACGCCCGTGGTAACAGGGTTTGGATCAGTTCTTCTTTTAACGCCTGTTTTTCTTTGCGGCTTAAAGGGCGGCCTTTTTCCTGTTCCATCGCATCAATTTTTGGTGCCAGCTCTTCATTCACCACTGAACCCGGCAGCACTTTCTCCTGGCGTTTGACCGCAAATAACATCACGTCATTGGTCTGGTGGCAGTATTGCTTCAGGCTTGGATGCAAAGGACTGGTGAAGCCCATTTTAATGGCTTCCTGTGAAGTACAAGGTGTGAATTTGAATGCAGCTAAGGCCTGCTCTAATTGATCCTGATCGGTGTTCAGGTTTTCGGTGACCTGATATAAACGTAAATTTTTAAACCACATAGTTAATTACTCTGTCTATAAGAATTGCGGCTTAGTATACAGAGTTCAATCATCAGATTTTGAGTTTTTCAGCGGAAAAAACCAAAGTGCAGTACGCTGCACTTTGGTTGTTTAGGTTCAGGAATTACGTTTTAAGTTTTTCGGAAAACGAATATGATAACTCAAGCCATGGCCAGGTTCGCTGCTGACCTGAATCGAACCGCCCAGTGTTTGACGTACCAGGTTATAAGTAATATGCGTGCCTAAACCACTACCGCCCTGGTCACGTTTTGTGGTGAAAAACGGATGGAAGAGTTTTTCCAGTTGCTCTTGAGTCAGGCCGCGGCCATTATCTGAATACGTGATGTCTACCATCTGACCTTCATCCAGCACAGTAATGCGGATATAACCTTCTTCCAGTTCTTCAAAGCCATGAATTAACGAATTCATTAAAAGGTTAGTGAAAATTTGTGAGATAGCACCGGCAGGGCAGCTGAGCATCAGGCTTTCCGGGCAATTCACATCAATATGATGGCGGGTCTTTTTGAAGTTTGGCTGCAAGGAGCGGATCACTTCGTGCAGGTATTCGGCCAGATTGATAGTGCGAATCGCATCACTGGTTTGGTCGACGGCAATTTGTTTAAAGCTGGCAATCAGCTCGGAAGCGCGGGTCAGGTTGGATTGCAGCAAAGAGGTACTTTGTTTGGCTTCCTCAATAAAATGCTCCAGCACTTTAGGCGACAAAGTCTTTTCTTTATAAGCGACCTCCAGAGCCGTCAGCTTCTCAGCCAGAAAACTGGTGGCGGTGACGCCAATACCGACAGGGGTATTTACTTCATGGGTAATACCTGCCACAAAACCACCCAAAGCCGCCATTTTCTCCGACTGCACTAACCTGTCTTGTGCCTGCTTTAAATCATCCACAGTTTTTTCCAGCTCACTTTGTTTACCACGTAAAGCTTCTTCACTATGACGACGACGTTCTATTTCTTCACGTAACGCTTGCTGTTTAACTTCAAGTTCTTGTTTTTGCTGTTGTAAATCCATCATGGCCTGACTTAGGCCTGAGGTTTTACGCGCCACTTCCTGCTCCAGTAGCAAGTTGTGCTGATCGAGTTTTTCGTTGGAGTGCAGCAGTTGTTTTTGGGTGCTTTCCAACTGCACTTTGTAATCCTGCACACGAGCAATCAACCGGTTAAAGGCATCTGCCATCACGCTGAGTTCATTGGCTTCATCGTGGCGTACTTCCACTTTGGTGCCTTCCAGGTGGTCCAGCTCCAGATCTTCAATTTGTTGTGTCAGTTCACTCAGCGGTAAGGTCAGCTGACTGCGAAACGCCAATAAAAAAAGAATAATTAAGAAGGTCGTTTTTAAAACCGCATTACCAACCAAAAAATAAATGCCAATTTTGATCCGGTCCAGCACTACAGCCCGGCTGGAGAACAAAGTAACGTCACCTACCTGAGTGGCGCGCCTGAGAATTCAAAAATGAGAGGAAAGGTATAACCAAATAAGCCGGAGTTTTGTTCTGTGAGTCGAATGCCTTCCTGCACCAACTGATTACTGTAGCGCTCGCTGATATCTATATATCTACCCAATTGAGTAATGACAGCGCCACTATCATCCCGAACTATAATGCCTTCAATCGCAGGAATAGCCAGTAAACCATCAGCAATAATCAAGGCTTGTTGGGTATTGAGTTCCCAAATAGCCCTGGTCAGACTGCCGGAAAAGGTTTGCTGCAAAGTCGCCAGTTCACCATTGATATGGTCTTTGGTGTTGAAATACTCGGCAACAATCTGGCCTAAAGTCACCACAAAGGTCAGGATAAAATACACTGACAAGACTTTGGTCAGCAGCTTACGCGATAAACTTTTTTGCTGCATGAAACAACCTTGTTTGGTTCGGCTTAATAGTAGTTAGCATTGAAACTCTAAGTTATAGAAGATCTGTTTAAATGAAAATACTATATGTAATAAATAACTTAGAGACTAGGCAACAAGAGCAGCTTTAGCAATATTGCGGCTATAAATTGTCAGAAGGCTGCAAAAGCAGCATTTAATGGTGTTCAATTGCGGTAGCTTTGAGTATGGTAGCGGTGTCGAATAATTGAGCTGTGCACATTAAATTGAAAACAAATAAAGCAATAATAAAGAGGCTGTTTTAATGGCGTTACCTGTATTAATTTGTGACGACTCCTTACTGGCGCGAAAACAAGTCCGTAAATCTCTACCTGAGTCTTTTGATGCTGATATTTTGACAGCAGCTAATGGTGTCGAAGCCCTGACTATTTTACGTAGTCAGGAGATAGGTTTGGTCTTTTTAGATCTAACCATGCCGGAGTTGGATGGAATAGGTGTGCTTGAGGCGATAAAACAGGATGGATTGGATTGTTTTGTCATTGTCATTTCAGCTGATATCCAGCCGGAAATGCAAAAGCGGGTCACAGAGCTTGGGGCTTTAGCTTTTATTCACAAGCCTGTGAATCCGGAAAAGCTGGTTGTTATTTTAAAACACTATGGATTGATATGAGTACAGTATTCTCTGAAGAACAAAGGGATTGTTTACAGGAGCTGATCAATGTCGCTATGGGCCTGGCCAGTGATAAACTTGCCCGTTTTTTAAATACCTTTGTGCATATACAGGTGCCTGCTATAGAGCTGGTGAACTCTGCACAAATTCCGGCGCAATTTGAAGCTCAATACAGTAGTACCGAAGCCGCTTTAGTCAGTCAGGGATTTTTGGGCAATGATGGGCTTCGGGGTGAGGCTATAGTGTTGTATCAGTTGGAGAATGCCCATCGCATTGCTGCTTTATTAGGGTATGACACGGATAACGCGTCCGAGCTGGAGATGCTGACGGATATTAGCTCTATTTTGACCACCACCTTTTTGAATGGTCTGGCGGAGCAAATTGACAATAGTTTGTCCTATAGCGCGCCCAGAGTTTTATCATCGCGGCAGAATAATATGACTGAAGCCTTAATTGAAACGGCTTGTCACTGGGAACTGGCACTTAGAGTCGATATTAGTTACCAGTTAATTCATCATTCTTTTAACTGCGATATGTTGTTGCTGATCCCAGGAGAAGCTGTGTTAAATATCCAGCATATTTTGGATCGGATAGTGGAAGAGTATTAATGTCAGACGACTGGTTAACGGGCCCCATATTAGAGCAGCTTAGTAGTGGTGTGCTGGTGGTGGATGAGGAATTTCAACTGGTCTATCTTAATACCTTTTTGCAGCGCCACAGCTCAGTTCAACTGACTGAAGCAAAAGGGAAAAGTCTGTTTAAAGTTTTTGCTGATTTACCAGAAGCATGGCTTAGGCGTAAGTTTGCCTCTGTGCTGGAGTTGCAAAGTCCCTCATTTAGCAGCTGGGAGCAGCGGCAGTATGTGATCAAGTTACCCCATTTACGTCCTGTGACCAGTTCGAGCCAGTATATGGCGCAGAACTGCACTATGTTGCCGTTGAATGATCCGTCGGGTCGTCGTCATGTCTGTATGCTGATTGAGGACGCCACTGATGCTTTTGTTTATCAACAGCATCTGCAAACGACTTTACAAAAACTGGAGCAAAGCAATCGTGTGGATGGTTTAACCCAGGCATTAAACCGCCGTTACTGGGAAGAACAGTTAAAGCTTGAAGTCCAACGAGCGCAGCGTTATCAGCAACCTCTGTCGTTGTTATTGTTTGATCTGGATAAATTTAAGCAGCTCAATGATCAGTATGGTCATTTAGGCGGAGATTCAGTGCTGATTGAGTTAACAGCCAGAGTTCGGGGTTTATTGCGTGACACCGACTGGTTTGGCCGATACGGTGGTGAGGAGTTTGGCATAGTACTGACCAATACAGCCCTGGCCGGGGCAATGGAAGTGGCCGAACGTATTTGTCTGGCCGTCAGTAGTAAAGCTGTCACATTTAATGAGCACTCTATACAAAGTTCAATCAGTGTTGGTGTAGCGCAGCTTGACGCTGCTGGCGAAAGAGCCCACGAGGTACTGATAGGTCAGGCTGATATGGCGCTTTATAACGCGAAGAGAGAGGGGCGTAACAGGGTGGTCTCCTACAGTGCCGGTGAAACAGAGTTTCAGTTGAAAACCAATTAACGCCCCATTAAATTTAGAATAATCTAAACATTTAGATTGACAGACGTCTAAAACTTTGAGCATATAGACAGTATGAAAAAGACACAAATCCGCAATACACTCACCATTATTATTACCACCAACCCTGCGGGGTAGGAGGTCGGCGGCGTATTGTTTTCAAAAAGGCCCGTGACCTCCCCGTCACGGGCCTTTTTCGTTTAGCAAGGAGTAAAACATGAGGGTGCTTAAGTTTGGTGGTTCGTCTCTGGCGTCGGTAACCCGCTTTCTCGAGGTGGCGGATATAGTACAACAACAAATTGGCAATCAAAGCGTCGGCTTAGTCTTGTCAGCGCCTCAGGGCGTCACCAACTTACTGGTGGAACTGACGGATCTGGCCTTTTTAGGCTCAGATTATCAGCCGCTGTTGCTGCAGTGGAAAAATCGTCTAGCGCAGCTTATTGCTGAAGCTTCACTTCGGGTCAATGCGCAGCAGCTGAAGGCTGTGCAACAACTGGCTGACGAGCAGGAACAAAAGCTAACTGAACGTTTGCAAGGCATCAGCTTATTGAGTTATTGCCCTGATCATATCAAGGCACAAATTTTAGGTATGGGTGAGCAGTTCAGTGTTTGCCTGATGACGGCGCTGTTTAAGTCCCGTCAGGTCGATGTGGTGTTACTGGACTCTGTGGCTTTAGTGAAAAGTCAGGGTGATTATTTAAATGCAGTGGCTGATATTCCTGCTTCGGAGCAAAGCTTTGCAACTGCTTTAGCGAAGCAATCGGCTCAGGTTTATGTGATGGCAGGTTTTGTCTCGAGCAATGCGCAGGGCGAGCTGTGTTTATTAGGCCGCAATGGTTCTGACTACTCTGCTGCAATAGTTGCTGCCGCGGTCAAAGCTTCAGTCTGTGAAATCTGGACTGATGTCGATGGTGTCTACAGCGCTGACCCACGTCAGGTGAAACAAGCCAAACTGATTGACCATTTATCTTATGACGAAGCCATGGAATTGTCGTATTTTGGTGCCAAAGTACTGCATCCAAAAACTATTGGTCCACTGGCTCGTTTTCAAATTCCTTGTTATATCAAAAACACCTTAAATCCCGCAGCACCAGGCACCTGTATTGATGCCGATAACAACGGTGACTCGCTGGTCAAAGGCATTTCCAGTCTGGAGCATCTGGCTCTGATCACAGTCTCTGGCCCTGGCTTAAAAGGCGTAGTCGGTATGGCCTCGCGGGTGTTTGCCACTATGGCGCGTGAGCAGGTATCGGTGAGTTTAATTACTCAATCCTCTTCTGAATTTAGTATCAGCTTCTGTGTGGCTCAACTGGATTTAGCTGCTGCGAAAAAAGCGCTTGAAGCAGAGTTTGAACTGGAGTTACAAGGCAAGTTGTTGCGTCCGCTGCAAATCTTATCTGATATGGCGATAGTCAGCCTGGTCGGCGATGGTATGCGTCAGCACCGTGGTGTGGCGGCTAAGTTTTTTGCGTCCTTGGCGCAGGCTCGGGTCAATGTGGTAGCTATAGCGCAGGACAGCAGTGAACGTTCTATCTCTGCTGTCGTTGAGCAAAAAGCTTGTCAGAACGCAGTGAAGGTGTGCCATGAAAACTTCTTTAGCCATGTCCCAAGTATCGATGTGTTTCTGGTCGGTTGTGGTGTGGTTGGCAGCGAATTACTGGCGCAGTTCCAGCGTCAGCAAGAGTTTTTACAGCAACGTAACGTCAAGCTGAAAGTCTATGGTATAGCTAATTCCAAAGCCTTATTGCTGGATGAAAAAGGCATTGACCTCAGTCAGTGGCAACAGCAGATGCAGCAGGCCAAAGCTCAGTTTTCTGTGGCAGATTTAAGTCGCTTTGCTCAGGAGCAGCATTTAACTAATCCGGTATTGATCGACTGCAGCAGTGCAGAACCAGTGGCTGATTTGTATGTCGATTTCCTCAAAGCTGGCTTCCATGTGGTCACCCCAAATAAAAAAGCCAATACAGGCTCATTGGATTACTACCATCAACTGCGTCAGGTGGCACAGCAACATCGCCGACGTTTCCTGTATGAAACGACTGTAGGCGCAGGCCTACCGGTGATCGACACCTTACAGGGCTTGTTTAATGCAGGTGACGAGCTGGTGGCTTTTGAGGGGATTTTATCCGGATCTTTATCCTATATTTTTGGTTTATTGGAGCAGGGCCAGTCTTTATCTGAAGTGACTACTAAAGCCCGGGAATTGGGTTTTACTGAGCCTGACCCTCGTGATGATTTATCCGGTATGGATGTGGCGCGTAAGTTACTGATTATGGCGCGTGAATCTGGTTTGATGCTGAATTTAGCCGATGTCGAAGTGGAAGGTGTATTACCTGCTGATTTTGCGCCAAACACTGACGTACCGACTTTTATGCAAAAGTTACCACAGCTCGACAAAGCTTTTTCCGAACGTATTGCACAGGCCAAAGCTAAAGGTCAGGTGCTGCGTTACATAGGTGAAATCAGCGAAGGTCGTTGCAAAGTCGCTATCAAAGCTTTGGATCTGGATCACCCACTGGCCAAAGTGAAAGACGGTGAAAATGCGCTGGCTATTCATACCCGTTATTACCAGCCTATTCCTTTTGTCCTGCGTGGTTATGGTGCTGGTGCTGCGGTCACAGCAGCCGGTGTGTTCAGTGATGTGATGCGGACTTTGTCCTGGCAGCAGGAGATGTAATATGAAGTCGTATTTTGCGCCTGCGTCCACAGGGAATTTTTCTGTTGGATTTGATTTATTAGGCGCTGCGTTTGAACCTGTCGATGGTTCTTTATTTGGCGATGAACTGCGTATTCACTCTGAGCAGGCTGAACTGAGTTTGCAACTAACCGGTCGTTATGTGCATCAGTTGCCAAAAGACACAGACGATAACTTAGTGCTGAAGTGTTTTTATGCCTTTGAAAAGGCGATAGGCCGGACTTTGCCACGGCTGCAACTGGAGCTGGTGAAAAATCTGCCGGTTGGCAGTGGTTTGGGGTCCAGCGCTTGTTCTATTGTCGTGGCCTGTTATGCCTTTAATGACTATTTCGGCAAACCTTTAGCTGACTATCAGTTGTTGCAACTGATGGCGCAGTTGGAGGGCGGCGTTAGTGGTTCTGTGCATTACGATAACGTGGCGCCGTCCTTTTATGGCGGCTTATTGTTGATGTTGCCGGATAGCCCCTTGTTATGCCGTGCTTTGCCCTGGTTTAAACATTGGCAAGTAGTGCTTTGTTATCCAGGCACTGTGCTGTCTACCAAAGAAGCCCGTGCCGTCTTGCCACAACAATTAACGCTGAAACACAGCATAGCTTTTGCCGGTATGTTAAGCCGTTTTATCAGTGCTTTGTATGCCTGGGATGAAACAGAAGCTTTTGCTGCTTTACAGGACTTGGTGGCGGAGCCTGCCCGTCAGCACCTGATGCCTGAACTGTTGCCTATTCGTGAAGCGTTATCCGCCGAAGGGATCGGTCATGTTGGTATCTCAGGCGCTGGCCCTACGATTTTTGCGGTCTGCCAAAACGATACTCAGGCCCAATTTGCCGCTGATTATTTACAACAGCATTACGCTAAAAACTCAGATGCCATCACGACCATTTGTCGCCTGGCGAGACAAGGCGCACGTGCGCTGTAGGATGTAACTATGCAATTAACAAATACCAAAGTCGCTTCGCAACAAGTTAGTTTTTTAGATGCAGTTCGTATTGGTTTGGGTGAGCAGCAAGGGCTGTTTTTTCCAACCCAGTGGCCAAGCCTGGATATAGAAGCGTTATTAGAGCTACCTTTTGTCGAGCGCAGCGCCAAAGTTCTTCAGGCTTTAATAGGCGATGAACTTAGTGCTGAACAAATCCATCAGATGGTAAGCAACGCTTTTCAGTTTCCTGCACCTTTAGCTCAGGTGACGGATGATGTCGCCTGTTTAGAGTTATTCCATGGCCCCACTTTAGCTTTTAAAGACTTTGGTGGTCGCTTTATGGCGCAGGCGTTAATTCAGGCGCAAAAGCAACAGAATGTCAGTAAAACCACGATAGTCACAGCCACTTCAGGCGATACAGGTGCTGCAGTGGCTCACGCTTTTTATCAGCAAGCCGGTGTCGATGTGGTGATTTTATTTCCAAAAGGAAAAATCAGCCCATTACAAGAAAAGCTGTTTACTACTTTAGGTCACAACATCCATACACTGGCAGTAGAGGCCGATTTTGACCAGTGCCAGGCGCTGGTGAAAGAGGTATTTAACGACCGTGATTTAGTCAAACAGCTGAATATCAACTCAGCCAACTCTATTAATATCAGTCGTTTGTTTGCCCAGATTTGTTATTACTTTGAAGCTGTGGCTCAGGTGCCAAAAGATAAACGCGATCAAATTGTTATTGCCGTGCCTAGTGGTAACTTTGGCAATCTGACCGCTGGTTTGATTGCCAAGGTGTTAGGCTTACCTATCAAACGTATGATAGCGGCCACCAACTTAAACGACACTGTGCCTCGTTACTGGAAGGATGGCCAGTGGGCACCGAACAAGACTGTGGCCACCTTATCCAATGCGATGGACGTCAGCGCACCAAATAACTGGCCACGGGTTGAGGCTTTATTGGCGCAAGGTAAAATTTGCCGCGACGATTTAGAAGCAGTAATGGTGGACGAAGAAGATACCCAGGTGTCGATGCGTCAGCTGGCGCATTTGGGGTATGTCAGCGAACCTCACGCTGCTATTGCCTACAAAGCGCTAAAGCGTAGTTTGCAGGACGGCGAGTTCGGTATTTTCTTAGGCACTGCGCATCCGGCTAAATTTAAAGAGCAGGTTGAGAATATCCTCGGCAGCCCTATAGCTCTGCCGCCTGAGTTAGCAGCAGTTGCATCAGAGGCAAGTTTAAGTGCAGATATGGCGCCGGATTTTGTACAATTACGCCAATTCTTACTGACTCTGGATAAATAAACTGTGTCTTTAAACTGGCAAGACGTGATTGGGGCTGAAAAAAATCAGCCCTATTTTCTGCAAACTATGGATTATTTAAAGCAACAACGTGCTGCTGGTCAGGTGATTTATCCACCTGAAGCGCTGGTGTTTAATGCCTTTAAGTTAACGCCTTTTGCACAGATGAAAGTGGTAGTGATAGGGCAGGACCCTTACCATGGCCCGAATCAGGCGCATGGCTTAAGTTTTTCTGTGCCAGCAGGTGTTGCTATTCCACCTTCTTTACGAAATATCTATAAAGAGCTGGCACTGGAATATAGTGATTTCCAAACCCCAAAGCATGGCTGTCTGGAAAGCTGGGCAGAGCAGGGGGTGTTGTTACTCAACACGGCTTTAACCGTAGTGGCGAACGAAGCCAATTCGCACCGTCATTTAGGCTGGGAGCAGTTTACCGATCAGGTGATACGAGCTATCAGTGCCAATGCAGAAGGTATAGTGTTTTTATTATGGGGCAGCCATGCGATTAAAAAATCTGCGCTTATCGATAAAACGAAACACCATATTTTGACCGCACCTCATCCATCGCCTTTGTCAGCGCACCGCGGCTTTTTAGGCTGTGGGCACTTTGCCAAGGCAAATGAGTTATTACAACAACAGGGTAAGAGCCCCATTTGTTGGCAGGTATAAAGAACTACAGAGCGGTCAGGGATAAACCCAACCGCTACTGCGTATTCAGAGCCTGAATGACAGCCAAATAAAAAGCCCCGACATTACTGCCGGGGCTTAAATTTAACTTAATTCGATGTTCACTAATTCAGGTTCTATGGTCCAGTCTATGTCTTCTAGTTCTCGTTTTAAGCGCTGGCGTTCTTTGACTGCTTCAATTTCTCGCCACTTGCGTTTGACTGCACGGCTCTTCGTCGCAGGACGCTCCAACATATTCAGTAAGTCTTCGAAGCTTTCCATGGTTGCCCCTCTGAGTTGTTGTTATTTTCAACAAATTAGTACCACACTTTGTCTAAAAATAAAATAACTCTTTGACACAAATATGAACGAAAAATGAATGTTTTTCGTTCATTCAATGGCTTAGTTCGAGGCTAACTGCTTAAATTTTGCGATAAGACCTTCAGTTGACGCATCAAAGTTATTGCTCTTTTGTCCAGACAACACCTGATAAATAGGCGTCGATAGCTGTTTACCCAGCTCAACACCCCACTGATCAAACGAATTGATATTCCACAAAACACCCTGACAAAACACCTTCTGCTCATAAAGCGCAATTAAGGCGCCTAAGTAATAAGGTGATAACTCTGGCAGTAATAAGGTATTGCTTGGCTTATTACCAGGCGAGACTTTATGTGGTGCCAAAGCAATAGCTTCTGCTTCTGATGCGCCGCTTGCCAGCACTTCAGCTTTGGCTTCATCAAAGGTTTTGCCTTGCATCAATGCCTGAGTTTGAGCAAAACAGTGCGCCGCTAATCTGTGGTGATGATCGTTGAGTTCGTGACTGACTTTAGCAGGCAGAATAAAGTCTGACGGCACAGCCAATACGCTTTGGTGCAATAACTGATGATAGGCATGCTGACCATTGGTGCCTGCGTCGCCCCAAATCACCGGAGCTGTAGCATTTGTTAATGGCTTGCCATCCAGATCCACACCTTTACCATTACTTTCCATATCCAGTTGCTGCACGTAAGAGGGCAAGAAACGTAAGTAATGGCTGTACGGTAATAAAGCCTGAGCCTGACAACCTTTAGCATTAATATACCAGACGCCAAGCAGAGCCAAAATCACCGGCATATTTTGCTCAAGAGGGGCGTTGATAAAATGCTGGTCCATATCGCGTGCGCCCTTGAGCAGTTGTTGAAACTGTTCCATGCCCAACTGCAATGCCACAGGGAAGCCGATGGCAGACCATAACGAATAGCGACCACCCACCCAGTCCCACATCGGCAGAATATGTTCCGCCACTATGCCAAACTCCGCTGCAGCTTTGATATTGGACGAAGTAGCCCAGAAATGCTGAGCTATAGCGGCTTTGTCTGCACCTTTGTCAGTGAACCACTGACGTACAGCCAACGCATTTTGTTTGGTTTCTTCAGTGCCAAAAGACTTAGAGGCGACAAACACCAGGGTAGTGGCAGGGTTTAACCCTTTGACTACATCGGACACTACAGCGCCATCTATATTGCCGGCAAAGTGAATACGTACCGGGCTTTTATTAAAAGGCGCTAAAGCTTCACAGGCCATTTGTGGGCCTAATAACGAGCCGCCAATACCAATCCAAATCAGATCGGTAATGGCATCGCCCTGATAACCTTTGTAGCTACCCTGATGCAACTGGCCAATCAGCTCTGCCATTTGCGCATGACAGGCCTGAATTTCTGGCTGTAAATCAATACCATCTAACACTAAGGGAGTGTTCGTATCGGCACGTAATGCCATATGCCAGACGGCACGTTGCTCGGTGTTGTTAATTTTGTCGCCATGGAGCATCTGCTGAGTTTTGTTTTGGATTTGGCTTTGTTTTGCCAGTTCCAGCAGCTTTTGCCAAATGCCATCTGTGATCAGGTTTTTGGCAAAATCCAGGTGAATACCACAGGCATTGACCTGGAATTTCTCAGCCCGCTTTGGGTCGGCGGCAAACTGCTGACGCAAGGATAAAGGCTGCTGTGCCAGCTGTTTTAATTCAGCCCAAAGTGCAGACGACATCATATAAACTCCTGTAGTGATCCGATGGTGATAAAAATTAAGCCTTTGCTTAGGCTTGTAATTGGGCCTGAATTAAAGTTTCCAGCTTACGTTGGTCAACGGCAAATTTACGGATACCTTCCGATAGTTTTTCGGTCGCCATCGCATCTTCATTCAGTGCCCAGCGGAATTCTGCTTCAGTTAAAGCGGCCGTTTCTTTGGCGGTAGCGCCTGTATCTTGCAGATGAACTGTTAAGCTGCCTTGCTGCTGGCTTAATTCTTCCAGTAATCCTGGGCTGATGGTTAAGCGGTCACAGCCTGCTAAAGCTAATACTTCGCCGATATTACGGAAGCTTGCACCCATCACCACAGTTTTATGGCCATAGGTTTTGAAGTAACGATAAATTTCACGCACTGAAACCACGCCAGGGTCTGTTTCTGCTGTGTAGTCTTGTTTGGTGTTGGCTTTGTACCAATCCAGAATACGCCCTACAAAAGGAGAAATTAAAAATATACCAGCTTCAGCACAGGCACGGGCTTGCGCCATATGGAACAGCAGCGTCAGGTTGCACTGAATACCTTGTTGCTCGAGGTGGCGGGCGGCCTGAATACCTTCCCAGGTAGAGGCTATTTTGATCAAAATCCGATCTTTACTGATACCGTTTTCTTCATACAAAGCAACCAGTTGCAGCGCTTTGTTGATGCTGGCCTGAGTATCAAAAGATAAACGCGCATCCACTTCAGTAGAAACACGGCCTGGCACTAACTTGCTGATCTGAGTGCCGATATCGACCGCAAATTTATCACTGGCTATGCTGATCTGAGTGGCCAGATCTGAGCTTTTGCTTTTAGCATAAGCCACGGCCTGAGCCAATAACGGCTTGGAAAACTCCAGCTGGCTGGCGTTTAGTAATAAAGATGGGTTTGTCGTTGCGTCTACAGGGCGGAATTGTTCAATGGCGCCTAAATCACCACTGTCGACCACTACTGTAGTCACTGCTTTTAGCTGTTCTAGTAAAGTGCTCATATTGTTTTATTACCGTTTTTCTGATCACAAGTCAGTGATGTGGGGCTTAATACTAAATAAATGTAGGAAAATTACAACACAAAAGCAGGCTTTTGCGGCAAGTTTCTCTCATTCGGAATTCTGTTTAGTTTACTGGCTGCAGCCTTATTTTATAAGCTCTGCAGCCGGATCAAAGCTTACCATGAAAAAAACTAAAAACCATGTCAAAGCCGCGTCCGTATTGAGTTTTGTTGTCGAGTCAAGGCAATTTTCCCAAAGTAATTGATGTTGCGGCGCGGCGACAGGTGAATGAGACCCCGGGAACATAGTTTCCTATGTGACTGGGGCGAGAAAACCCTGTCAACAAAGCAGCATCTTCAAGTGCGAAGGGAAATAATTTGTTATAGTCGCTTTATCTTGCTGTAGAGGAAACCAAAACCCATGTTGATGGTGATATCACCCGCCAAAGATTTAGATTATCAAAGCCCATTACCTGTCACTGCTTTTACTCAACCCGCGTTGCTGGATCAAAGCCTGGAGTTGATGCCTTATTGCCGCACACTGACTCCTGCTCAGTTATCCAGCCTGATGCATATTAGTGATAAGCTGGCAGGTCTGAATGCGGCGCGGTTTGCACAGTGGTCCACACCTTTTACACCGGATAATGCCCGTCAGGCTCTGTTTGCTTTTAATGGGGATGTCTATCAGGGCTTGCAAGCGTCCAGCCTGAAACAAAAAGATCTGGATTATGCCCAGCAGCATTTACGCATTTTAAGTGGTTTGTATGGGGTATTACGGCCCTTGGATCTGATGCAGCCATATCGATTGGAGATGGGAACTTCTCTGGCAACTGGCCGTGGCAGCAATTTGTATCAGTTCTGGGGCGACCGTATCAGTACTGAACTGAATCAACAGCTGGAGCAGTTAAATTCAGCAATGCTGCTGAATTTAGCTTCGCAGGAATACTTTAAAGCCGTCGATAAAAAAGCGCTGAAAGCCAAAGTATTGAATGTTGAATTTAAAGATTTCAAAAATGGCCAGTATAAAATTATCAGCTTTTTCGCTAAAAAAGCCCGTGGTTTGATGGCGCGTTATGTCATTGAGCAGCAGATTGATCAGGTCGAAGGCCTTAAGCAATTTAACAGCGCTGGCTATCAGTTTAGCAGTACCGAGTCCAAAGCCGACACACTAGTGTTTACACGAATGCAACAAGAATCCTGATATTGCAGTATTCTGCTGCAAAATAGGCAGAAAAAGCTGCAGAAAACTGCGGCTTTTTCCTGCGCTTTTTTAATTGGCTTTTGCTAAAATGCGCGGCTCTATTGATCCGAGTGTTGCCCTATGAAATTCCCTGGTCGTCGTAAACTCAAACATTATTTTCCCGTGTCTCAGCCTAAGCTGGCTTTACCCAGCTACGAAGTGCGGCCTGAACTGGACACTTATATTGTGGGTTTGGACCAAACTATAGTGGATGTGATTGCCAACGTCAGCGACGAGTTCCTTGAAAAATACGGCATAGGTAAAGGTTTATCTAATCTGGTTGAACATGGCAAAGCCGATCTGATCTATCAGGAACTGGTGGGTTCCAATGCGATTTCTGATCACTTTGCCGGCGGCACCATAGGCAATACAGTGCATAACTACTCAGTACTGGCGGACGACAAGTCGGTATTGCTGGGCGTGATGTCGTCTAATATTCAGCTGGGTTCTCCGGCTTATCACTATTTATGCCATACCAGCAGTAAAGTCGACATGAACCACTTACAGGGAGTGCCTGGTGATATTGGTCGTGGTATTACTATGATCACCCCGGATGGCGAGCGCACTTTTGTTATCGATCCGGGCGATATGGATGAATTAACACCTGCTTATATTCCAACAGATATTATTGCCAAAGCCGCTGCTATAGTGGTCAGTGCTTATCCGCTGCGCGCTACTGACCAGCCTATTCAACAGGCTATGGTGAAAATGTTGTCCGATGCAAAAGTTGCAGATGTGCCTGTGGTGATGAGTTTAGGCACTAAACATTTAGTGGAAGAGCACAGGGAGCTGATTCAGCAAACTCTGGCGCAGTACGTTAATGTGCTGGCGATGAATGAGCTGGAAGCCGAAGCCTTGACTGGTTTTGCTGATCCTTTGCTTGCGGCAGAAGCAGCGCTGGATTATGTCGATATGGTGCTGCTAACTGCAGGTCCGGAGGGCTTGTATTTGTGTGGTTATACTGACGCTTCTGTTAAGCGCGAGACCACCAATCCTATCAAATCCGGTGCTTTGGCAGACTACAACGAATTTGAGTTCAGCCGTCCTATGCAGAAAAAAGACTGCCAGCAGCCGGTCAAAGTCTATTCGCATATCGACCCTTATTTGGGTGGACCTGAGCGGATTAAAAACACCAACGGCGCAGGCGATGGCGCTTTAGCGGCGATTTTGCATGATATAGCTGCCAATCATTTTCACCGTCAAACCTTGCCTCTGTCCAGTAAACATGAACAACCTTATCTGGCCTATTCGTCTTTTGCCCAGATCTGTAAATATGCTAACAGGGTCAGTTACGCCATTCTGGTGCAAAATGCGCCACGCTTGTCTAAAGGTTTGCCGGAAAAAGAAGACTCGCTGGAAGAAAGTTACTGGGACAGATAACAGCCCGTTACAAATTCAGCGCAGAAGGCCGGTGTTCCCGGCCTTCATATTTTCTATTTCTTTCTATATAGTGCCGGTGACTTTTTTCCTGCTGTACAAGGATAGCTAAATGCTGCGTTGGTTTTTTTTGTTGGCGGTATTGTTTTCTGCATGTGCTGCGGCCGATATTCATATTCCTAAAACCACCGCCGCTATCAGCATTGATGGTGATTTATCTGATGCTGGTTGGGCGCAAGCCAATAAAGTACAGATAGAAATTAACAGCTGGCCATCGGAAAATACCCCAGCTCCGGTCGAAACCGAAGCTTTGCTGCTGGAAAACGGCGAGTATTTTTATCTGGCCTTTAAAGCCAAAGATCCCAACCCTTCGCAAATCCGTGCTTTTTTAAAAGACAGAGATGGTGTCTGGGAGGATGACTTAGTCGGCATCAAAATTGACAGCTACAACGATCAAAAATTGGCCTATCAGTTTTTCAGTAACCCGTTGGGTGTGCAGGCAGATGCGATAGAGAATGAGGTTACTGGCGATGAAAGTGATGCCTGGGATGGGATTTGGCACAGCGTAGGTCAACTGACCCCTGATGGCTATCAGGTAGAAATTGCTATCCCGCTGCGTATTTTAAACTTTAATGACAGACTGGCTTTGCAGCAATGGCGTATTGAGCTGGTACGGTTTTATCCACGGGATCTGAAACACCGTTTATCCAGCAATAAAATAGAGCGGGTAAATCCGTGCTGGATTTGTCAGATGCGTGTCGCTACGGGTTTTTCCGGTGCCAAACAAGGCAGTCATTTTAGTGTGGTGCCCTCTTTAGTCACAGGTGCAAGTCAGCAACGTGATGTAACAGCTGACGCGAAAACAGACTGGCAGACAGAACCCAATACCGAGGTCAGTCTGGATTTAAAATGGGGCATCACACCGGACATTAACCTCAATGCCACACTCAATCCTGATTTTTCTCAGGTCGAAGCTGATGTGGCACAAGTGTCAATGAACGATACCTTCTCGTTATTTTTTGACGAAAAACGTGCATTTTTCCTTGATAACCAGGATTACTTCAGCTCACCGCTGGATTTGGTGTACACCCGCAATATTGGGGCTCCTGATATAGGCGCTAAGCTGACGGGTAAACAACAGCAGCATTCCTTTGCTTTTTTTGCCGCGAATGATGAAAAAACTACCTTTATCGTACCGGGCAACCTGGGTTCTGATGTTGCAATCCTGGATGAAGAAAGCAGCAATGCTGTATTGCGATACCGCTACGATTTAAGTGCTGACTTGTCTTTGGGCTGGATCAGCAGCTTGCGGCAAAGCGACAGCTATCACAACAACTTAGCTGGTCTGGATCTGAAGTATAAACTCACCGATCAGGACCAATTGGTGTTGCAGTATTTATATGCCGACTCCGCCTATTCAGCAGCCTTACGCCAGAGCTTTGCAGATTCAGAGGCGGGTTTACGCCTGGCAGATGATTTATCCGATCCGGCTTACTTTTTGATGTATGAGCACGATGACGGGGCTTGGTTCTGGAATACCGAGTACCTGGCGCTGGAACAAGACTTTCGCGCTGATATGGGCTATATGCCACAAACCGACTTTCATAAATTTGTGCAGGGTTTGGGCTATCAGTGGTTTTCTGACAACAACTGGTGGAACAGGGCGATTTTGAGCGGCGACTGGGATATCAGCCATAATGCCAATAATGAACTCTTGGAAAAAGAAGCAGAGCTATTTTTGGAGTTATGGGGTCCACAACAAAGCTTTTTCTCTGTGAGTCTTGCCGACAGAGATAAAACAGGTCCTCGCCTGACTAACAACTCGCTGGCTATTGATGGCAATACACTGATGTTTAACGAACAAAGACTGACCACTTTTGCCGAATTCAGGCCTTTACCTGCGCTTTATGCCAATGCCGAAGTAGAGCTGGGAGATGCCATAGATTACCGCAACAACAGGCTGGGCGAGCTGGTGCAGTTCGCACCGGAAATAAGCTGGAACGCCACTACACATTTGCAAGTTGAAGCCCGCCATACCTACAGATATTTAGAGGCTGATGGTGCTGAGGTCTTTACCGCCAACCTGACTGACTTGCGCTTTAGCTATCAGTTTTCAGTGCGTAGTCTGTTGCGCCTGACTTTAATTTACAGCGATATTGTGCAGAACCCGCTGAATAATCCGGGTCTTACCCAGCAATTGGAACGTAGCTTGGGTAGTCAGTTGTTATATTCTTACAAACTGAATCCACAGACCTTATTTTTCGCCGGATACAGCGATAATGCCTATCAGGATGATGAATTAACCAGTTTGGAGCGGGATCAGCGTTCTGTGTTTATGAAGTTCAGTTACGCCTGGTTGCTTTAACAAATCGTGACATAGTTCTGGCAGAAAAAGCTTTACAGCCTAAAGACTTCACTTTTATGCTGACTTTACAGAGCATGGAGTTGGGTAGTCAGAAGTGATGCGTTGGAAGCTTGTTTGTACCATTGGAATAATGCTTTGTTGTAGCCACCAGTTGCAGGCTAAATCACAGGACGTATATTTCCAGAGTAAAATGTCACCGGACTGGTTAAGCACCACACCAACTACAATCGAAAGTCTTGAGCTGAAGTTAATGCGGTTGATTTTGGCGCAAAGCTCTGATTTAACTCCGCATTTCCGTCAGGTTAATCACACTAAAGCTACGGAGTTGACTCGTACCCAGTCTTCCAGTTGTATGGCCAGTATCTTAAAAAATCCACAACGAGCTGCCGAGTTTATTTTCAGCCAACCGCTTTTAGCGACGGAAGGATTAAGACTTTATCTGCCTATTGAAAGTCCGTTACATACCAAACTACAATCCCGGTTAAAGCTCTGGGGTGGCAAAGTGCAGCTGCGGGATTTGCTGTTGACTGAATCAGGTTTTGTGTTAGGACTGGATCAGGAACGCTCCTATGGTGCAGGGTTGGATGTGCTATTAAAAGAAAAAGTGCTTCGGCGTAGTTTGTACTTTAAACAAAGTGGCGCTCAGATTGCGCAGCTTTGGCCCATGTTGCAGCAGGGCCGAGTGTCAGCTGTACTGGAATATCCTTTTATGTTGGCAACGACAGATGCCAGTATGCTACATAGTTATGAAGTCGCTGAAGCCGAACCTTTGCAACTGGGTTATTTTGCTTGTAATAAAAGTGAAACTGGTCAGGCTATTATCAATAGTCTGGATAAAAGCATCCAGGCTTTGGTAGGTACCCAGGCTTATCTGGATTTGCATTTAACGACAGTACCGACAGAGCGGCGGCAGGCGTTTATACAAAATTACAATCAGCTAATGCTGGGTAAGCTAAATTAAGTGAGTACCAGCCAACCCGATGTAGTTCGCCTTTTGATGCAGCTGACTATATCGGGTCAGGGCAAAGAATTAACCTTTGGCCTTAGCGGCTTTTTTCAGCGCTTTTTTCTTCGCTGCTGTTTTAGGTTTTTTCTGTTTAGTCGGCGCTTTGGCTTCTTTGTGTTTAGGGCGTAAGCTTCAATAAAGCGGCGTTTGAGTGGCTGCTCTGTATAACGCTCTACTTTCCCTACCACACCAATATCGTGAGCTTCCACTAACGAAATAGCCGTACCTTTTTTACCAGCACGGCCAGTACGGCCAATACGGTGCACATAGACATCTGCAGTGCGTGGCATATCGTAGTTAATCACATGAGTGATATCGTCAATATCCAGACCACGAGCCGCTATATCGGTCGCCACCAGAATACGCACCTGATTGTTACTAAAACGTGCCAAAGCAGTCTGACGTTTGTCCTGTGCCATTTCACCCTGTAACCAGCAACATTTTAAACCTGCGGCTTCAAGCTGACCTGTTAAGGTGGCTAAACGTTCACGGGTTTTGACAAAGACGATGACTTTGCTGACATCTTCTTGCTTCAGAATATGGATAAGCAGCGCCAGTTTATGTTCGGCATCGTCAGCAGCGTGCATCCACTGCTGAATCTTGGCTTTTTCGCGACGTGGTGGCGCGGCTTCAATCAGCACGGGCTCACGTAAAGCGCGCTCAGAAAACTTATTGACGCCATTGCCTTCCAAAGTGGCAGAAAATAACATGGTCTGACGACGGCGTTTGGCTTCGAGAATAATGCGGTTCATCTCACCAACAAAACCCATATCCAGCATACGGTCGGCTTCGTCGAGGATCAGCACTTCTACTTCGTCGGCATGGAAACTTTCGTTATCCAGATATTCAATTAAACGGCCCGGTGTAGCCACCAGAATATCGTTGTTTTTTTCTAAGGTTTCTTTGTGACTGCCGTAGTTGATACCGCCAGTGATCACCCCAGCGTGCAGGTCGGTCAGCATAATCAGCTGTTGCACCTGTTCAAAAATCTGATAGGCCAGTTCACGGGTTGGCGTCATGATGAGTACACGGGCAAAACCCGGATCGCGGCGCGGAAAATCCAGCAGGTACTGAATTGCCGGCAATAAAAACGCCAGCGTTTTGCCTGTGCCTGTGGGCGCACTGGCCAGTATGTCGCGGCCTTCCAAAGCCACAGGAATAGCCAGTTTCTGAATGCTGGTCGCTTCTTTAAAACCCGCTTTACTCAGGGTTTTCTCTAAGCTGTCATCCAGTTGAAACTCAGCAAAGGTCATTTTTTCCTGTGCAGTGTTGATTTCGCTCACGCTGTTCTTACCTTCTGTTTAGATCTCGTTTAATAAGATGATGTTCTGTACTGACATACAAAACAGCTTCTTATACACTGCCACTCTTTTGGCCTTAGTAAGTAAGGGCAGTAGTGAGCGGCTTTTGGTGTAAAGAATTTTTTGTTGGCCACGACCGCTGTGCGATGAAAGTCGGCACGGACGCCTTGCTGTTGGGCGCCTGGGCCACTTTACCCAAGGCTGGCACAGCGCTGGATATAGGGGCAGGTAGTGGCATTTTGTCTCTGATGCTGGCGCAGCGATTGCAAAAATCTGGGCTGAACCCATTGGTTTATGCTGTCGAATTGGACCAGGATGCGGCCTTACAGGCGCAGGAAAATGTGGCGGCCAGTCGCTGGGCGGCACAAATCCATGTCATTCAGGCCGATATTCTAACCTATGCGGCGACGGATAACCAACCAGAGCATGGATTTGAACTGATTATCAGCAATCCGCCTTATTTTCAGCAGAGTTTAGCCGCTTCAGATCCGAAGCGTCATCAGGCCCGCCATACCGATAGCTTGTCTTTTACTGACTTAGCTTTAGTTGCCAAAAAGCTCGCCGCGCCGGATGCACATTTTTGTTTAGTCTTGCCCGTGGACGCAGATTTTAGAGCGGTAGCAGAGCAGGCCGGTTGGACTTTGCAACGACGTTGCCTGGTTAAAACTGCTGCGCATAAAGCCGCTAAATTGCAGCTGTTGGATTTTAGTGCCAGTGCCGTAACCAGCCAGGTTGAACAGACAGAACTCTTGATACAACAAAGCCCAGGCCAGTACAGTGATGACTATCGAACCCTTCTGGCCGATTTTTATTTAAGGTTTTAACTGATGACTGCCTCTTGCCCCTTTAGCCCCAAAGCGTTACGCCAACTGATACTGCAGCATCAGGGCTTACTTCAACCAGCATCCGGCAAAGCAGCTGTGGCACAAGTGCTACAACAAATCAGTTATGTGCAGTTGGATTCTATTTATGTGGTGGAGCGGGCGCATCACCATGTGCTGTATAACAGAGTAAAAAACTACCAGCCAAAGCTGTTAGATAAAGCACTGCAGCAAAAACAAAGTTTTGAATACTGGTCGCATGCAGCGTCCTTTTTGCCCGCTGAAGATTATCGTTTTAGTCTGCAGCGCAAGCTGTTACTGCAAAACGGTAATAACCACTGGTTTAAGCCTGAACAGCAACTGATGAATGAAGTGTTGGCTCGCGTTAAGGCCGAAGGCCCACTAAAGGCCAGTGATTTTGCCGATAATAATGGCAATGCGGGTAAGAAAAACGGCGCCTGGTGGGACTGGCAACCTGCCAAACAAGCGCTGGAACAGCTATTTATGCAAGGCAAGCTGATGGTGGCGCGGCGGGATAAATTCCAGAAGGTTTTATGATCTGGCTGAGCGAGTCTGGCCTGCTCATGCAGCGCAGGTGCCACCTACAGAGGCAGAGTTTGCCGATTATTTAATAGAGCGTTGCCTGCAAAGTCAGGCTTTGGCCACAGTGCAGCACATAGGTTATCTGCGTAAAAATATGCAGTTGGCACTGAAGCAACAGCTAAAACAACAGCTGGAGCAGGGCAGGCTGCAGACTTTTTTGCTGGATGGAAAGATCTATTACTATAGGCCCCAGTTAGCGCTCACTAACAAACTACCTAATAAAGTGCCCAATAAAGTCTGGCTGTTGTCGCCTTTTGATAACTTAGTGATCCAGCGCGACCGGCTAAAGCAGCTGTTTAATTTTGATTATCAGATTGAAGTGTATGTGCCCGCCGCCAAACGGCAGATTGGTTATTACAGCCTGCCCATTTTGTATAAAGACCAGTTTATCGGTCAGGTGGATGTGAAAGCAGACAGAGCCAGCAACACCTTATTGCTGCAGCATTTAGTGCTGGATGAACAGGTCAGACTGACGGATGCCTTAAAAGTGGCTTTAACCAAAGCAGTGGTGGACTATGCCTGTTTTAATGGCTGCGAAAGTTGGCAATTGATTAAAGCCAGTGCAAAGGCCCGAGACTGGCTTGTTAGTTAAAGCTTAATTAAAGTTTGGTTCGGTAGACGTACTTAGCCAGAGGATGTTGTTGTTTTTGTAAGTCTTGTACAAACAGCTGAGCCACTTTCGAAGCGCCTTGCACTGATAAATGGGTGTTGTCGGTTTTGCCATCCGGAAACTTCTGATACAAACCCGCCGGCACCTGAATAAAATACGGCTGACTGTCCGTAGGGCCCAACTCTTGCCATAAATCACAGCTTTGCTGCTGCAAATCAAAAAAGTCGATCTGCGCCAATTCAGCCTGTTGTTTGGCTTGGGCTGCGTACGCTGCTAAATCCCGCTCTAAAGTTTTGTCTTTAAAATTACGCCTGCAAATCGAGCTTGCCAGCATCGGAATAGCGGCTTTGGCTTTGACCTCACGGATAAACTGCTGCAGCAACTCTGGGTAACGCGTATTCACCTCTGCATAACGCTTCGGGTCGTCCTGTTTTTGATCGTTATGGCCAAACTGGATCAACACATAATCACCAGCTTGCAGCTCATCCAGCAGCATTTGCCAGCGACCTTCGTTTAAGAATCTTAAGGTGCTGCGGCCATTGGCGGCTAAATTGACGACTTGCAACTGCGGCAGCATAAAGTCAGACAATAACTGGCCCCAGCCGCGCTCCGGATAAGCCAGGTTAGTTTTATCTGACATAGTGGAATCACCGACCAGATAGAGTTTGGCAGGCGGAGTGTTGGCCTTAGTGGTTAACCAGCTGCGGATGGTTTTTAGCAACTGCTCAGGCTGCCACTGGCCCTGATAAACCCAATCTTCGGTGATCTGAGATACTGCTTTAGGCCAGTTGCTTTGTAGCCAGCCGTAACTGGCACCCGTGGAGCCACTAAAATAACTACGCTCACCCCATAAGTTGGCTCTGTCGCGGCTGGGTTCGTCCGGATAAGTTTTACGGAATATAGATTTATCTGCCATCAAAGGTGAATACTGATTATTCTGCAGATAAAACTGGGCGTCATAATGGCGGCGGCCCAGTAAAAAGCCCTGAATACCGGACAGCTTCGAGTCTGTGACCACTAACTTCGCGTTTTTATCCAGCTCGCCATCGTGCCAAAGTGAGGCCTCTGTGGCCTGACTATAAAATTGGCTCTGTTTTATCCAGGCAGTGCCACGTGGACAGACATAATCAACATGGCCTTCAAAGTAACAGTTGCTGTGGTAATACAGCCCTTGTTTATTCCACAAACTTAAGCTGTCGGCACCTCCCGCTATCACTCTGCATTGGTCTGTAATGATGCGGCTGGCTTGCTCAAAACCACGAATGGCAAACTGATGGTCGTGATCGCCATATACAGCACCATAGCTATTAAATACGGTTAAATCTAACAGCACTATGTCCGAGGCTTTGATATTCACCACGGCAGAACCCCAGTCATCAGGCTGTTGTTTTAAATGGTTTTTACGAAGTTCCGGGAATTCAATGGTGGTGCTGGTTTTACCGCTGCCGGCCAACACCACTTTATCGCGGGTCAGGTAAAGTTTTTCTTTATAAATGCCGGGGCCAATTTCAATCAAAGCCCATTGCTTGGTTGCAGGTAAAGAATCCAGCGCCTGCTGTACAGAGCGAAAAGGCGCGGAGCCATCCAAAGCAACCTGTAAGCGAAGTGGTTGCTCACTGGCGTGCAGGCTCAGGCAAAATAGGCTGAATGCCAGTGCACCCAGCCAGACAGTAAGAAACTTCATCAGCTTAGTCTTTTAACAGCTGTGCCATTTGCACGCCAGCCATAATAAAAGGCCCTGTGCCTTTGCTATCGTTGCGGTAGATTGGCTCACTCATGTAATAGTGATAGCTACCATCGCGACCAGCACCTAAACCCGCCACTTGTACCATGTTAGTCAGGCTGATGCTGCCATCCGGATGTACCAGTACAAATTCATTGAGCAGGCCTTGCCAGGCTTTTTTACTAATATCCAGATACTGCTCTTTGGGTAAATAGCCTTTATTGATAGCTTTGGCGTAAAAATACACAAACATGCTGCTGCCACTCGATTCCAGATAGTTACCCCGTTCACCAGCTTTATCCATAATATGGTACCAAACGCCTGTTTCAGCATCCTGAAACCTGGCTAAATCAGCGGCCAGTTCAGTCACCATATTCAGCAGTGGCTGGCGTAATTCAGTGTTATCCGCTGGGATATAATCCAAAACATCCACCAGTGCCATAGCTAACCAGCCAAGAGCACGGCCCCAAAAATAAGCTGAGCGACCTGTTTCCTTATCGGCCCAATCCATTTGTTTGGATTCATCCCAGGCATGGAAATACAAACCGGTTTTATCATCACGTAACTGTTCGCGGGTGACTTCAAACTCATGTACGACTTGCTGCAAACTGGCGCCTTGTTCAAACAGGCTGCTGTAATAGGCTAAAAACGGCATGCCCATATAAACGCCATCTAACCAGAGTTGATGTGGGTAAACCTGTTTGTGCCAGAACGCGCCGTTTGAGGTTTTTGGATGATGCTTTAATTGTTCGCGTAACGCTTGGACTGCCAGTTGATATTTAGGCTCTTTGCTTTGTTCAAATACACGCAGTAGTACGTTTCCACTATTAATACTATCGATATTAAACTTGCTGGCGTTATAGCTATGAATGCTGCCGTCGTCTGTGACAAAGGTATCGGCCATTTTACTGACAACGGCTGATAAGCCGGGTTCGGAGCGTATTTATTTAAATCATCAAAAGCCTGTACCAGTAAGCCTGTGGTGTATTCAAAAGCGACAGGTCTGTCGCGCTCCGTATCCCAGCCGCCCCAATAATACTGGCCTGCCTGGCGGTTTAGATCTGAGTTAGCTAATTGCTGGGTCCAGTACAAAGCACGTTCGCTGGTCAGAGGCTGACTGGTTTGCGCTTTGGTTAATTCTGTTTTTAACCTTAAGCGGGGTTGCAGGGTTAAGCGTTCCACTTCTTGCTGCAGATACTCCACAAACTGCTGTTCATTGGTAATGCCATTCAGTTCATGTTGCCAGGCACCTAACAGGTAATACTCCAGATGCTGACCTGATACATCCATCACAGCCACATGGTTATGCTCGTCTGTCGTCAACTGCTCCAGCTTGCCGCGTTTAAATAAAATCGCCATGCCAAGGTTGGAACCATCCAGACTTTGTTTGCCGTAAGTCGCTAGGTACGTATAAGTATGGCCACTGCTTTCCAGTGTGCCGGTCAGGAGCTTGGTATCAGGGAGTTTTACTATACCCAGCGCCAGATTATCCAGTGGCTGACTTAAGGTTAGGCGGTTATGCAGTAAACGGCTGCCTGCTGTCATCGATAAATGGGCTTTCACATCCAGAGTTTTACCGGCGATTTGCCAGTTTTTGTAGTCTATGGTCAGGGCTGAATACAAATGGCCATTTTCAATAATAGTGGCAGTATGACCGTCCAATTTGGACACTCGTTCTACTTTGCTGCCATCCCAGTAACCAAAACCACCAACCCCTACTGCTTTGCCAACTTTCAGTACATCTGTGCCCCAGGGCAACATATCATGGTAGGAGCTGTAGCCATCCTGACCTATTTGGTCCAGTATTGGCTTACCTGTTTTATTACCAAAAATATCAAAGCCATTACGCCAGTCGAGATAAATACGGTACGCCACTTTATCGGACTCAATACCAGGGCCTTCGTAACGGATAAATTCACTGTGATCTGTGTATTGGGGTGGCGGAGTCAGACTACTGACATTTTCAAAATGACCGCCGATATACTTTTTATCTTGCCACTGACCACCGGCTTTTTGCGAAATTTCGGCCTGAGTTTGTTTCGGCTGTTCTGTTGCTGTGCCTGCGGTGATTTGCAGATCGAGAGTTTCACCAGCACTCAGAGTGGGGCTGATAAGTAAGGTATCTTTTTCGCCATCAGCGTTGCGGTCAATCCACTGTGAGGGCAGTTGGCCTTTGCTGTCGGTTGCAATAAAGCCGGAATTCTGGACTTCAGTTTCTGCCAGTCCTAAGTCGGCGGCAGCAAGATAAATAGGCTCTTGTGAGCGTAAAAAATCAGAAGGGTTATGAATGCTTAACCTGGCAACTGCTTTGGCCGGAGCGGACTGAACGCTTTGTGATTCTGTGGGTTCTGGTGCCGGAGCAGGTTTACCACAGGCGGCTAAAAAACTTAAGCTGAGGCTGGAGATCAGTAATGGGCTTTTAAACATCGAAGTCACGGCTATTACCTGTTGTAAAAGGATAAACAAAATCGTGACTTACAGCACCAGACTGTAAGTCACGCCAAAGCCGCCATCCATGGCTAAGCAATGTAGCTATTTAGATCAAAATTTATACTGCGCGCCGACGTAATACTGACGACCAGTTTCATGGTAATAGGTCAGGCGGTTACCGGCTGAATCTACCCACTGATCATCCACTTCGTCGGTCAGATTCAGTGCTTCAAAACTGATTTTCCAGTTGTCGTTTAACGCGTAGGATACTGAGGCGTCGACGTTAGTGGTGGCATTGGTACCTTCCATATCGTTGTTATCACGGCCTATGGCTGTGGTCAGGTATTTACCACGTTTTGCCATGGATACACGGGCGTTTAAGGCTTCATGCTCGTAATAAATAGTGGCAGCAGAGGTGTTTTTTGACAGGCCGTTTAAATCTCGAGTGGCCTGCACTACGCCAGCTGCACTGATGTAGTCCATCTGAGCGTCAACATAAGTGTAATTGCCGATAAAACCAAATCTGTTCCAGAACTCAGGCAGGAAAGTGAAAGGCAATTGATAGCTTACTTCCATTCCTTTTAAATCACCGCCAGGGCCATTGAGGGGGGTAGTTACCTGCCAATCGACGTTTTCATTACAGTCCGCATTGTAACCAGGACCTGCGGTACAGGCATCAATAGCTGCCTGGATCGGTAATCCCGTTGCAGTAAAGGCTTTGGTTTCACGTAAAGTCTGGACATGGCTGTCAATATCTTTGAAGAAGAACGCCACACCTAGCATGGATTCGTCAGAGAAATAGAATTCGAAACCCAAGTCGTATGTCTGAGCTTTGGTCGGCTCCAGTTGTGGGTTACCCCCTGAAACTGCGCGACTGCCGCCAGAAACAGATACTGAGACGTCAGGACGAATAGATCCTAAACCTGCACGAGCCATTACTTCTGCAGCACCAAAACGTACAATCACATCATCCCATGGTTCTAACGCCAGGTTTAACGAAGGCAATAACTCATTGTAATCATGTTCAGCTGTGATTTGAGTCGGAGTCGTGGCAAAAGTAGCCCATGCAGTGGAGCTTTGGTCTGTTTTCACCTGACGTAAGCCAATGTTACCGCGCAGTGGCATATCGGCAATATCTGTATCAAAACCTAATTGCAGATACGCACCTAAAGTTTCTTCTTCGGCTGAGTAGTTATCAGGGCGACGGAAGTCTGCGCTGACTACAAAAGCACCTGTATTACTGTAGATATCATACTGAGCATCAATAGCTGCAAAATCAGGTACTAACCAAACAGGTTGGCTACCTAAGCCTGAGTTGTATTCTTTTAACAGATCCGGCGTGTAGACGATTCCTGCACCATTTTCAGTTTGGCGACGGGCTTCATAGGTTTCAAAACTAAAGTCTTTATAATGCAAGCCTGCTTTTAGTGTGATGTTGTCGGTTAACAAGTAGGTAAAGTTCAGCTCAGCGGTGTCAAAGCTGTTTTCAGCCCCCAATGGACGCAAACGCACGCTGTTTGAGGTCCAGCCTGTTGGATCAAATACTCCAGCACCATAAGTCAGCGCAGGGCTTTCTCTGTTGCCACCACGGTAATCATAGGCAAACTCCACACCACGTTTTTCTGCTACCAAGGTCGTTTGGACCGGATTATCAAACTCTGATTTGGCGGTACCAATCATCGCATCCATGCTCAAATCATCAGTCAGATGCTGTTTTAACGACAGGTTGTATTGCAGGAATTCTGTGCTGAGTTCGTCAAAGCGGTTTTCGGCACGAATAGTGGCATTTTCAAAACTGCCGTAGGTCATGGTATTGGTGTCATCGATAAAATAATCAACTACGTTCATGACTCCGGTATTTCCTGAGGCCGCAGTTGCTGAAGTAGAACGATTAGCTCCAGCGTTCAGAATGCCCTGCAGAAACACTTCATTACGGGTTGCATCCGTTTTTGCATACAACACATCTAAATCAATCTTGGTGTCTTCATTAGGTCTGAACTGGAAAGAAGAGCTTAAACCTAAGCGATCCATATCATGAGTGTAAGAGTCATAACGGGGTAAACGTGGGCGGAATGCATTATTAATTTCGTCCAGTTCAGGTGCAGCGTTATCACCCTGATAAGAGCCAAAGTCGTTGACGTTGTTCCAGCGTACTGTACTTGCACCTTGATCTTTGAGCTGACGTTCTGAATAAGAGGCAGAAAATAATGCACCGACTTTGCCGTCAGCAAAAATATTACTGACTAAAAACGAGGTTTTCGGATCTGACTTTTCAGACAAATCGTTGTAACCCATCTGACCTGAGGCGGCGAAAGTAAAGCCATCGTAATCAAAAGGTTGTGCCGCTCTTAAGTCGACAGTGGCACCTAAAGAGCCCTCTTCGACATCTGCTGATGCGGTTTTACGCACTGTCAATGAGCTGAATAAATCTGAGGAGAAAGTATTAAAGTCAAAACCACGGCCACGGTTTGCGCCACCTATCTGATCAGTACCACCGCTGGTGGACACTGCTTCCATGCCGTTAATACGGACGCGGGTAAATTCAGGGCCCAGGCCTCGTACAGAAATCTGACGGCCTTCGCCTGCTGCACGTGAAATAGCAATACCTGGAATACGCTGCAGGGATTCAGCCAGGTTTAAATCCGGAAAGTCGGCGATATCTTCCGCCAGAATGGCATCGATGGCGCCATCAGACTGGCGTTTTTGATTTAATGCATTGGATAAAGAATCGCGGAAACTGCCTTTCACTTCGATCACTTCAATTCTTTCTTCGGCTTGCTTCGTTTCAGCCGTCTCTTGTGCAGAAACAGAAACTACTGAAGTACAACCTGCGATAGCTAAAGCTAACGCAATTTTATTCGGGTGAAATGGCGTGTTGGATTTTGCCATGATATCTACCTCGTCCTGTCTGGTTCAAAGCGTTCAGCCAGTTCATGCCAGCTGTATTTTTAATAATGGAAGACGCTTTGTGCGACTCCCTGTTGATTTTGTCTACCGGTGGCAAAAAGTGCTTGCAATTTTGTGCCACCGATGGCAAAAAGCTAACACCAAGCTTAGATTACTGTCAAACGTCGCACAAAAAAAAATCAGTCATGTTGTAAGGTTTTATTTGATGTTGATAGTTAACTTATTGTTTTGTATTGATAATGTTGCACATTTAATCACCGGATAAAATAGGTTTTGTTCCAGATGTGAAATTAATTCAGCTTAGACCGAACTTCACGGCCAGTTTGAACATTAAATATGCAGTAATAACAAGCTGTGGATCAGATAAAAAGGAATCAAAGAATGTCGGCTTTATTTTCGTTAAAAGGACAAAGAGCATTGGTCACTGGTGCCAGCCGTGGTTTAGGTAAGGCCATTGCACATGCTTGGCACAAGCTGGAGCTTCGGTGATTTGTTGCAGCTCGCAGTCAGATGGCGCCCGAAAAACTGCAGCTGAGATTGAGGCACAAGGTGCTCAGGCGTTTTCATTGGCCGCTGATTTATCGGATTTAGAGCAGGTGCGTTCTTTAGCGCAAAATGCTTTAGCATTGGGCGACGTGCATATTCTGGTCAATTGCGGTGGTACCATTTTCCGTGCTCCAGCTGTCGATTATCCACTGCAAGAGTGGCAAAACGTCATGCGGGTGAATCTGGATTCTGCGTTTTTGTTAAGCCAGTTGCTGGGTGCTGAAATGCTGAAACGAGGTCAGGGCAAAATCATCAATATTGCCTCTATGTTGTCCTACAGCGGTGGTATTACGGTGCCAGCTTACACCGCCAGTAAACATGCGATTACAGGGTTAACCAAAGCTTTGGCCAATGAATGGGCTGCCTCAGGTTTAAATATTAATGCGATAGCTCCGGGGTATTTCCGTACTGACAATACCTTTGCTTTGCAGCAGGACGAAGTTCGTAATCAGGCTATTCTGGCAAGGATCCCGTCTGGTCGTTGGGGAGAGCCCGAAGATTTAGCAGGTGCTGCGGTATTTTTGGCAAGCAGCGCCAGTAATTATGTCAACGGCCATGTATTGGCCGTTGATGGAGGCTGGCTGGCTCGTTAAGGCCAATTCATGCCCATTTTTTCAGGAGAATAAAATGAATGTAATTTTTGAAAACCGTTTTGCCACAGCTCCCTTGGATGTCAAACACTACGACACCGAAAAGCTGCGGCAGAATTTTTTGATCGACAACCTGATGCAGGCTGATCAACTGGTGTTGTGTTACACCCACTATGAACGTTTGATTGTTGGCAGCGCTGTGCCGGTCAAAGCCCCTGTTGCATTGCAAACAGTAGATGCACTCAAAGCTGAGTTTTTTCTACAGCGCCGTGAACTGGGAGTGATCAACGTCGGCGGCACTGGCTATGTAGAAGTTGACGGTAATCAATACGAGCTTGCCAATAAAGAAGCTTTGTATGTAGGGATGGGCTGTAAAAACGTTAGCTTTCATAGCTTAAACGCTCAGGAGCCGGCGAAGTTTTACTTAAATTCTACTCCTGCCCATCACGCTTATCCGGTGCAGCATGTACGGATGAATGATTGTAAGAAGCTGGAAATGGGCGCTTTAGCGACCAGTAATGAGCGCATTATTTATCAGTTAATGATTAAAGAAGTCGTACAGACCTGTCAGCTGCAAATGGGCTTAACAGTGCTGAGTCAGGGCAGCGTCTGGAATACTATGCCGGCGCATCAGCATGACAGACGAATGGAAGCCTACTTCTATTTTGATCTGACGCCAGGTCAGGCCGTCTGTCACTTTATGGGGGAACCCAAAGAGACCCGTCATTTATGGCTGGGTAATGAGCAGGCAGTGGTCTCTCCGCCATGGTCTATTCACAGTGGCGTTGGTACCGGCAGTTATGCCTTTATCTGGGGGATGGCTGGTGAGAATCTGGACTATCACGATATGGATAAATTTGGCCCTGATCAATTGAGATAAGGGGGACGGAGCTCTGGGGAGAGCTTCGTTTAGTCTTGTGTGCGAAGCCTGGGAAACTTGATGTAGTAGTTAAAAAAGCGGCTTCAGGTTCGAGGTGTATACAGGGCAGCAATCACTGCAACAGACAGTGTGCCCTTCGACAGCGCCAGCAGTACGAGCGCTGACTTATAAAAAAGACATACCTCGTCAATAAAGCTGCGGCTTTAATCAGGACGGGGAAAGCAACAGGTAGGTTAGACGATGAAATTCTTTTCACTGCGCAGCATAATGCTGTGCTGCGGTTTGGCGACTTTGCTATCCATCACAGGCTGTCAGCGCCAGCAAGATCACATTACCTTGCGTATGGGCCATTCGTTAGATCAGGAACATGTGGTGCACAAAGCTATGGTCTATATGGCAGAGCGACTGGAGCATTACTCCAAAGGTCAGATGCATATTCAGATCTATAGCGGTGGTCAGCTCGGTTCAGAGCGTGAATTGATTGAACTGCTGCAAATTGGCAGCCTGGCCCTAACTAAAGTGTCAGCCAGCCCGCTCGAAGGTTTTGTGCCCAGAATGCAAGTATTCAGTGTGCCTTATGTGTTCAGAGACAGCGCGCATTTATGGGCTGTATTAAACGGCTCTATAGGCCAGGAGCTGCTCAATTCAATGCATAGTGCCCGTTTGCATGGCTTAGGTTATTACGATGCCGGCAGCCGCAGTTTTTACACCACGAACAAGGCCATACGTCAGCCTGCTGATTTAAAAGGTTTAAAGTTCCGGGTTCCGAATAGTCAGACCTCAGTGCAGATGGTGCAAACCTTAGGGGGGGCGGCCACGCCAGTCGATTGGGGCGAACTCTACACAGCTCTGCAGCAGGGGGTGGTGGATGGAGCTGAAAACAACCCGCCCAGTTTCTTTTTATCCCGCCATTACGAATTATCTAAATACTACAGTCTGGATGAGCATACCTCAGTGCCGGACGTCATTTTAATGAGTTTACCTGTCTGGAAAAGCCTGACGACTGAGCAACAAGGCTGGCTGGAGCTGGCGATGAAAGACTCAGTGCGTTATCAGCGTGATTTATGGCAGCAGGCCAGCGACGATGCCCTTGCCAAAGTAAAGGCTGCAGGCGTTGAAGTGATTTATCCGGATAAAGCCGCTTTTGCTGCAGCTGTGCAGCCACTGCATCAATCTTTGCTGGGCACCGAAGTAGGGAACCTGATGGCTGAAATTGCGTTGGTTCAGGGCGAAACTGTGGAGGTGTCCAATGACTAAATTAGTGCTGTTAGTGGATTGGCTGTTAAAGCGCAGTTTAATGCTGTTGATGGCTGCCATAGTACTGGTGGTCTGCTGGCAGGTGTTATCTCGTTTTGTGCTGACTAATCCCAGTTCCATGACTGAAGAAATCGCCCGTTGTTTATTGCTGTGGATTGCCATGTTAGGGGCGGCTTATGCCTATCGCACTGGTCAGCATTTGGGCTTGGATATAGTCACCAGCCGGATGACGCCGTTGTGGCAACACCGTATTGCTTTTGTGCTGACGGCCGCTGTGGTGGTTTTTTCGTCTATTGTGATGGTCTGGGGGGCGGCGAATTGGTATGGCTTACCTTTGAGCTAAACCAGATGTCAGCTGCTTTAGGTATTCGTATGGGCTGGATTTATATGGTGCTGCCTTTGGCTGGTGTGTTAATTGCGTTTTATGGAGTTTGTCAGCTGCGCTGTCTGGCGGCAAAAATTCAACTGGTCCCGGCAGAGGAGTCTGAATAATGGAATGGTCCGCACTTATTTTAATTAGCGTATTTTTTGTTTTGTTGTTACTGAACGTTCCTATTTCTTTTTGTATAGGTTTAGCCACGTTATGCACTATGTTGTTGTCGATGGATTTATTACCAGCTGTGACTACGTTGGCGCAACGTATGGCGGGTGGCTTAAATAGTTTTGCCTTGCTGGCCATTCCGTTTTTTGTGCTCTCAGGTTTGTTGATGGGGCGGGGAGGTATAGCCAAACGTTTAATTGAAGCTGCTATGGCATTGGTAGGCAGTTTGCCCGGTGGTCTGGCCCTGGTCAATGTGCTGTCTTGTATGTTATTTGGCGCTATTTCGGGCTCTGCAGTTGCAGCCACTTCTGCCATCGGCAGTTTTATGGTGCCTGAAATGAAAAAACAAGGCTATGACGTCAATTACAGTGCTGCGGTCACAGCAGCGGCAGCCACTACTGGTATGCTCATTCCTCCGAGCAATATTATGATTGTGTACGCTATTGCCAGCGGAGGAGTATCTATTGCTGCTTTGTTTGTCGCAGGGTATTTGCCTGGTATTTTATTAGGGACGGGGTTAATGGTGGTATGTGCTGGTTACGCCAAACTAAAAGGCTATCCACTGGCTGCCCGTTTACCTTTGTCTTTAACTTTCAAAAAAATGGCTGCAGCTATTCCAAGTTTGCTGATGATTATTTTGGTGATAGGCGGCATTATCAGTGGTGCTTTTACTGCAACGGAAGCAGGCGCTATCGCTGTGGTCTATTCCTTTGTTCTGGCGGTTTGTGTCTACCGTGAAGTAAAAATAAAGGAGTTGCCGGCAATACTGCTGAAATCGGCAGAAACAACCGCCATAGTGATGGCGTTGATTGCCACTTCTGCGGCTATGTCCTGGATTTTGTCCTATGAAAATATTCCTCAGACTGTCAGCCAGGGCTTATTAACCTTAAGTGAAAACCCGCTACTGATTTTGTTATTGATCAACATTATTTTGCTGGTGGTAGGCGCCTTTATGGATATGACGCCTGCAGTGCTGATTTTTACTCCTATCTTTCTACCTGTTGCCGTGGAGCTGGGAATGAGTCCGCTACACTTTGGTATTATGATGATTTTGAACCTGTCTATTGGTTTGGTCTCACCTCCTGTCGGTAGTGTACTTTTTGTTGCTTGTGCTGTGGCCAAAACCAAACTGGAGTCTTTGATCAAGCCGTTGTTGCCTATGTATGCCGCCATGTTTGTGGTGCTGATGATGGTGACATACATCCCTGCGATCAGTGAATTTTTGCCTGCTTTGTTTGGGCTTTAGGAGCTGTTATGACCAGTTATTTGATCCCTAATCTTGCCAATGCCTGCCGCATGATGGAGTTAGTGGCGGCATCAGGTTCAGGTTTAACTTTATCCCAGCTTGAACAGCAACTGCAGGTGCCCAGAACCAGCGCTTTTCGTATTTTACAAACCCTGTGTCAGCAACAAATGCTATACAAAGAGGGGAAAAAGTATCGGGTAGGCAGTAGTTTGTACAAAATGGGGCTGGACTTATTGCAGCACCATCATTTACATCAACTGGCGGTACCAGTGCTGCATAAACTGACTATCAGCACAGGCCTCACCAGCCATCTCGCCTTACCACGGCCTGATGGCGCTTTAATAGCTGAAGTCTGTGACAGTCCGAATCCCAGTCATCTGGCAGCCCGTCCCGGCTTTTTGGCGGATTTACACTGTTCTGCTGGTGGCAAGGTGTTTTTAGCCTTTAACTACTTTGATCAATTGGCTACTTTGCCTGGTTTGCAGCACATGCCAGCAAGGACAGCACAAAGCATTACCGATCTGGCCTGCTTGCGGGTAGAATTACAAAGCGTTTTAGGCCGGGGTTATGCAATAGACGATCAGGAATATCAGGCTAATGTGCGCTGTATCGCAGTGCCGATACGTAATGCGCAGGGCGCTGTTGTGGCTTCTGTTGGCGTCACCGGATTAACCAGTATTTTATGTAAACAACGTTTACCTGAATTTGTTGCAGCGGTGAAACAAGCGGCGATTGAAATCAGTCTGGCGTGCTATAGGCCTGCTTTGCTGGCTAACGATAAATAATAGGAAAAGCGGATGATACAAAAAAGTTCGACCATTAATGATGTCGCCCGTCTGGCTGGAGTGTCTAAACGCACAGTATCACGGGTGATCAATGGCTCATTAAGTGTTGGTGATAGCACCAGAGTCCGGGTCGAAAAAATTATCGCTGAATTAAATTATTCGCCAAATACGCAAGCCCGGGGTTTAGCCTCTAGCCGTTCCTATTTATTGGGTTTAATTTACGACAACCCGGATGCGTTGTATTTAGATGATGTTCAACGGGGGGTCCTGGAAATTTGCTCAACTCTTGGCTACGAGTTGGTGGTGCATCCTTGCCGTTATCGCAGTGAAACCCTAGTGCAGGATTGCCTGAATTTTATCAACAGATCCAAATTGGATGGGGTGATCGTATTGCCCCCGGTGTCGGAATTAGAATCTTTGGCACTTGCACTTAAAAATGCAGGCCGTCCTTATGTGCGTTTAACCTCAGTCAGCATCGATGAGCCGCAGCACATAGTCGTGTCGGATGACAGAGCAGCTGCAGCAGAGATGGCTCGTTATTTTGCTCAGTTAGGTCATCAGGATATTGCTTTTATCAGTGGTCCACAGCGTTATAAATCGTCAACAGAACGGATGGAAGGATTCAAATTAGGGTTATCGGCTTACGGTATTACCCTCCAAACTGAGCGTATTATTGAGGGCAATAATACTTATGAAACAGGGATTGAGTGCGCTCGTAATCTGCTGAGTCAAACGCCTTTACCTACTGCTATTTTCGCTAATAACGATCAGATGGCAGCTGGCGTGCTGAAAGTAGCGCATCAAATGGGTATAGCTATTCCAGACCAGCTTTCCGTAGCAGGTTTTGATGATAACTTGCTGGCTTCCAGAGTCATCCCGGCTTTAACCACTATTCGTCGTCCAGTGCGACAAATGGCACAATTGGCTACGACGAAAATGATTATGGTTATTGAACAAAATGATAAAGCTGCACAACAAGTTGCTGCCAAAGTGGCTCCCACTCTGGTTGTGCGCGAGTCTACGGCTCAGGCCGCTGTAGCAGTGTCATCATAACGACATCTGCTTTTATACTTTTTTAGTTTTCCCGGTCATGAAAATAGAGTAAGGTAGGTTTATTAGAAAAAATGAAACCATCTGCTGACTGGGATGGCGCTGATGTTATTTTGTATCAAATTTACTAAATCAAAGCTTGGAAAAAGCAGTAGTTTTTATATTACTGCATTTTTGCTATCGCTGTTTTTTGCTCTTCCTTTACCAGCTATAGCGGCCACTGCCACTCTTGCAGATTATTTCCGTGAGAGCTGGAGTACTCGTCAGGGCTTGCCTCATAATACTATTAACAGCATTAGTCAGACTCCGGATGGCTATCTTTGGTTTGCAACCTGGGAAGGGGTAGCCCGCTACAACGGCCGTGAATTTAAAGTCTTTGGTCGTGAGCAACAAACCGGATTACCAGACTCTGGGATCCGTGCTTTGCACTTAGATCCGAAAGGCCGCTTATTGTTAGGTGGCTCCCGCGGCGGTTTGGCGCTTGTTCAGGAGCAGCAATGGCGACCTGTAGATGCGGTATCGTCCCTAGTGAATGAAGTGAGGGGAGATGCGCAAGGTCAGCTATGGGTTGGTACCGAGGGGGGCGGTTTATTCTGTCTGCAGGCTAATGGCTCCCGCCAACAGTGGACTCGTAATGAAGGCTTACCCAGTAATACAATTTATAGTCTGCTGCATGATCAACAAGGTGGGCTTTGGATAGGAACCGCCGAGGGATTAGTCTACCTGCATGATGGCAAGTTAACTCAGGTCGCCAATAGCCCAAAATCACCTGTTTTCGCTCTGGCTTTTTATAATAATCAGTTACACGTAGCGACTGAACGCGGTTTGTATCGGCAAGAGACTGAACACTTTGTTGTGGCGCAGCAAGAATTACAGCAGACGGCTATTTCCAAATTATTGGTGGATCACCATGGTGATTTATGGATAGGCACTGTAGAAGAAGGTATTTTTCGTTTAAGTAATTATGGTCTGGAACAGCTTACCGCTAAACATGGTATGCCAAATAATAGAGTCTTGGCTATCTACGAAGACAATGAGCACAGTATCTGGTTAGGGACCAACGGCGGTTTATTCCGTTTGCGTGACGCGCCTTTTTCCACTTTAAGTTCCGAACAAGGATTGCCAGATAATTTTGTCCGTACTGTGTTGCAACATTCGGACGGCGGCATCTGGATTGGTACCGCACGAGGCGTAGCGCGTTATCTTCATGATAAACTACTGACAGAACATAACCTCTTGCCTGAGCAATCCATACTAAGTCTGGCGGAAACAGACACAGGCGATGTGTTGATCGGAACTTACTCCTCTGGTGTTTTTCTATTCAGCAGCGGCAAGCTGACCAAGCTATTGGACCGTGATTCTGGTTTATTATCCAATGAAGTCAGAGCTATTTTGCCTTTGTCTGATGGTTCTATCTGGCTGGGCACGGCACAAGGGCTGAACTATTATCATCCTGAACAACAGATGCAAAGTTACACCACCAGGGATGGCTTAACGGCTGATTTTGTCGTGGCTCTGCATAAAATAGACGATGTACTCTGGGTGGGGACAGGTACTGGTGTCACTCGTTTGGTCAAAGGGGCCTTTGAGCCTCTGCAGCTGTCGCATTTAGATCAAACTGAATATGCTTTTGATTTTTATGAGCAAACTGAGCAAAAACTACTCTGGTTGGCCACAGACCGGGGCTTAGTGCGTTATCGTCTGGACACTGCGGAGTTGTCCCTGATTGGCCGCAAGGCTGGACTTCCTTTTGATAAAATTTTCCAGGTGCAGGCCGATCTGCACGGTAATTTTTGGCTGAGCAGCAATAGAGGGATTTTACGCATTAGTCAGCAGGACGCGAACGCAGTGGCTGAAGGTAAAGTCGCTTTTCTTGACTACGATTTGTATGGTGAAAGTGATGGCATGCTCAGTGCTCAGGCGAACGGTGGTTCAAATCCCGCAGCTATTCTGGCTCAGGATGGGGCTTTGTGGTTCGCCACAGCGTCAGGAGTAAGCCGGGTTCAACCGAAACGTTTAGCTGCTTTTGCTGAAGCTACCCCACCTGTGGTCCTCGAAGCCTTACTGGTGAATGGGGTCGCCCAAAAAATTGATGACAGTATTGAGTTACAGCCCGACAGTGACAGGGTGGAGTTACATTTCGCTGGTTTAGGTTTTGTGATGCCTGGCCGGATCCGCTATCGTAGTCAACTGATCGGCTTTGATGCCAACTGGCTGGACAGAGGCCAACAGAACTTTGCCGAATATACTAATCTGGCTCCGGGTCGTTATGAGTTTCAGGTGCAAGCTGCCAATCCTGGTGGGCAATGGAGTAAAGCCGCCCGTATAGAATTGATCAAGCATCCGTACTGGTGGCAAACCCGCAACTTTCAGTGGTTAAGTGCTTTCTCTTCGATAGCGCTGATCGTCCTGTTAGTGTATTGGCGGATTTCCAGTCTGCGTCATTCTGAGCAACGTTTAAAACGACAAGTTGCAGAGAAAACTGCGGAACTGCAGCAAAAAGCCAACAGTCTGCTTGCTGCAGATACCGAGAAGTCTCTGTTGCTTGAGCAGTTGCATCAACAAACCTTGGCTTTGGCATTGCAGGCCAGACAGGATGGTTTAACCGGTCTCGCTAACCGCCGTGCTTTTGATGAGGTATTAAGTAAAGAATTCAGCCGCTCACAGCGACTGAAACAACCTCTGGTGTTCGCTTTTATTGACATAGACCACTTTAAGAAAATCAATGATACCTGGTCACACAATGCCGGAGATCTGGCGTTAGTGGCGATAGCGGAAAAAATCCGCCAGCATTCCCGTTCAGTGGATTGTGCTGCTCGTTGGGGTGGTGAAGAGTTTGCACTTTTGATGCCATCTACCAGTATGGAGCAGGCTCAGTTAGTTTGTGAACGTTTAAGGCAAGAGATTATGGCTCTGGATTGGCAGGATATAGCGCCTGACATTAGTATTACGGTCAGTATTGGTCTTGCTATCAGTGATGAGTTAACGGATGCCAAACAGCTGCTCTTTTTAGCGGATCAGGCCTTGTATCAAGCCAAACAGCAAGGTCGCAACAGGGTTTGTGCCGCCTGAACCCTTGGAATGATTCGAACCTCGTTTATTTCAATAATGGAATCTTCTTTGTAAACTTCTCTGACCAGTTGCCATCGGTGGCAAAAATTGCTGTCAATCTATTGCTACCGGTGGCAAATGCGTTATTATGCTGTTTAAACAGGCATAAAGCTGTGCTCAAAGCAGAGCCTTTATGCAGGCAACATGGATAAACACATGCTAATACCTGATCTGAAAAAACGTTTTTTACTCAAAGCTGGTATCGCCTCTACGGCGCTGGCGCCTTTGCTTAGTTTTTCAGCCAAGGCAGCAGCTGCAAAGGCGATCGATCCCGTTTGGGCTGGTGCAGAGCAAATACTGCGGGATTTAAAACAAACCTCTTTTCCAAATCATGATTTTGTTATTACAGCCTTTGGTGCTCAGCAAAATCAACGTTGTGATGAAGCTATCGCCAAAGCTATCACTGCTTGTCATCAAGCGGGTGGTGGTCGTGTGGTTGTGCCTGAGGGAGTCTGGTCGACTGGTCCGGTGCATTTACAATCTAACGTCAATTTACACCTGCAGAAAAACGCCGTTTTATCTTTTGTCACGGATCCACAAGCTTATTTACCGCTGGTTTTTACTCGCTGGGAAGGGGTGGAACTGATGGGGTTTTCACCTTTAATTTATGCCTACCAGCAGCAAAATATTGCAGTAACAGGGGAAGGTATTCTCGAAGGTAACGCCAGTGGTGACAACTGGTGGCCATGGAAAGGGGTATGGAAACATACCCCATGGAAACTTGACCCTGCGACTGATCAAAAACCAGGTCGTGATCAGCTATTTGCTATGGCGGAAGCTGGTGTACCGGTTGAAAAACGTATTCTGGACAACAACAGGTTAAGACCACCTTTTATCCAGCCTTACCAGTGTCAAAGAGTATTGATTGAAGGTGTTACTATCCGCAACTCGCCCTTTTGGCTGATTAACCCAGTGTTGTGTAAGGACGTTGTGATCCGTGGAGTGAATTGCATCAGCCATGGTCCGAACTCTGATGGTTGCGATCCAGAGTCCTGTCAACGAGTGTTGATTGAAAATTGTCTGTTTGATACGGGTGATGACTGCATCGCGTTAAAGTCAGGCCGCAATGCCGATGGTCGTCGTTTAGCAACCCCGATACAACAAGTGCTGATCCAGGACTGTCTGATGAAATCAGGTCACGGTGGAGTAGTAATTGGCAGTGAAATCTCAGGGGGCGCTAAACAAATTTTTGCCCGCCGTTGTCGTATGAGCAGTCCGGATTTAGAACGGGGTTTACGTATTAAAACTAACTCAGTGCGTGGCGGTTTAATTGAGCAAGTTGCAGTAGCTGATATTGATATTGGTGAGGTCAAAGACGCTATCGTCATCAATTTCTACTATGAAGAAGGGGATGCAGGTCAGTTTTTACCTCAAGTCAAAGATTTAGATATCCGTAACTTCAGAGTGAAAAAAGCTCAACGTGCTTTTGAGATTCGAGGTTTACCCCGTTCTGGTATCAGCGGTATTCGTATGACGGATGTTAGCTTTGAACAAGCCAGTTTGGGTGTCTTAGAAAACGCCAGTGATTTTAAACTGAGTCATGTCAGCATGAATGGAAAACCCTGGACAGGACCTAAGTAAAACAGCTGAAGCGTATTTTTTTTACTCTATTTTGCCACCGATAGACAAGCTATATAGCAGGTTGAAAATGACAGAACTAACAAAAGGTTGTAGCCCACATATTGCCGATCCGGCCGCTATTCAGTTGAGCCTGTTACAGGTGCATCCACGCGACAATGTGCTGGTGGTATTACAGCCTTTAGCTTCAGGTCAGGCTTTGATTGACCCCTGGCAAGAAGTGCAGGCCAAAGACGATATTCAACCAGGCCATAAAGTGGCTCTGCAGCTAATTAAAAAAGGTGAGGCGGTGATCAAATATGGTTACCCCATAGGTGTTGCCCAACAAGATATTCCGGCTGGTAGCTGGGTGCATTCGCATAACCTGAAAACCTTATTATCTGATCAGATTGAGTATCAGTATCAGGGTTGTGAGGCTGAGAATTTCACTTTCCCAACCGAATTACCAACCCATTTTATGGGCTATCGCCGCGCCAATGGCCGGGTCGGTACCCGCAACGAGTTATGGATCGTAAATACCGTAGGGTGTGTCAATCGTGCGGCAATGAAAATAGCCGAAAAAGCCAATCAGCAATTTGCCGGTTTAACAGATGGGGTGTTTGCGTATACCCATCCATTTGGTTGTTCTCAGTTAGGTGACGATTTAAATCATACCCGCGCTGTATTAGCTGGCCTGATGCAAAACCCCAATGCTGGTGCTGTGCTGGTACTGGGCTTAGGCTGTGAAAACAATCAACTGGGGGCTTTACTCAAAGCCTGCCCCGAATTGGATCAAAGCCGGTTGCGCTCTTTTAATGCCCAGCAGGTTGAAGACGAGTTAGAGCAGGGCCTGGAGGCTGTTGCGGAGCTGGTGCAACTGATGCAGCAGGATAAGCGCACAGAATGCCCAGTGTCCGATTTAGTGGTCGGCATGAAATGTGGTGGCTCAGATGGGTTAAGTGGTTTAACTGCCAATCCGCTGGTCGGCCGTATTGCCGATTTAGTCTGCGCTGCAGGGGGTAAAGTAGTCTTGACTGAAACGCCGGAGATGTTTGGTGCTGAACAAGTGCTGATGAGCCGTGCTGTCAACAAAACTGTGTTTTCCGACATAGTCAGCTTGGTCAACGACTTTAAACAGTACTTTATCGACAACAAACAACCCGTGTATGAAAACCCAAGCCCAGGCAATAAAGCCGGTGGTTTAACGACCCTGGAAGAGAAATCCTTAGGTGCTATTCAAAAAGGTGGCTCCGCCAAAGTGACCCAAGTGATCCCTTATGGCGCTTTGGTGCAGCAACAAGGTTTAACTTTATTGCAGGGCCCTGGCAATGATGCGGTATCGTCCACGGCTTTAGCGGCCAGTGGCGCCACCCTGCTGCTCTTTACCACAGGCCGTGGCACCCCGCTGGGTTTTCCTGTACCTACAGTAAAAATCTCTTCCAGCAGTGATTTAGCCAAACGTAAACCGCAGTGGATAGATTTTGACGCCGGTGCTCTGTTGCAACAAGGCCAGAATGCGCAGGACTTTTCCTACCAGTTTTTCCGCGAGCTTATTGATATCGCCTCAGGTAAAAACACCAAAAACGAATTATCAGACAACAAAGAAATTGCCATTTGGAAAAATGGCGTGACCCTGTAAGGACTTTATATGGCCAACTTTAAACCTTTAGTACTTGATGACGACAGATTATTTCCGGCCGATCCAACAGTTCGCGCCATAGCCAGACGTTTGTATGCTGGCATTAAAGATTTACCAATTGTTAGCCCCCATGGCCATACCGACCCAAGCTGGTTTGCTAGTAATGCTAATTTTGACAATGCCACCAGCTTACTATTGCTGCCGGATCACTATGTATTCCGTATGTTGTACAGTCAGGGGATTTCGCTGGAGTCTTTAGGTATTCGCACTAAAGACGGCACACCGGTTGAAACGGATTACCGCAAAATTTTCCACACTTTTGCTAAAAATTATCACTTGTTCCGTGGCACACCATCCCGCATTTGGCTCGACAGCGTATTTCATGATGTCTTTGGTTTGGAACATGCATTAAACAGCGATACCGCAGATTTGTATTACGACAGCATCAATGAACAGTTAGTGAAGCCTGAATTTAAGCCCCGTGCTTTGCTGGATAAATTTAATATCGAACTGATTGCCACCACAGAAGGCGCGGTGAATTCGCTGAAACACCATGCGGCGTTAAAAGGCTCGGGTTATGAAAAACGGGTGATCACCACCTTCAGACCTGACGATGTAATAGACGCCGACCGGGCTGATTTTCTGAGCAATATCAAAAAACTGGCAGAGCAAACTGGTCAGGATACTCATAGCTGGCAAGGCTATTTACAGGCTTTGCGTATTCGTCGGCAGTTTTTCCGCGACCATGGCGCGACCGCTACCGATCACGGGCATCCAACCGCCAAAACTGCTAATTTGTCTGAAACTGAAGCAAGCAGCCTGTTTCAGCTCTGTTTATCTGGTAACGCCAGTAAAGAGCAAACTGAGTTATTCCGTGGCCAGATGCTGACAGAAATGGCAGGAATGAGTAGTGAAGATGGCATGACAATGCAAATTCACCCTGGTGCTTTCCGTAACCATAACCCGGCTATTTTCCAGCGTTTTGGTGCTGATAAAGGCGCTGATATTCCAAGTCCGACTGAGTTTGTCAGCAACTTGAAACCGCTGCTGGATAAATACGGCAACAATGCCGCTTTGAAAATAATCCTGTTTACCCTGGATGAAACTACTTATGCCCGTGAACTGGCGCCTTTAGCTGGTCATTATCCGGCCTTAAAACTGGGTCCAGCCTGGTGGTTCCATGACAGCCCTGAAGGTATGTTGCGATTCCGTCATCAGGTCACTGAAACCGCAGGCTTTTACAACACAGTCGGCTTTAACGACGATACCAGAGCTTTCCTGTCTATTCCTGCCCGCCATGATGTAGCGCGTCGTATTGATTGCCGCTTTTTAGCAGGTTTAGTGGCTGAACATCGCCTCAACGAAGACGAAGCCCATGAACTGGCGCAGCAACTGACCTATCAGTTGGTAAAACAAGCCTATCAGTTGGACTAAGGGATTAAGCATGAGCATTGATATTCCTCGTTTACAGCCAGCGTTACTGGAACAGCTGCAAGGCAAACTGAAATTGCCAGCCTATAACCCTTCCGCGACAGGCATAGGCATAGTGCATATTGGCCCTGGTGCTTTTTTTCGGGCGCATCAGGCCTGGTACACAGATCTCGCGCTGAAATATGGCGGTGACTGGGGTATTTCAGTGGTGTCGATGCGATCGAACGATTTGGCCAAAGCTTTAACACCGCAACAGGGTTTATACAGTCTGGTATTGCTGGATAAAACCACTGAATATCAGGTGGTCGGTTCTATTCGTGAGTTGTTAGTGGCAGCAGAACAGTACGAGCAGGTGCTGCAGCGTTTAGCGGCACCCAGTAGTTTTTATGTGACTTTAACCATCACCGAAAAAGGCTACTGCTTAAATGCCCTAGGTGAGCTGGATTTAACTCATGCTGATATCCAACACGATTTACAAAGTAACGTTAAAGCCCGATCTGCTATAGGTTTGCTGGTGCAGGCGTTATCTCTGCGTTTTGCAGCCAATGTGCCACCTTTTGTCCTGCTGAGCTGCGATAACCTGACAGACAATGGGCATAAACTCCGTAATGCAGTACTTACTTTTGCACGGCAAAAGCAACCCGCTTTAGCCAACTGGCTGGAACAGCAGCTGTTATGTCCCTGCACTATGGTCGACAGCATCACCCCCGCCACCGATGAAGAATTGCCTAGACAACTAGCCTCAGAGCTGGGTTATCAGGACAACTGGCCTATTAAACGCGAAAAGTTCTGTCAGTGGGTGATTGAAGATATTCTGCCAGCCCACAGACCAGCCTGGCATCAGGTTGGAGTGACTTACACTCAGGATGTGAAAGCCTTTGAGAAAGCCAAATTGCGGTTACTGAACGCACCGCATTCAGCTTTGGCCTATCTAGGCTCTTTGTGTGGTTTAGAAACAGTGTTTGATGCTATGCAGCAACCAGCGCTGCGCCAGTTTGTGCAGCAACTGGCGCAGGACGAAATTATCGGCTCTTTCCATGCGCCTGCAGAATTAAACCCGACAGAGTATAGCGTCGATATTTTCCAGCGTTTCGATAACCCAGCTATCCGGCACTTATTGGCGCAAATTGCCTGGGACGGTTCACAAAAACTACCAATGCGGGTTTTTCCTATCATTCTGGATAACTTAGTCGCGGGCCGCTCTATTCGTTTATTAAGTCGGGTTGTTGCCGGCTGGCTGTTGTTTATCCGGCTGCGTTATCAACAACAACCCAATACGGCCTTGGTCGACCCCTTAGCGAAAACCTTATTGGATTGCGCAGCGGCTTGCTCTGGTGATGCAGCTAAGGACACGGCGTTGTTTGTAGCTTTAGAGCAGGTGTTTCCGCCATCCTTGCAGCAGTCAAATATTTTTAAAGCTGAACTGGCGTCCGCTTACCAGCAGCTTTGCCCATTACTTTTATCAGCTCAAGGCACTGAAGTTGCCACTTTTTTACAGGATCTTGTGAAATGACCTCGTTATCTTCCTTACTCAAAGGTGGCTTGTTGTTACCTATTATTCAGGCCGAACAACCAGAGCAGGCTGTGGCTATTGCTAAGGCGATGCAACAAGGTGGGGTCACTGCAGTGGAAGTTGTACTGCGTACAGCGGCGGCTTTAGATTGTATCAGCGCTATTCGTGCTGAAGTGCCACAACTGTTAACTGGGGCCGGTACTATTTTGTCAGCCAAAGATGCTAACAATGCTAAAGCTGCTGGTGCGCAGTTTCTGGTTAGCCCTGCCAGTACACCTGAGTTATTAAAGGCCATGATCAACACTGAACTGGCTTTAGCTCCAGGTGTAGCCACTCCCTCTGAAATGGCGATGGCATTGGAGCTTGGTTTAACAGAGCTGAAGTTTTTTCCTGCCCATTTAGCTGGTGGCATTGAGATGCTGAAAGCTTTATCAGGTATTTTTCAGCAGGTTCAGTTTTGTCCGACCGGTGGAGTGCACTTAACTAATCTGGCTGATTTTTTAGCTTTACCCAATGTGTTTGTGGTTGGAGGCTCCTGGTTGTCTCCTAAAGAGTGGGTGCAACAACAAAACTGGAATGCTATCACCGAATTAACCCGCCAGTCTGTCGTAGTGGCTGAACAAAGCCGGGTAAGGCATAACCGAGTTGCCTGATAAGGATTGATCCATGAAACAAGTGATAATTTTTGGTGAATGCATGGTGGAGTTATTCCAGCTCGTGGATAACGTTTACCATCAGGCCTTTGCCGGGGATGTATATAACACGGCGGTGTATTGCAAACGCAGTGCTGCAGCACAGCTGAATCTGAAGTTTTTATCTGCAGTAGGCACGGATTTAGTCAGTGACAAACTGATTGCCCAGCTGGAACAAGAGAAACTTGACAGCTCGCTGGTGCTGCGCACTAAACAGCCCGGCCTGGTTTGTATATGATCAACACCGACTGCTTTGGTGAGCGTAGTTTTGTCTATTGGCGTGACAGCTCAGCTGCCAAACAAAGTCTGGCTTTGTTTAGACAACACCACACTGTCGAGCGGTTATTACCAGCAGATGTATTTTATTTCTCCGGTATCAGTCTGGCCATTTTGTCACTGGAGGATCGCACCTATCTGTTTACGCTGATTAAAGAGTTAAAAGCTCAGGGCGTGCAGATTGTATTTGACCCTAACTACAGGCCTGCGCTCTGGCCTGACGCTGAGATTTGTCGTACTAATTTCGATCAGGCTTATGCGTTGTCCGATATCGCCTTACCCGGTTTAGACGATCATAAAGTCTTGTATGGTTGCAGCAGTGCTGGCGATGTGTTGGCTCAATTACAGACGTTAGGTGTCAAAGAGATTATTGTGAAAAATGGCTCGTCTGGAGTGCTTGGTTACAGTGAAGGAGAAAGCTTTCAATGTCCTGCAGTTCCTGTAAAAAAAGTGATAGATACCACAGCAGCAGGAGATTCTTTTAATGGGGGGTATCTGGCGGGGCGGCTTAATGGCTTATCGCCTTTAGCTGCTTGTCAGTATGCTGCGACTCTTGCCAGTTTTGTTGTGGAGCACACAGGCGCCATTGTCACTAAAGAGCAATTCCGTGGTTTTTCCAGCCGTTTTAATTTGAGTACATTTAGCTAAAAGGAAATGAGTGATGTCTGCTGATCTGTCTTTGTATTTTCCAACCCAGGCTGATATTCCGACCCAGTGGCGACTCACAGCTCCGATAGAACAGCGTGACTATTTACTCAATGGTGAGCTCTGTCAGTGGCAGGGCGATTTAGCTCCTGTGTATAGTCCGGTAGCGCTTAGAAATAGTGCAGGTGAACTGACGCCTACTTTATTAGGTGCTACACCTTTAATGGACGAAACTGCCGCCAAAGCTGCGTTGGATGCAGCCTTAAAAGCTTATGATTTGGGCCGTGGTGTCTGGCCCTCTATGGCGGTGATGGAGCGAGTGGCGGCTGTAGAGAAATTCCTTGCTGCTATGCTGCTGCAACGTGAAGCGGTAATCCGTTTATTGATGTGGGAAATTGGCAAACCTTTACCGGATGCCGCCAAAGAGTTTGACCGCACCTGCGACTATATCCGCGATACGGTACAAGCTTTAAAGCAACAGGACCGCAGCGCCAGCCACTTTGTGATAGAGCAGGGCACTTTAGGCAAAATACGTCGGGTTGCAGTGGGCGTCGCACTTTGTATGGGGCCTTTTAACTACCCGCTGAATGAAACCTTTACCACTTTGATCCCGGCTTTGATCATGGGTAATACTGTTATTTTTAAACCTGCTAAGTACGGTGTGTTATTAATTCAGCCCTTGCTTAAGGCGTTTGCAGATTCTTTTCCACCAGGTGTGATCAACGTGATTTACGGTCGTGGCCGTGAAACTGTCGGTGCTTTAATGGAAAGCGGCAGCGTGGATTTATTTGCTTTTATCGGCACCAACAAAGGCGCCAGTGACTTAAAGAAACTGCATCCAAGGCCACACCGTTTGCGAGCTGTGCTTGGTCTTGACGCGAAGAACCCAGCCATAGTGCTAAGAGATGCTGACTTAGAATTAACAGTTAAAGAGGCTGTGGCCGGTGCGTTATCTTTTAACGGTCAACGCTGTACGGCGTTAAAGATCTTATTTGTTGAACGTTCAGTTGCCGATGCTTTTGTACAAAAACTGTCAGAGGCCATTAGTGCTTTGCAACTGGGTTTACCCTGGAGTGACAAAGTGCAAATCACTCCTTTACCTGAGCCTGGCAAAGTCGATTTTTTAAAGAGCTTAATAACTGACGCTCTGGAGCATGGGGCCAGGGTAATCAACCCTGAAGGTGGTCAAAGCTCAGGCTCGCTGATGCGTCCTGCTTTGGTGTATCCGGTGAACAGTCAGATGAGATTGTATCAGGAAGAGCAGTTTGGCCCTCTGGTGCCGGTAGTGCCTTATGATGATATCAGTGAAGTCATTCATTATGTGATTCACTCCGACTTTGGTCAGCAACTGAGTATTTTTGGTCAGGACGCACGGCAAATAGGTGAGTTGGTGGACATGTTCGCCAATCAGGTCGGGCGTATTAACATCAACAGCCAATGTCAGCGTAGTCCGGATAGTTTCCCTTTTACTGGCCGGAAAAACTCAGCGGAAGGCACCTTGTCGGTGGAGGATGCTTTGCTGCAGTTTTCTATCCCCACTCTGGTGGCCTGTAAATACAACCCTGAACAAATTGCGCTGATGAAAGAAATGATTAAACAAGGTTCATCCCAGTTTTTAGCCACAGATTTTTTATTTTAAGCAGAGGAAAAACATGACTTCGGCAATTGGCCTTGCTGAACACAATGCCCGGTGACACTTGTCTGTATCAGGCTAAAACCCAGACTTGTTTTCTGAGGCTTAGACAGATAAAAAGCTGTATAAAAACGAAGTCCCCCACCTCTGGAAAGGCTGGGGGCAATGGTTGATTAGACTTTAAAACGTTTCACCATATCCATTAAACGAGAGGCCATACCCGCCAACTCCTGGCTTGCGGCGTTGGTCTGATTCGCTCCGGCAGAGGTTTGAACTGCTAAATCTTTAATAGCGACCAAACTTCTGTCGACATCACGGGCGACATGAGCTTGTTCTTCTGACGCTGTAGCAATAAGTAAGTTACGTTCATTGATATGGCTGACCGATGTACAGATTTGTTCAAAAGCCTGCCCGGCTTTGTTGGCCATATCGACCGTATTATCGGCAAGCCCTGTACTTGCTTCTATCGATTGTACCGCTTTGACTGTACCCTGACGGATATGAGTGATGAGTTGCTCAATTTCTTTGGTTGAGTTTTGAGTTCTGTGCGCCAAAGCCCTGACTTCATCTGCAACTACCGCAAACCCCCGGCCTGCATCGCCAGCACGTGCTGCTTCTATAGCCGCGTTTAACGCCAGTAAATTAGTTTGCTCTGCCACGGCTCTGATCACGTCCAGCACCTGACCTATATTGTTGGCTTGAGTCGCCAGTTCCTGCACCAGTTCAGCGGAGGTTTTCATCTCAGTCGCCATTTTGCGGGTTTGGGCTATGGTGAGCCTCATTTCCTCAAGACTACGGCTGGCCAGTTCATTGGATTCTTTTGATGCATCAGAGGTCGATAAAGCATTTTGTGCCACATCCTCTACTGCAACTGTCATCTCGTTCACCGCAGTAGCGGCTTGTTGCAATTCAGCATTTTGCAGATCAAGGCCTTCAGTACTTTGTGAGGTGACAATACTTAATTCCTCGGCCGCTGATGCTAACTGAGTGGCGGTGTTATTAATTTGGCTGATGGTATCTTTTTGACTTTGTTGTAAATGCTGCAAGCCAGAAAACAGCGCTCCAATTTCATTTTTACTTTCAACCCGGATATGGCTGCTTAAATCGCCTTGCGCCATGCGCTGAAAGTGCTCGCCAGCCAGCTCCAGAGGCTGGATCAGCATTTTTTTGATCAAATACCAGCTCATCACTAAAGCGGCCAGCGCAATAACCAGAAAGATAGCGCAAAGAATAGCTGTCGCTGTATAGCGATCAGAAGCTTCCTTCATAAAATTACTGTTTTTGATGCTGGCTTCTTCAACAAATTTCGCCACCATTTCCTGGGCTTTCGCATTAGTGTCACGAGCTTCCAGATTGGCTGCAACATAACTTTCGCTGGTTCCGGTCTGCAGCTCTTTTGCAGTTTTATCGATAGCTGCAAAGTACAAAGTAAACACTTTTTGCATTTCTTGTACCAGCTCCTTATGGTCGCCTTTGAGACCCACTTCAGCGAAGGCGTTAAATTTCTCTATGGCTTCTTTTAGAAACTTTTCAGCTCGCTGGGCGCTGACTTGGGCTTTATCGTTTTGGCCGCCTTCTTTTTCGATAAAACCGCCAGCTAAGGCGAGCCTGCTGCGTAACAGCATGCCATAAACATCTGAGATAGGATTTACTTGTAAGACGGATAATTGGTACAGATCAGCCATACCTTCTTCACTGGCTTTGGCGCTGTTCCAAGAGTAAAAGCTCAATATAGCCATACCGGCACTGAACATCAGAAGAATGGATAAAATTATATTTTTCAAATACATATCTTTGAACATGGTTACTCCTTGTCTAGGATCTTTAGTCTGGCGGCTGAGCACTCTTTCTGGATACAGCACACTTCGTAACAGGTTTAATTACCTATTGTTTTTCTTGCATAAAATCGGATTCATCGCTACTCCTGATACTATAGAACATAATAGCCAACATAGAGATCCAACATTGTTATTCTTTGTTTCAGTTTGGATTTTGACAGATGCCGTTTTATCCGCTAAAACCCTATAAAGCGTCGCTTAATAAGAAATACTGAAGCAATAAACGTATCAAGTTTTAAATTAGTGTGCTTATGCTGCTGGTGGGCTCTCGGTGCCATAGAATAGTGTAAGCAATACAGATGATGCTTTGACATTTAATCTTTTATTTTAGTTACCTGTTTAATTTATTGGTTATTATGGTCGCTTTGTTATTGTTTATTTTTCTGCCTGTCGATCAATGGTTTTATCGGGCTTGTATCAAGTCATATTTTCCATTGGATGGTTAAATAATTTGGTTATTAAACGATGGTCAGTAAATAAATGCATTGAAATTGACATTTTTCTTTGACTTTTGGCAAAAATGATCTGACTGCCAGCAGTAAAAATAGTAAATAAGGGGACGAATTTGAACAATAAATATTGTGCTGCCGTTGGCTCGCTGATGCTGCTGAGTTCTGGAGCCCAGGCTTTGGAGTGGGATGTCTACGGTAAACTTGATCTGCAAGGCTTGTATGTAGATAAAGGCTTATACCGCTATGCCGACCAAGGTTGGCAAATTGAAGCGCCATTTACCAGGCTGGGGTTTAAAGCTCGCCAAGAGCTGGTGGATAATCTTGACCTGATCGTGGTTTATGAGTGGCAGGTTAATGGTTTAGATGAGGCCAATAAGGATGACAGATTAGGCAGTCGTAACACCTACATAGGTTTTGCCGGAAATTGGGGCGAACTGGTTTTTGGTAAAAATGACACCCGCTTCAAAAAGTCTGAAGGTAAAATAGATTTATTCAACGAAACCCTCAATGACATAGCACAGTTAAGTGCGGGGCAGGACAGGCTAGAGAATATTATTGGCTATCAGAGCCCCGTGATTGAAGGTTTTCAGTTGCAAGCTACGTACCAGACTGGCGCCAGCGATGAGGTCGCTGGTGGCTATGATTGGACCTTAAGTTATGGTGACTCAGGTTTTAAAGCTTACCCTTACTATTTTGCTTACAGTCAGGCGCGTGAGCTGAATAATATCGATGCTGAACGTATTCTGGCTCACTTTAAGCTGATGGAATTGTCTGGAGGTCAGTTATCGGCGGGTTTGATGTTGCAGCACAGTGAACATATAAGACGTAACGTTGAAGGCGATGCAGTGATGGCACAGCTTGCATATAAGCTTGAAGCTCTGACTTACAAACTGCAATGGCAGCAGGATGACAGTAAAATCCGTCATCCGGAAACTGGTACTTTGTGGAGTGTAGGTGCAGACTACGCCCTGAACAGTGAGATGGTGATTTATACCATGTTCTCTGCTCTGGATTTTGATACAGAGCAGGACGAATCTGCAGCTTTGGGTTTTAAATATAATTTTTAATCTGGTGTAGTGCTTGAAACGAAAACCCCGGTAAGCCGGGGTTTTTCTGTTTAAAAGAATGCAATGCTCTGGTCAGAAGTTGTCTTTTTTGCCAGCGTCTTTGGTAATTTTATCCAGATAGCCCATAGCAAAAGCTGAGACGACAAAGGTCATATGGATAAGCAGATACCACATAATTTTGTCATTGGGGATATTCTGGGTATCCATAAAAACTTTAAGCAAATGAATAGAGGATATAGCCACTATGGATGCAGCAACTTTGTTCTTTAACGAATTGGAGTCGAGTTTACCTAACCATCCGAGCTTTTCACTGTCACCATCAATATCCATGCGGGACACGAAGTTCTCATAACCAGAAAACATCACCATCACCAGCAAGCCACCAACCAGCGAAATATCAATTAAAGACAGTACGACTAAAATCAGATCGACTTCCTTCATGCTGAAAATAACAGGAATGATGGAGAATACTTCCTGAAAAAACTTCACACCAAGAGCCAGTAAAGCCAGACTCAGACCAAGATAAATAGGCGCCATTAACCAGCGGGTGGCGTACATCACCTTTTCAATTAGTTGTTCCATTGCAGCTCCTGTATTTTTAACGACTTCACTTTATGGGGGAAATAGTACGGAAATTCAAGTCTCTGGCCGTTTTACTTTACTGTAAAATATCGCACAATGAGCCCCGTTACCCGCAACAGTATCAGCACAGTGCACTGATGCTGTTAGTTTGTCTGGGCCTTTATGCCAAGGAATTTCTGAATGAAAAAAACACTGCTTACACTGGCGTTGTCCATCGCCACTTTTGCTCATGCCGACGAAGGCATGTGGCAGCCTCATCAATTACCTGAACTAGAACAACTCCTCAAAGAAAAAGGTCTGGAAATTGATGCCAAAAGTATTGCTCAGCTTACAGCCTTTCCAATGAACGCTGTGATTAGTTTAGGTGGTTGTACTGCCTCTTTTGTTTCTAATCAGGGGTTAGTCGTGACGAACCATCATTGTGCTTATGGCAGTATTCAGCACAACAGCACAGCGGCTAATAATTTGCTGGCTAAAGGTTTTTTAGCGAAAGAGTTAGACGAAGAATTACCGGCAGCTCCAGGGTCTAAAATTTTTGTGACTCAGCAAGTGACTAATATCACAGCGCAAATCAACCAGGAATTATCGCCTTCGCTCAAGGGCAAAGAACGTTTTGATAAAATTGACGAGCTGCGTAAAGAGCAAGTTGCTGCTTGCGAAACTCCGGGTTACCGCTGTGAGGTGTATAGTTTTCACGGTGGTTTAGAGTATTACCTGATCAAACAAATGGAAATTCGTGATGTACGTTTAGTGCATGCGCCAGCTTCAGGTATAGGTAAATTTGGTGGTGATATCGACAACTGGATGTGGCCGCGTCACACAGGTGACTACTCATTTTATCGTGCCTATGTCGGCAAAGATGGTCAGCCTGCTGATTTTAGCGCAGAAAATGTGCCTTTTACTCCACCTTCCTATTTAAAAGTATCTGCTAAGCCGCTGAAAGAAAATGACTTTGTAATGGTTATCGGTTATCCGGGCCGTACCAACAGATACAACACTGCAGCTGAAGTTGAAAACCAGTTCACCCAGGTGTTGCCCTTATCCAAAGCCTATCGTGAAGAAGCGATAGAGGTGATTAAACAATACTCAGCTGACGGCTCAGAAGCTCGGATAAAATATGAAAGTATTCTGGCGTCACTGGCTAATTATGCGAAAAACTTTGAAGGGATGATCGGCAGTTACCAGAAAGGTGATACTCAGCAACGTAAAGATCAGTTTGATAAGGCTCTGAATCTATGGATTAAATCCAGCCCGGCCCGTCAAGCGAAGTATGCAGCTGCGGTGCGTAATCTGCAGCAGTTGTTGCAAGAGGAACAGCAATATCAGCAGCGTGATCTCATTTTAGGTTATCTGAGTTATGGCCAATTATTTAACACTGCCAAACGTTTATATCGTTTAGCTCATGAGCAGCAAAAACCAGACGCAGAGCGTGAAATAGGCTACCAGGAACGTGATTTGGAGCGTTTTTCTGCCAGCATGAAGCGTTTGTCTCGCAGTTTTGATGCCAAAGTAGAACAAGAGTTGATGCTGCATTTCCTGCAACATTACGCCAAATTACCGGCTGGTCAGCGCTTAAAAGCTTTGGATGGTTATTTTGGTATAGGTTCTGCTGAGCTGGATGTCGCAGCGCTTCGCACCAAACTGGAAGGTCTGTATCAGGCGACTAAGTTGTCGGATGAAGTCGAGCGTTTAGCCTGGATGGGCAAATCAGTAGACGACTTTAAAGAGAGTGCCGATCCTCTGATCCAATACGCTGTTGCTATGTACGAGACCGATATCGCCTTAGAAAATGCAGAAAAAGAACACAAAGGTAAGCTAGCCGTGGTGCGTCCGCAAGTGATGGAAGCCATCATTGCGTTTAACAAAGCCAATGGCAAAGCAGTGTATGCCGATGCCAACAGCACCTTGCGTGTCACTTATGGTGCTATCAAAGGTTACCAGCCAAAAGATGCGGTGTCTTATCAGCCATTTACCACAGCTGCTGGTATTTTGCAGAAGCAAACGGGTATAGAGCCATTTGACGCACCGCAGGCTCAGATCGAAGCGTTAAAACAAGGCGATTTTGGCATCTACAAAGATGCGGTCTATAACCACCTGCCGGTCAACTTCTTAAGCACAGTGGATACCACTGGTGGGAACTCAGGTTCACCTACGCTGAACGGTAAAGCTGAATTAGTAGGTTTGTTATTTGATGGCGTGATTGAAGGCATCATTGGCAACTGGGACTATGACCCTGCCACCAACCGCTCTATCCATGTCGACAGCCGTTATATGCTCTGGCAAATGGAGAAGGTAGATGGCGCGACTAACCTGATTAAAGAAATGGAAATTGTGAAGGAATAATTGTAGATGTATGGACTCCCCTCCCTGCGAGGGATTATGGTGAAGTTGTCACAC